>NZ_JACCBV010000001.1:1803169-2103697 GCF_013409785.1 Microbacterium immunditiarum
CCTCACCAAGCACGGTCGCGTGCTGAGCGACTTCGGCGACCTCTCGACGCCCGACGGCGAGCGCCTGCTCACTGTCGGCATGACGCGCGCGCGCCGGGCGATGGTCATCGTGTCGTCGATCCGTCCGTCGGCGTTCGACGACGGACGCCTCGAGCACGGGGCGGCGACCCTCATGGCGATCCTCGGCGGAGTCGCGGCGCGCGCTCGCGAGGCGCGCCTCGAAGACCTCGCCGACCCGCTGACGCTCGCCCTCGCGCGAGAGCTGCGCCGCCTCGGCGCCGCCGTCGAGGTGCACTACCGCGGACTCCTGCCGCTCGTCGCGCAGTACGACGGGAAAGCGGTCGTCGTCGAGAGCGACCCCGAGACGATCGGCGAGACGCTGCGCGAATCGCTGCGCCTGCGCCCGCAGATCCTCCGCCGCCTCGGCTGGCACTACGTGAGGGTGCACTCGTTCGACCTGTACAGCGACCCCGCGGCCGTCGCCGCCCGTATCGGCGAGATGCTCGGGATCCCGCCCGAGACGCCGCGCGCCGAGGGCGCCACGCAGCCCATCGACGTCATCGAGTGAGGTTCGATGCCCCCGCGTGAGAGCACGGGTTCCGGCGACGAGAGGCAGCGGGTCGTGCGCGTGCCGGGGCGTCGGCGCGCCAAGCTGACGCCCGCGCCGGGGACGACGAGCGAGCCCGTGCCGACGGACGAGGACGAGACGGATGCCTCGGCCGAGGCATCCGGCTCACGCCCGTCCGGGCCGAACGACGACCGCCTGCGGCGGGACGTGCCGCCGCACTACTGAATCAGGACCGGGTCGGCGGCGCCTGGCTTGCGAGCAGGTCGCGGATCTGGGCGAGCAGCTCCTGCTCGGTCGGCAGCGGCTCCTCTTCGTCCGTGCCGGCGCCGGCCTTCGCGGCCTGACGCTCCTTCCAGCGGTTCATGGGCATCACGAAGACGAAGTAGACGACGATCGCGACGGCGAGGAACGCGATCAGGGCGTTGATGAGATCGCTGACCGGGAACGTGACCGGGCCCCACAGTCCGTTCACCGTGAAGCCGATCTCGCCGTTCGCGTCGGGCTGCCAGAACAGCGCGATCACGGGATTGACGATGGCGGCGACGATCGCGTTCACGACAGCCGTGAACGCGGCGCCGATGACGACCGCGACCGCGAGGTCGATGACGTTGCCGCGGAGGATGAACTCCTTGAAGCCTTTGAACACGTGATGCCTCCTCACTGTCGCCGGCCTCCGCCGGCTACGAGCCCGTGGCGACGGGCGCGGACTTCGACTCAGACTTCGACTCAGACTTCGATGATGTCGAAGTCGCCGCAGCGGTGCCAGACCCCGACTCGGAGGATGATGTCGACGCGGTCTTCTCGGAGGAGCGCGAGTCGGTGCGGTAGAAGCCGGACCCGTTGAAGGTCACGCCGATCGATCCGTACTCCTTGCGCAGGGCGCCGCCGCACGCGGGGCACTCGGTGAGCGAGGGGTCGGAGAAGGACTGCACGGCGTCGAAGCGGTGGTCGCACTGCTTGCAGGCGTAGGCGTAGGTGGGCATGTTCCTCGGTCTTGCTCTCGGATGAGTCTCAGCGCCGCGCGGGTGGTGCGCTCCAACCATTCTCGCATCCGGTTCCGGTCAGTCGGACGGCGTCGGGTGGTGTGCGCACCCGCGGCTTACGCTTGACCGAAGTTGACTATATTCGGTAACCTGCATAATATAGAATGCAGAAACAGGCAACGGAGGCTGTTCCATGAGCTCTTCCACAAGCGAAGTCACCGTCATCGACGGTCTCTCGTTCGTGTCCGACGACGGGTGCTGGGCGATCGACCCCAACGCACGGACGCTTGCCGAGCTCCTTCAGGACGCCGCATCGACGTTCCCCGATGTGGAGGCGTTCGTCGCGGGTGAGGAGCGGCTGACGTTCGGCGAGTGGTGGCGGCGCGCCGGCGCGGTCGCCCGGCAGCTGGCCGACCTGGGTGTGAAGCGCGGCTCCGTTGTCGCCATCTCGCTTCCGCCCTCGCTCGAGTTCGCCGTTGCCTACGCGGCGATCGCCCGCGCGGGCGGCGTCATCACCGGAATGAACCCCCGTCTGGGCTCGCGCGAACTGGATCACATCACAGCGCTCGCCGAGCCGGCGGTGATCATCAGCGGACCCGACCTCGTGGATCGGCTGCCGGAGCCGTACAAGCCCGCCGTGCTGCTCGTCGATGACCTGGCCCAGGAGGGCGATCGCGCGCCGCTGGACGTCGTGGACGTCGACGAGACCGACCCGGCGATCATCGTCTGGACGAGCGGTACGACCGGCCTGCCGAAGGGCGCCTGGTTCGACAACGCGGGACTTCGCGGGTCCGCATACGGATCCTCCGACTTCATCCGCCGCTGGGACCGGCGCCTGCTGCCGCTGGCGTTCGTGCACGGCGGCTTCATGACCAAGGTGTGGGAGTGCGTCGCGAGCGGCACGACGACGGTCATCACGCCCGTGCCGTGGCGCGCGAACGAGATGCTCGATCTGCTCGAGCGCGAGCGCATCACTGTCGCCACCGGTGCGCCGACCCAGTGGGAGCGGCTCGTGGCGCTGCCCGACGTCGCCGAGCGCGATCTGTCGGCCTTCCGCCTCGCGATCACCGCGACGGCACCGGCGAGCCCGGAGCTCATCAAGAAGATGCAGTCCGTCCTCGGCGTCCGCGTCGCGGTGCGCTTCGGGAGCAGCGAGTCCGGCCCGGGCACGGGGACGCGCGAAGAGGACGAGCCGGAGGTCATGGCGTCCACTCTCGGTCGGCCCCTCCCCGGCGCCGAGGTCAGCATCGTCGACGACGAAGGGAACGTCGTGGGTCCGGACGTCATCGGGGCGATCCGGCTCCGCCACCCCGGCTGCATGCGAGGCTACTGGCGCGATCCGGAGGAGACCGCCAAGGCGCTCGACACGGACGGCTGGCTCCGCACCGGCGACCTCGGGTACATCCGCGAGGACGGGAACCTCGTCCTGAGCGGACGGGCCTCCGACCTCTACATCCGCGGCGGCTACAACGTCTACCCGCGCGAGATCGAGCTCGCGCTCCTCGAGAGCGACATCGTGGCGGATGTCGCGGTCGTGGGCGTCCCGGCGAAGCAGGTCGGAGAGAAGGGGGTCGCCTTCATCGTTCCCACCGACCCGGCTGCGGCGCCGAGCCTCGACGACATCCGCGCGAATCTGCGGGGCCGCATCGCGGACTACAAGGTCCCCGAGGCCATCCGGATCGTCGATGAGCTTCCGCTGACCGCCTTCATGAAGGTCGATCGCAAGCGGATCAAGGAGCTGGCGCTGGAGACGTTCCCCGATCTCTGACCCGGACGGCGAGTCACATCGAACAACCCCACTTCCACGAACGTGTACGAAACGGAGAGAACATGAGCTTGCTGGCCGGAAAGGTCGCATTGGTCACGGGTGCCGGCCATGGCATCGGGCGCGGACACGCGCTCGAGCTCGCCAAGCACGGCGCGAAGGTCGTCGTGAACGACCTCGGCGGCACCGTCAACGGCGAGGGGAGGGGCCGCGACGCCGACGTCGTCGTGGACCTGATCCGCGCGCGCGGCGGCGAGGCGATCGCGGACTACGGCGACGTCGGAGACGAGGGCGACGCCCAGGCGATGATCCAGCGCGCGATCGCCGAGTTCGGACAGCTCGACATCGTCGTCAACAACGCCGGCATCGTCCGCGACCGCGTCGTGTGGAAGATGACCCCCGACGACTTCGACCTCGTCATGCGGGTCCACGTCCGCGGCACGTGGCTCCTGTCCCACTTCGCAGCTCTGCATTGGCGCGAGCGTGCGGCCGCGGGGGAGCGCCTCTCGGCCCGCATCATCAACACGACGTCGGGCGCGGGCCTGCTGGGCAACTTCGGTCAGTCCAACTACGCGGCCGCGAAGGCCGCCATCGCGGGGATGACTCTGACCCTCAGCCTCGAGCTGGCGAAGATCGGCGTGACCGTGAACTGCATCGCGCCGGCCGGCAACACCCGCATCACCGCGACCCTCGGCAGCGAGGCGCCGCGCGTGCGCGAGGCGGACGAGTACGCGCCGGACGAGTACCACCCGATGGATCCGTCGATCAGCTCACCCGTCGTCGCGTGGCTCGCGAGCGACGAGGCCGCGTACGTCAACGGCCAGGTGATCCGGGCGGTCGGCGAGGACCTGCAGGTCCTGCAGCCGTGGTCCCCGGCCTCGTCCATCTGCGGCGGTGGCAAGCGCTGGGATGCCTCGACGCTGGGTCTTCGCTTCGGACGCGAGCTCTACCGCTCGCAGGCAAGAGGGGTGGTTATCGGATGACCATGAGCGAACAGCTCACCGCGGCTCCCGCTGAGGGCGGTGCCGCCGGATCGCGACCGAAGATCGAGATCACCGATCTGAGTCTCACGTTCGGCAGCGGTCCCTCGGCCGTGCACGCGCTCGGCCCGCTGAGCCTGACCGTCGGCGACGGCGAGTTCCTCTCCGTCGTAGGCCCGTCCGGCTGCGGCAAGTCGACGCTGACCAAGATCATCGCGGGGCTCATCGAGCCGACCGGCGGCGAGGTGAAGATCAATCTCGCCGGAACCTCGATCGCTCCGATCGCCACGGTCTTCCAGGACTACGGGATCTTCCCGTGGAAGACGGTGCTGTCCAACGTCGAGTTCGGTCTGACCGTCAACGGGATCACCGGCTCCGAGGCGACGGATCGCGCCGAGATGTGGATCAAGAAGCTCGGGCTCGCCGGCTTCGAGAAGCGCTACCCCTCGAGCCTCTCGGGCGGCATGCAGCAGCGCGTCTCGATCGCGCGCGCCCTCGCCGTCGACCCCGAGATCCTCCTCATGGACGAGCCGTTCGCCTCGCTCGACGCCCAGCTGCGCGAGATCCTCCAGGAGGAGCTCATCCGGCTGCATGAGACGGCCGGCCGCACGGTCCTGTTCGTCACCCACAGCCTGGAAGAGGCCCTCGTGCTGGGCGACAGGGTGCTGGTGCTCACCGCCCGGCCCGGAAACCTCCTCGATCTGAAGACGGTTCCGTTCGGTCGCCCCCGCACCGCCGGAGTCCGCGAGTCCGCAGAATTCGGTGCGATGAGGCTCGCGCTCTGGGAGCACCTCAGAGATCAGGTTCAGATCGGCGCGCCCGAGGCAGGAGCAGCGAAGTGACCGCCACGCAGACGGGTGCATACACCCTCATCCGCAAGAACCGCGTCCCGCTGGAGAGCCGTGCGGCTCGCCACCGTCGCCGGCGGCGATTCGAGATCGCGCTGGGAATCGCGGTTCCGGCGTTTCTCATCGGGCTGTGGGAGGTGTCGGCGCAGCTGGGCTGGATCAACTCCCAGTTCTTCCCGGCCCCCTCGGCGAGCATCATCCGCGGATGGGAGATGGTCCTCGAGGGGCGGCTCACGTCCGACATCGCGGACACGTCGTATCGCGTGCTGCTCGGCTTCTTCATCGGCAGCACGATCGGCTTCGTCGGCGGCGTCGCGATGGGGATGTCGCGCATCATCCGCAAGGCTCTCGAGCCCATGCTCAGCGCCATCTACACCGTGCCCAAGCTCGCGATCCTGCCGATCTTCCTCACGATCTTCGGCTTCTCGGATGCTCCGATCATCGCGATCGTGAGCGTGACGGTCTTCTTCTACGTCTGGATCTACACGATGGAGGCGGTCGTCGCGATCCCGAAGGGGTACATCGACGCGGCCAGCTCGTTCCGTGTGCGCGGGTGGGCGATGTTCCGTCACGTCATCCTGCCGGCCAGCCTTCCCTCGGTGATGGTGGCTCTGCGCATCGCGGTCGGTGTCGCGCTGCTGGTGACCATCGCCTCGGAGTTCATCGTGGGCGGGTCCGGCGTGGGATACCTCATCTTCAACGCGCGGTCGCTGTTCCGCCTCGAGGAGGCCTACGCGGGCATCGTCACCGCGGCCCTGCTCGGCGTGGTGATGCAGGGCCTGATCACCGTGATCGGACACCGCGTGACGCCCTGGGTGGTGCGGGGCGACGCCAAGATCGGCGGCCTGTGAGCCGTTGCAAGAACCCGGGTCGGAAACCCGTTCCCCGGTAGTGAAAAACGACAACTATCGAAGGAGATAGACGATATGACGCAGTCCCGAGACGCTCGCTGGGCAGCGGGCGCCATCAAGCTCGGCGCCGTCCTCGTGGCGGGCGGGCTCGTGCTGAGCGGATGCGCGAGCGCCGCTCCCGCATCCGAGCCGACCTCCGACACCCCTGCGGCGCAGGTCGGCGGCCTCGACCCGCAGCCGCTCGCGGAGCGGACGACGATCACGGTCAACACCGCGGCGCGTGTCGAGTCGTTCAGCCCGCTCTTCCTCGCCTTCGACAAGGGCGAGTTCGAGAAGGAGAACCTCGACATCCAGTTCACGGAGCTGGCCGGTGCCGACGCTCTGCCCGGGCTGGGTCAGAACCAGATCCAGGTGATCGCGACGCCGCCGAGCGGCGCGGTGTTCAACGCCATCAGCGAAGGCATCGACATGCGTGCGGTCATGCCGTGCTACCTCGAGAACGAGGACCGCTGGTGGGTCCGCAAGGAGTTCGCGGACAAGGGCGCCGACGCGCTCAAGGGACAGGCCGTCGCGAACACGACGGGCCCCTCGGGATCGTCGATCCTGGGTCTGGACACCTACCTCCAGGAGGAGGGCGTGGAGGTCAAGGAGGTCACGGTCGAGCGCTTCCCGCCGGCCGACGTGCCCCAGGCGCTGATCCAGGGCGCCGTGGCCGCCGCGTACGTGCCCGAGCCGGGTGCTCGCATCGTCGAGGAGTCCGGCCTCGCCGTGGCCGTGGACACGATGCCGAAGAATGGCGGAAGCTCGCAGTGCACGTATCTGTTCGGCCCCGACCTCCTCGATGAGCGTCCGGAGGTCGGCCAGGCCTTCATCCGCGCCGTCGCGCGCACCATGCGGGACTACCTCTCGGGCGACTACAAGAGCGACCCGCAGACGGTGAAGGACCTGGCTGCCGCTCTCAAGCGCACCGAGGACGAGATCAAGGCCACGCCGTCGCTCACCTTCGACCCCGAGGCGGCGTTCGACCCGGGACTGTACACGCGTCTGCAGGGCCTCTGGATGGAGATCGGCGGAATCCTCTCCTACGAGGAGCCCCTCGAGGTCTCCGACATGATCGACGAGCGCTTCGTCGACGCACTGCAGAACTGAACCCGATGCGGTGTGGGGTTTTCGTCGGCCCCACACCGCATCGCCCGACAGCGAGCCGGAGGAGGAGAACCCGTGACCGCAGGAGTGACCCGCTATGACCTGCCCCTCGTCGACGTGGACACGTCGTCCTGGTGGTCGGCCGTGGCCGAAGGGCGCTTGCTCATCGAGACCTGCACGACGTGCGGCCATGCGTACCTGTATCCGCGGCGCATGTGCCCGTCGTGCTGGAGCCCCGAGGTGCAGCTCGTGGAGGTGTCCGGGCGAGGCACGGTGTACACCTCCGCGATCGTGCGGATGAACGATCTTTCGCCGTTCAAGGACTGGGTTCCCTACGCGCTCGCGATGGTCGAACTCGAAGAAGGGCAGCGGCTGATGACGAACGTCGTCGGCATCGCTCCCGAGGAAGTGCGCATCGGGATGCCCGTGCGCTTCGAACCACGGGACCTGGCGGACGGAATCGCTGCCCCGGTCTTCGTCCCTATCCCGGAGGGGGATGTCCGTCATGGCTGACACGAACCAACCCGCGCCGTCGAAGATCGGCGCGCCGATCGACTTCATCGTCGAGCGCGGCGCGGTCGAGCGCTTCGCCGCCGCTGCGCAGTCGACGTCACCGGAGCACCGCGGCGACGACGCCATCATCCACCCGACGTTCCTGATGTCGGTCGCGCAGTGGATGAACCCCGAGGACCGGGTCCAGACCGGATTCGATCGGGCGCGCGTGCTGCACGGCTCGCAGGAGTTCCGCTACGTCGGGGAGCCGCCTCGGGCCGGCGCCCGGCTGACCGCCCAGGAGCGCATCGTCGACCGGTTCGAGAAGGAAGGGCGACGCGGCGGCCTCATGAGGTTCGCCGTCGTGGAGACGGAGTTCCGCGACGCCCACTCCCGCGACCTCGTCGCGTCCATGCGCATGACGGTCATCGAAAGGGCGGCATCATGACGATCGCAGAGACCTCACCCGTGGGCACCGAACTCGCGACGCGGACCTTCGGCCCCATCACCGCGCAGATGCTCGTGCGGTACTCCGGAGTGTCGGGCGACCTCAACCCGATCCACTACGACCACACTTTCGCGACGTCGGCCGGCTATCGCGGCGTCTTCTCGCAGGGCATGCACCACGCTGCGCTGATGGCGAGCTACGTCTCGGATCTGCTCGGACCCGCCAACATGCGCGGATTCCTCGTGAAGTTCCACGACCAGGTCTGGCTCGGCGACGTCCTCCGCTGCAGCGGGAAGATCGTCGGCATCGAGTCCGGTGAGGACGCTGACGCGCCGCTCGTGAAGATCGCGCTGTCGATGACCGCCCAGGACGACCGCGTCGTCCTCACCGGTGAGGCGACGGGACTCCTTCGCGACGCCGCCGTGTTCGAGTCGGACCGATGAGCGAGCACGCGCGCTCGACAGGCCCGGCCTCGCGGATCGGGCCGGACGACGGGTGGCGCGGCCGGTGCTTCGAGGACTTCCTGCCGGGCGATGTGATCTACCACCCGCTGGGCAAAACCGTCACCGAGACGGACAACCAGTGGTTCACGCTCCTGACGCAGAACACCGCGAAGCTGCACTTCGACAGAGAGGCGGCCGCACGGACCGCGTTCGGCCGACCCCTCGTCAACTCGACCTACGTCCTGGCGCTCGTCACCGGGCAGACGGTGATCGACCTGTCGTTCAACGTCAAGGCGAACCTCGGCTGGGACGAGGTCCGGCTCCCCGCCCCGGTGTTCGAGGGCGACACCCTGTACGCGCGATCCAAGGTCCTGGAGACGCGTGCCTCCGCGTCGCACCCCGACGCGGGAATCGTGACCGTCGCCTCGGAGGGGTACAACCAGGACGGTGTCGTGGTGATCAGCTTCCGTCGCACGTTCATGGTCTATCGGCGCGGACATGTTCCCGCGGGCGGACCCGTCCGCCCCGACGAGTCGAGCCTGCCGGCCGTGCCGGGGGAGACCCATGGGTGACATGTCTGCGCTGTCCGGCGCCCGGTCGTGGCTCTTCGTGCCGGCGGACCGTCCGGAGCGGTTCGATCGCGCCGTCGGCAGCGGCGCCGACGTCGTCATCGTGGACCTCGAGGACGCCGTCGCCGTGGAGAACAAGGAGCACGGGCGGCGGGCGCTCGTCGCGGCTCTCGAGAGCGGTCTGCGCTGCGTCGTCCGCGTGAGCCCGCTGGGCACGTCCGCGGGCGCTCGGGACCTCGAAGTGCTCGTCGGTGCTCGCGCGCGCCCGATCGGCGTCATGCTGGCGAAGTGCGAGAACGCGGATGACGCGGAGCATGTCGCTGCGCGCCTGGACGTTCCCGTCATCGCCCTCATCGAGTCGGCTCTCGGGGTCGAGTCCGCGGTGTCGATCGCACAGAGCTCCGCCGTGGTCCAGCTCGCTCTCGGTCCGCTCGACCTGGCACTGGATCTGGATGCCGAGGTGTCGGAGACCGTCCTCGGACCGGTTCGATCGCGTCTCGTCATCGCGTCACGCGCGGCGGGCATCGCGGGGCCGCTCGACGGGCCGGAGACCGAGGTCCGCGAACTCGGGGTCGTGCAGGAGCGCGCCATCGCCGCGCGTGCGGCCGGAATGGCGGGCAAGCTCTGCATCCATCCCGCGCAGGTACCGGTGGTAGCCCGCGCGTTCGAGCCGTCCGCCGAGGAGATCGCCTTCGCTCGCCGCGTGATGGGGGTCGCCGATTCCGGCGGGGCCCATCTCATCGACGGGGTCATGGTGGATCTGCCCGTGGTCGAGCGGGCTCGCCGCGTCCTCGCGCGAGCGCGTGGGGGCGCGGCATCCGTTCCCCGACGAGGACGGGTCTCATGACCGCGGGACCGCTCGAGGGGATCACCGTCGTCGCGCTCGAGCAGGCTGTCGCGGCGCCGTTCGCGACGCGCCAGCTCGCTGATCTCGGAGCGCGTGTGATCAAGGTCGAGCGCCCCGAGGGCGACTTCGCGCGGGATTACGACGACGCCGTGAACGGTATGTCGAGCTACTTCGTCTGGCTGAACCGGTCGAAGGAGTCGGTCGTGCTCGACCTCAAGACCCCCGAGGGCATCGAGGCGATGCGTGGGCTTCTCGCCCGCGCGGACGTCTTCGTGCAGAACCTCGGCCCCGGGGCCGCGGAGCGTCTCTCCCTCGGCTATGAGGACGCGAAAGAGCTCAACCCCCGGCTCGTGTACACCTCGATCTCGGGGTACGGCGCCGGAGGCCCCTACTCGTCCCGGAAGGCGTACGACCTGCTGATCCAGTGCGAGACCGGCCTGCTGTCCGTGACGGGCTCGCCGGATGCCCCGGCGAAGGTCGGCATCTCGATCGCCGACATCGCCGCCGGCATGTACGCCTACTCGGGCACGCTCTCCGCCCTCATGCAGCGCGCTCGGACCGGAGAAGGACAGCGCGTGGACGTCTCGATGCTCGAGGCGCTCGGCGAGTGGATGGGCGCCCCGTACCTGTACACGCTGTACGGCGGGCGGCCGCCGGCGCGTACCGGCGCCGCCCACGCCACCATCGCCCCATACGGCCCGTACGACTGCTCAGACGGCACGGTCTACTTCGCCGTCCAGAACGACCGCGAGTGGCAGCGCTTCTGCGCCGAGGTCCTCGAGGACCCCGCGGTCGCCGTCGATCCCCGATTCGCGACGAGCAGCGCGCGCGTCGCGGCGCGGGCGGCCTTGGACGCCATCATCGGGGAAGTCTGCGCCCGGATGACCCGCGAGGAGCTGCTGCGGCGGCTCGAGTGCGCGAAGATCGCCAACGCCGAGCTTCGCGACATGGGAGGCTTCGCAGCCCACCCTCAGCTGGACGCCCGCGACCGGTGGCGGCTGGTCGACTCGCCGGTGGGACAGGTGCGCACGATGCTTCCGCCCGTGACGGCGGAGTGGGAGCACGCGATGGGCGCCGTTCCGGCGCTGGGCGCGTCGACCGAGCGCGTCCTGCAGGAATTCGGATTGAACGGGTTTCCGGCGAGTTATCCACATGAGGGTGACGAGACGCGCCAGAATCGCGAAAATAGAATATAGGCGTAACTGGCGATGAGTCAGGGATTCGGAGAATCGAGCATGGTGTATGCGGAGACGCGGCCTCGCCCGCAGCTGAGCGAGGAAGCGGCGTCCTACGTCCGCGATCAGATCACGTCGGGGACGCTCGCCCCGGGCACCCCGGTGCGCCCCGAGGTCATCGCGGCCGAGCTCGGAATCTCCTCCACCCCCGCGCGCGAGGCGCTCCAATCGCTGCGGGCGGAGGGCTTCCTCGACCTGGCTCCGCGGCGGGGCTTCACCGTCGCCCGGCTCACTGGCGACGACATCCGCGACATCTACCTCGTGCAGGCGTGGGTCGCGAGCGAACTCGCGGCGCGAGCGGCCAAGCGAGGCGATGCCGCCGTGATCGGTCGACTCGAGGAGATCCACGCCGACCTCATCAGGGCGGCGGAGGTCGGTGATCTGGAGCAGGTCGAGCGGATGAACCACCGGTTCCACCGCCAGATCAACCTGGCATCCGGGTCTCCCAAGCTCGCCTGGGTGATGCAGATCGTGTCCCGGTACGCCCCTCGCCGGTTCTATGCCTCGATCGAGGGCTGGTCGGAGGCGACGGTGGGGGACCACACCGAAATCCTCGACGCCATCCGCGCCGGTGACCCGGAGCTCGCCCGCGCGAGGATGCACGAGCACACGCTGGCCGCCGGCCGCCTTCTGGCCTCGCGGGTGGAGGCGCGGCAGCGCGATTCGGACGTCTGATCGTCCCCGTGTAGCGCTGCAGGCCCCAGTCCCATCCATTGAGGTGCTCCCTTGCCCTACATAATATATTTTGTCTAGAATGTTCCGTATTATGCACGCTGGTGTGAGAACCGGGAAGAGGTAGGCCGCAATGATGCACCTGTCGGAGGACGAGCAGTACTTCGTCAAAGTGGTCCGCGAGTTCGTCGACCGCGCGGTGCGACCGAACGTGCGCCGGGTCGAGCGGGCGAACGAATACCCGGAGTCGTGGATCGACCAGATGAAGGAACTCGGCATCTTCGGCCTCGCCGTGCCGGAGGAGTTCGGCGGCATGGAAGTCTCCGCTCCCGGGTACGTCGCGATCACCGAGGAGCTCGCGCGAGGGTGGATGACGCTGGCCGGGGCGATGGGGGGTCACACCGTCGTCGCGAAGCTGCTCGCGCAGTACGGCACGGATGCGCAGAAGGAGCGGTACCTGCCGCGCATGGCCACTGGTGAGATCCGGGCCACGATGGCGCTCACCGAGCCGGGCGGCGGGTCCGATCTGCAGGCGATGCGGACGGTCGCGCGGCGCGACGGCGACGAGCTCGTCATCAACGGCGCGAAGATGTGGATCTCGAACGCCCGCCGGTCCGGTCTGATCGCACTCCTCTGCAAGACGGATCCGGATGCATCGCCCGCGTACCGCGGAATCTCGATCGTGCTCGTCGAACACGGTCCAGGCCTCACCGTCTCGGAGGATCTGCCGAAGCTCGGCTACAAGGGCGTCGAGGCGTGCGAGCTCTCCTTCCAGGACTACCGCATCGACGCCTCTGCGATCCTGGGCGGGACGCCCGGCGAAGGGTTCCGCCAGATGATGCGCGGCCTCGAGACCGGGCGGCTCAACGTCGCCGCGCGCGCGGTCGGCGTCGCGCAGGCGGCCCTCGAGTCAGCCCTCGGCTACGCGCAGGAGCGCGAGTCGTTCGGAGAGCCGATCTGGAAGCACCAGGCGGTCGGCCATCACCTGGCCGACATGGCGACCAAGACCGAAGCAGCACGCCAGCTGCTCCGCTACGCGGCCGAGACCTACGACACGGGCGCGCGCAGCGACATGGAAGCCGGAATGGCCAAGCTGTTCGCCTCGGAGACGGCGATGGAAGTAGCCCTCTCCGCGCTGCGGATCCACGGCGGCAACGGCTACTCCACGGAGTACGACGTCGAGCGCTACTTCCGTGACGCCCCGCTCATGATCGTGGGCGAGGGCACGAACGAGATCCAGCGGAACGTGATCGCGACCCAGCTGGTCGGCCGCAGCAGCTGATCCCGACCCCCACGAAGGAGACCATCAATGGAGATGACGCAACAGGCGGCGAAGCCCGAGTTCGCCGCATCCGGCCTGTACATCGACGGCACGTGGCGCGCGAGCGTCACCGGCCGCACAGCCGAGGTGCGCTCGCCGTACGACGGCACGCTCGTGGCGGTCGTCGCAAAAGCGTCGGCGGAGGACGTCTCCGACGCCGTCGGCGCGGCGCTGGCCGCGCACCGGGCGGGCGCGCTCCCGCTGCACGAGCGGATCGCGATCCTCGACCGCGCAGCCGCGCTCCTACGCCAACGTGCGGACGAATTCGCCCGTGCGATCGCGCTCGAGTCGGCCAAGCCCATCAAGACGGCGGCGGGGGAGGTCGCCCGTGCGATCGACACGATGGTCTTCACCGCGGCCGAGGCACGCACCCATCAGGGCACGAC
This sequence comes from Microbacterium immunditiarum, assembly GCF_013409785.1. Taxonomy (NCBI): domain Bacteria; kingdom Bacillati; phylum Actinomycetota; class Actinomycetes; order Micrococcales; family Microbacteriaceae; genus Microbacterium; species Microbacterium immunditiarum. The sequence continues at coordinate 1,816,724 of NZ_JACCBV010000001.1, forward strand.
CGTGCCGATGGAGGCCGTCGCCTCGGGGGCAGGGAAGATCGGATTCACCCTCCGCGTGCCGGTCGGAGTCGTCGCCGCGATCGCGCCGTTCAACTTCCCGCTGAACCTCGTCGTGCACAAGATCGCGCCGGCGATCGCCGTCGGGTGCGCGACGGTGCTGAAGCCGGCGTCGCAGACTCCTGTCGCATCGCTTCTGCTGGCGCAGCTGCTCGAGGACGCCGGTCTGCCGGCCGGCTGGCTGAACGTCGTCACCGGTTCCGGTGATGAGGTCGGCACGGCGCTGAGCACGCATCCGGATGTCGCGTACATCACCTTCACGGGGTCGCCGACCGTCGGGTGGGGCATCGCCGCGGCCGCCGCCAAGAAGAAGGTGCGCCTCGAGCTCGGGTCGAACGCCCCGCTCATCATCGACGAGGGGGCCGACTGGGCCGCCGCGGCGGATGCAGCGGCGATGGGCGGATACGCGCAGGCCGGTCAGTCGTGTGTGTCCACGCAGCGCATCTTCGTGCACCGATCGCACGTCGACGACTTCACCGCGCGGCTCCGTGAGCGGGTGGAGGCGCTCGTCGTGGGGCATCCGCTGGACGCTTCCGTCGACGTGTCGGCGGTGATCAGCCTGCCGGAGGCCGAACGCATCAGCTCGTGGATCGACGAGGCGGTCGCCGGCGGAGCGACGATGATCGTGGGCGGCGCGCGCGAGGGCGCGGTCGTGCGCCCGACGATCCTGCGCGACGTCGAGGCCGCAATGAAGGTGCAGTGCCAGGAGGTCTTCGGCCCGGTCGTGACGATCGTCGCCTTCGATGATTTCGCGGATGCTGTCGCGCAGGCCAACGCGTCGCCCTTCGGTCTCAACGCGGGCGTGTTCACCGACGACATCGGGAACGCGCTCTACGCGGCACGGACGCTCGACTTCGGAAGCGTCTACATCAACGACTCCCCGACGACCCGCGTCGACCACCAGCCCTACGGCGGCGTGAAGGACTCCGGGAACACCCGGGAGGGTCCTCGCTACGCGATGGAGGAGATGACCGAGATGCGACTCGTCACCCTCCGCACGACTCGCTGATCCGACGAGCGGACGGAACGGAAAGGACAGGGAAATGGGCAGCAGGATGACGATCGTCGCGAGCCATGCGCCGGGCATGGATCGTGACGTCGAAGGGAAGATCGGCCAGACCTTCCGCGCCGGCGTCGCCGAAGCGCGCCGGCGCGTGGTGGAGTTCGACCCCGAGATCGTGGTGGTCTTCGGCGGCGACCACCGGCGCGCCTTCGCCAAGGTGGCGCCGTCGTTCGCGGTGGCGTACACGGCGGGGCTCCTGCCGGAGGGCGGTCATCCGGCGAGCACGCTCAACGTGCCGACCGCGGTCGCGCGAGAGCTGGCGTTCGCGCTCGTCGCGGCGGACTTCGACATCTCGGTCTGCCGTGATGTCGACCTCGACCACGCGTTCGGCCAGCCGCTGCACCACTACGTGGCGAATCCGGATGCGGTCGAGGTGGTCCCCGCGCCGATCAACTGCGCGAGCCCGCCGCTGCCGAGCGCCGCCCGGGCGCTGGAGTTCGGGCGCAAGGTGGGCGAGTTCTTCACGACGATCGACAAGCGGGTGCTGTTCATCGGCACGGGTGGTCTTTCGCACTCGCCGCCGAGCCTCCTCGACGAGCGGCACGACAAGACCGAGGAGGAGCGGCGCGCCCAGATCCTCGCGGGATACGAGGAAGCCGCCAAGGCGATCAAGCCCGAGTGGGATCGCGCGTTCATGGCCGCCATGCAGGAGTGGGACGAAGCAGCCCTCATCCAGCTCGCGGACCGGGCGACCGAGGACGCGGGCGTCGGCGCGAACGAGGTGCGCACGTGGCTCGCGGCCGGCGCGGCCGGCGGCGGACGGCCGGTGGAGGCCCTCGCGTACGAGCCGGTCCCCGAGTGGGTCACCGGCATGGGCGTCGGTGCCGGCGCGCCCATCGCCCACTGAGCACGACGAAGAGGATTGAGATGACCGACTACACCAGCATCTGGATGATGCTCGCCGAGCAGGAGTTCACCCAGTCGTGGCGTGACATCGACGGTGTGCGCACGCGCATCGTCACGGCCGGTGACCCCGCCGCTCAGCCGGTCGTGCTGCTGCACGGCACCGGAGGGCACTGGGAGACGTTCGCGCCCACGCTCGGCGCGCTGAGCGATCGCTACTTCTGCATCGCGTTCGACATGGTGGGCAACGGCTTCACGGACAAGCCCGACACCCCCTATGAGATCCCCGTGTACATGGAGCACGTGCGTGGGGTCATGGCGGCCCACGGCGTCTCGCACGCCCACTTCGTCGGGATGTCGCTCGGCGCCTGGGTGGCGTCGTCGATCGCCGTGTTCCATCCCGAGCTGGTCGACAAGCTCGTTCTCATGTCGCCGGCCGGTCTCATCGCGACCCAGGAGAACATGGCGCGCATCCGCGCCGAGCGCACACGCGCGGTCGAGAATCCCGACTGGGACTCGATCAAGGCGATGTTCGACAACCTCATCGCCGACGAGTCCCGTCGCCTTCCCGACCTGATCGGCCTGCGCCAGGCGATCTACCGCCGCGCAGACACCTACGCGACCATCGACCACCTCCTCGCCCTCCAGGACGCGGAGACCCGTCAGCGCAACCTGCTGGCTCCGGACCAATGGCGTCAGATCCAGGCGCCCACGATGGTCGTGGCATCCGGAAAGGACCACGGCGAGTATCAGAGCACGGCTCACCAGGTCGCCGCGCTCATCCCGGACTCGACGGTCTTCGGGATGCCGGGGGTCCGGCACTGGCCGCACTTCGAGGACCCCGAGCTGTTCAACCCGGCCCTCGTCGAGTTCCTCGGCGGCGATCGGTGATCGACGCGCGACGTGCGGACGAGATCGCACAGGAACTGATCCACGCGCGCAGGGACGTGCGCACCGTCCCGCAGCTCTCGCTGCGGTACCCCGACATGACGGTCGCCGACGCCTACGCCATCCAGGCGTCCTGGCTGCGGAAGATGCGCGAGGCCGGTCACTCGCTCGTCGGCCGGAAGGTCGGGCTCACGTCGATGCCGATGCAGCGCGCGATGAGCATCGACGAGCCCGACTACGGCGTGATCACCGACGACATGGTCTTCGAGGACGGGGGCGACGTGCCGGCATCCGTCTTCTCGTACCCCCGTGTCGAGGTCGAGCTCGCGTACGTGCTGCGCGGCCGGCTGTCGGGTCCCGGCGTGACCGAGGAGGACGTGCTGCGCGCGACGGAGAGCATCGTGCCGGCCATCGAGATCCTGGACAGCCGCATCGACATGAAGGATGCCGCGACCGGGCACCTCCGCACGATCATCGACACGGTCTCGGACAACGCCGCCGACGCGGGGATGGTGCTCGGAAGCGGTCGGCTGGCACCGGAGGACTTCACGGCGCGCAGGGTCAGCGCGGTGCTGCGGGTCAACGGCGTCATCGAGGAGACCGGCGTCGCCAGCGCGGTGCTCGGCGACCCGACCCGTGCGGTCGCGTGGCTCGCGAACAAGCTGAGCGAGTACGGCCAGTCGATCGAGGCGGGGGAGATCGTCCTCTCTGGCGCGTTCTCGCAGTCGATCCCCGTGCGCGCGGGTGACGATGTGCACGCGGACTTCGCGGAGCTCGGGACGGTCTCATGCCGGTTCTGCTGAGCGAGTTCGCCGAGAGGCAGGTCAACACGACCGCCGAGCAGTGGCGCGCGCGCCTCGCCGCGGGGGAGCCGGTGTTCGGTCTGTGGGTCGCGTCCGGCTCGGCGACCGCTGCGGAGATCCTCGGGGGGTCCGGGGCCGACTGGATCATCATCGACTGCGAGCACTCGGCCAACCACGGCCCGGCAGTCATCGAGCAGCTTCGCGCTCTCTCGCTCTCGCCGGCACTGTGCGTCGTGCGCCCGTCGTCGAAGGAGCCCGCGGAACTGGGTCGGATGCTCGACGCCGGAGCCGGCGGATTGATGGCCCCCATGGTCGAGTCCGTCTCGGAGGCGGAGGAGGTCGTCGCGGCGACCCGGTACGCGCCCGTGGGCAGGCGGGGCGTGGGCGGCGGATTCGCGCGGGCCGCCCGCTGGGCGCACATCGCCGACTACCTGCCGAATGCGGAGCGGACGTTCTCGCTGATCGTGCAGGTCGAGTCGGCGGCCGGTCTCGCGGTGGCGGGAGACATCGCGACGGTGCCCGGCGTCGACGCGGTCTTCATCGGCCCGGCGGATCTGGCGGCGTCGCTCGGCTACCCGGGGCAGGCGCGGCATCCGGTCGTCCAGGCCGCGATCGACGGCGCGATCCGGGCGGTGCGAGCGGCCGGCGCAGTGGCGGGCGTGAACGCGTTCGCGTTCGAGGACGCCGAACGCTATCGCGCGGCGGGCGCGCAGCTCCTCGCGGTGGGCGCCGACGTGACGATCTTGATGACAGAGGGCGCGGGAGCGATCTCGAGGCACCGTGCGGCGGCGGCATCCGAAGCCGTCCCGTCCAAATGAGAGAGGGAGCAATGATTACGAGAGAGTGCGATGTCGTCATCGTGGGCGCCGGCCCCGCCGGTGTGACCGCCGCGGCGCTGCTCGCCGAGTCCGGGGTCAGCACGATCGTGCTGGACCGCGAGCCGGACATCATCCAGGAGCCCCGCGCGGTCGGCATCGACGATGAGGCGCTGCGAACCCTCCAGTCGTTCGGCATGGCCGAGGCCGTGCTCGAGAACGCTGTCCGCAACGCGCCGATCCGGTACTACGACTCCCGCGGGCGACTGCTCGCCCACGTCGCACCTAGCGCGCAGCCCTACGGCTGGCCGCGGCGCAACCTGTTCTTCCAGCCGAACCTCGAAGAGACCCTCCGGAAGCACCTCGCGACGCGCAGCGAGGCGGAGCTGATCACATCGTGCGAGGCCGTCTCGCTGTCGCAGGACGAGGACGGAGTCTCGGTGATCGCCGAGCACAACGGCGAGCGGATGCTCATCCGCGCGCCGTACGCGATCGGCGCCGACGGCGGAAAGAGCTTCGTCCGCCAGGTGATCGGGGTCGAGATGGAGGGCGACACCGCGCCGATGAAGTGGCTGGTCGTCGACATCGCCCCCGACACGTGGGACGCCCCGTACTCCGCAGTCTTCACGTCCCCGCGGCGCCCGGCGATGACCATACCGCTTCCGTTCGGCTACCGCCGCTTCGAGTTCAAGATCCTCGACGGCGAGGACCCCGAGACCATGGCCGAGCCCGCGTCGGTGGAGAAGCTGCTCGAGCCGTTCTACAAGGGCGCACCGGTCCCGCCGGCGCAGCGGCGGCGTGTCTACTGGCACCACTCGCGCACCGCGAGCACCTTCCAGGTGGGGCGGGTCTTCCTCGTCGGCGACGCGGCACACCTGCAGCCGCCGTTCTTCGGCCAGGGCATGAACTCCGGTATGCGCGACGTCACCAACCTGGCGTGGAAGCTGGCGTTCGTGTGCCGCGGCCTGGCGGACCCCGTGCTGCTGGACACCTATGACGCCGAGCGCCGCGAGACCGCGAAGGACATGGTGCAGTTCGCCACCGGGGTCGGCCGGCTCTATCACCCGCGCAGCCGCTTCACCGAGGTGATCCGCAACGCGCTGTTCCGTGGGGCGCAGCGGATCCCGGGCGGTCATGAGTACATCGTCCAGATGAAGTACAAGCCCGTCCCCCGCTACCGTGAGGGATTCGTGTCGGCGTCGGCCGCGGAGATCAAGGACAAGCGGTCGTTGGTCGGCCGGGCCTTCCCACAGCCGAGGGTGCAGCGCCCGGACGGTACGCGTGATCGCCTCGACGACGTCCTCGGGCACCGCATCGTCGTGCTGGGCGTCGTGCCGGGTGTCGCCGAGGCGATCGGTCCCGACCTGCTCGCCTCGCTCCGGGCGCACGGCGGAGTCGTCGTCCAGACGCACGTCATGCCCGTCTACCGGCGCGCCGGGCAGTTCGACCCCACGAAGCGCGGCTCCGACAACGACGGCATCGAGGACGTGTACGACTTCGACGGCGGCATCCGCGATCTCGCGCTCGCGCGCCCGCGCGACCAGGTGTACGTGATCCGCCCCGATCGCTACGTCGCGGCGGCCTGCACGACTGACGAGGTCAACGAAGTGCTGTCAGAGTTGCTGGATCGACTCGTGACGAGGCGATGACGGCTTCAGGGAGGCGGAGATGAGTGCCACGCAGATGCAGCTGGGCGATGTGGCGGTGTCGATCGAGGACGGCATCGCGACGCTGACGCTCGACCGGCGGCCGCACAATGCCATCACCACCGAGACGGCCGTGGCCCTCGCGGAGTTCTTCCGCTCGGCCGCGGAGCGATCCGACGTCCGCGTGGTGCTGCTGACCGCCGCGGGTCCGATCTTCTGCGCGGGTGCGGACATCGGCGACATGAGCGGCATCGCCGAACGGACGACGCTCGACTACCGCAACGGGTACACCGCCCACACGAAGCTCTTCGAGGCGATGTGGGAGACGGAGGTGCCCGTCATCAGCGCGGTCGGCGGGAAGGTCGCGGGGATCGGATGGATGCTCGCGCTCCTTGCCGACCTCGTGGTCGCCGACCAGGACGTCCGCTGGACGCACACCTTCACGCGCCGGGGAATGGTTCCTCACGCGGGCGACCCGTACTTCCTGACACGTCTCATCCCGTTCCGTCGCCTGATGGAGATCTCCCTCCTGTCGGACGGCGTCTCGGGGAGCACGCTCGAGGAGTGGGGCATCGTCAACCGCGCCGTCCCGGCGGACGCGGTCGTCGCGACCGCGCGGGAGCTCGCCGAGCGGCTCGCGGTAGGACCGACCCGAAGCCTCGGGATGACCAAACAGCTCTACCGCCGCGCCCTCGATCTGCCGATCCAGGCGGCTCTGACGGACGAGCGGGCATCCGTGGCGCTCATCGCGACGACGCACGACCGGGCCGAGGGACTGGCCGCCTTCGTCGAGGGGCGCCCGCCCGTCTTCCTCGGCCGGTGACGACGACAGGACATGAGAAGGGACGCGAGATGAACAGGCGCGTTGCGATTGCCGGCGTGGGGTTGTCGGAGTCGGGGGCGGTGCCCCAGTTCTCCCCATACGAGCTGCTGGCCCGCGCCTCGAGGAACGCCCTCGCCGAGACCGGGCTCACGCCCGCGGACATCGACGGATTCGCGACGACGGAGATGGGCATCCTTCCTCCGATCGAGGTCGCCGAGTATCTGGGCCTGCGCCCGACCTGGGTGGACGGCACCGGTGTCGGCGGCAGCACGTGGGAGGTCATGGCGGCGCACGCGGTCGACGCGATCGCGGCCGGCCGCGCGGATGTGGTCCTCCTCGCGTACGGCTCGTCGTCACGATCCGACGTCAAGAAGGGATTGCGGTCGGCGAACAAGTCCTTCGGCGCGCGGGGCCCCGCCCAGTTCGAGGCTCCCTTCGGGGCGACGGTCGCGGCCCGCTACGCCATGGCGGCCAATCGCCACATGCACCAGTACGGCACGACCGTCGACCAGCTCGCGACGGTGGCCGTCGAGGCCCGGCGGTTCGCCCACCTGAACCCCGCCGCGGAGCGGCAGGAGCTCATCTCGCTCGAGGACGTGCACGCCGCGCGCATGATCTCGGATCCGTTCACGGCGCTCCACTGCTGCCTCCGCTCGGACGGCGGGGCCGCGGTGATCCTCGTCGCGGAGGATCGACTCGCCGATCTGCCCACGAAGCCGGTCTTCGTGCTCGGCTCGTCGGAGGCGACCTCCCACTCGACGATGAGCGAGTGGGACGACTTCACCGTCACCCCCGCCGCGGTGACGGGGCCCAGGGCGTTCGCGCAAGCCGGCATCCGGCCCGATGAGATCGATGTCTGCCAGATCTACGACGCCTTCACCTACTCGGTGGTCGTGACGCTCGAGGATCTCGGCTTCTGCGCGAAGGGCGAGGGCGGCCGCTTCATCACGGACGTCGGCATCGGTCCCGGCGGCGGACTCCCCGTCAACACCGACGGCGGTGGGCTGGCCGCGTGCCATCCCGGCATGCGCGGACTCTTCCTGCTGGTCGAGGCCGTCCGCCAGCTCCGCGGCGAGGGCGGTCCGCGCCAGGTCGAGGATGCCGAGCTCGCGTGCGTGAGCGGGATGGGCGGGTGGTTCTCCTCGTCGGGGACGATGATCCTCGGTCGCGGCTGACGACGCCGGACCCGCTGACAAACCTGTTCCAGCACAGCAGAGAGGGGCTCCACCGCACGGGTGCGGTGGAGCCCCTCGTGATGTCGGCCATCGGAGATGGCCGACCTCGACGGCGCGGTCGGACTGGGGGCCTTACGCGGCGTCGAAGAGCGACTCGGCGACCCGCTGCAGCTGGTGCCGACGGCCACTCGTCTGCAGCACGAGGGACTTCGCCCGCTGGGACCACAGATAGAGCTTGGACTCCTTCGCGTAGCCCATCCCGGCGTGGACCTGGTGCGCAGACAGGGTCGCGATCTCGGCGGCCTTGGCGGCGAGCACGACGGATGCGGCGACATCCCGCTCCGCGTCGAGGCCCTCGCTCAGCGTCCAGACCGCCCGGTTCGCGAGGTGTCCGGCGGCGCGCGTGGCGATCAGCATGTCTGCGACCCGGTGCTGGACCGCCTGGAAGGTTCCGATCGGCCGGCCGAACTGGTGGCGCGTCGTCACGTATTCCGCGGTGCGCTCGACGATCTGCTCGGCGATGCCCACCATCTCCTGCGCCCGCAGCGCGTCGAAGACGAGCATGGCGCGCGCGGCTGCGGCGCGACTGTCGCGTCGCGGGTCCTCGCCGAGCAGTCCGCTCGCGGGGACCGGGACGTCGGCGAGCGTCAGCCGCCCGTGGTCCTCTTCGCCGATGACGGTGGTCGTCTCGATGCTCAGCCCGGGTGCCTCGGCGGGGACGACGAAGTACTTCACGGTCGGCGCGCCCTCGCCCGCGACGAGGGCGGCGACGACGAAGACGCCGGCCGTGGAGATGTTCTCGACGAGGGTCTTCGTTCCGCCGAGGACCCAGCCGTCCGCGCTCGCCGATGCCGTGGTGGTGATCAGGTCGATGCGGCGGTCCACGCCCGGCTCGGCGATGGCCAGGGCGGCGGTCACCTCACCTGTGGTCAGCCGTCCGAGCCACTCCTCGCGCTGCGGGGTCGTGCCCAGCTGGTCGATGTGGAGCGCCGCGCCGATGGTCGAGCGGATCGCGGTGGGCACGACGGCGCGGCCGGCCTCACGGAAGACGATGCCGAGGTCGACGAGCGTGCCGCCGCTCCCGCCGACCTCCTCGTCGAGCCCGATGCCCAGCAAGCCGGTGCCCGCGACCTCGCCCATGAACCGGTCGGCGCGCGGGACGACCTCCCGCGGTGGCGACTCGGCGAGGATGTCCTGGTCGAAGGTGGCGAACACCTGCCGTGCGAGGTCGATCAGATCCCGCTCGTCCGACGAATATGAAAGGTCCATGTGCTCTCCTCCCCGATCACCGGCGCGGTGGGCGGGGAAGCCCCGCACCCCGCTGCGCGATGAGATCCCGCATCACCTCGTTCGCGCCGCCGACGAACTGCCAGAGTGGGGCGCCGCGGTACTCGTACTCGATCCATCCGTCCACCGGCGCCGTCGATCCCGACTCCTGACCGCGCAGTCCGAGCACATCCAGGCCGAAACGAGCGATCCGCGAGCGGAGCTCGGTGCTGACCACCTTCGACATCGTCGCGCTCACCGCCTCGAAGCTGCCGTTCGATCCATTCAGCGCCGCGTCGAAGTTCATGATCTCGAGGGCGGACAGCTCGGCCGCGAACTCGGCGACGGTCGTCCGCACGACGGGGTCCTCCGAGAGCAGGACGCCGTCGACACGCGTGCGCCGGAGTTCGGCGACGAGGTCGTCGAGGAGCCGTCGCACGCCTCCGGCCGACCCGAGGCCGCCGCGTTCGTTCTCGAGCGCCGCGGTGATGTAGGTCCAGCCCTTGTTGACCTCGCCCATCAGGTTCCGGCGCGGAACGCGCACATTGTCGAAGTGCGTGCTGTTCGTGCGGTGGTCGCCCCATGTCCAGATGGGGGCGACGCTGACTCCGGGGGCATCGATCGGGACGATGATGATGGAGATGCCGCGCGGCCCGCCCTCTCCCGTGCGCACCGCCAGCCACTCATGCGTCTGGTAGTGGGCGCCGCTGTTCCAGATCTTCTCGCCGTTGATCACCCACTCGTCGCCGTCGAGCACAGCGGAGGTCCGCAGCGACGCGAGGTCGGTTCCCGAGTTCGGCTCGGAGTACCCGAGGGCGAACCGGACGCTGCCCTCGCCGATGCCGGGAAGCCAGTCCTCGCGGTTGTCGTCGGTCCCGTGGGCGATGATGACGGGTGCCAGCGAGGTGATCGTCATATCCCAGCTCGGCGCGCGCCAGTACTCGAACTCGTCGAGGAGGATCATCCTCCGCACGGGATCGAGCTCGCTGCCGCCGTACGCCTTCGGCCAGGTGAGCCGATGCCATCCGCGCTCCTTGACGCGCGACCAGAACTCCGCGACCGCGGGGGAGCGCCCCTGAGGGTGCTTCTCGGTCTTCTCCGCGACGACCTCGGCGGTCAGATGCTCGGCCAGGAAGGCCCGAACCTCCTCCCGCCATCGGCGCTCATCGGCCGTGAGTTCGAACTCCATCGTTTGTTCCGTTCGCTGCCCTGCGGTACTGTGGTCTTGATTCGATACAATATATTATGTTTCCGAGCCTGTCCACTGCGCCCGGGCTCGTCCCTCAACGGAGAAGGAAGATCATGGAAGCAGCCCTCGGATTCCGCGGTTCCGCCTCGAACGGTGATCCTCTCTGCCGCCCGGAGGTTCTCGCCCAGGTCGAGAAGCGCGTGCTGTGGCTCGCGACGGCGATGGTGCACCACGCCAACAAGGTTCGGGAGACCGCGTCGGGCGTGAAGGTGGGCGGGCACCAGGCGTCGAGCGCTTCGATGGCCACCATCATGACCACACTTTGGCTCGAACAGCTCCAGAGCGGCGACCGCGTCTCGGTAAAGCCGCACGCGTCGCCGGTGCTGCACGCCATCAACTACCTTCTCGGCATCCTGGGGGAGGAGCACCTCACCACCCTCCGGGAGTTCGGCGGTCTGCAGAGCTACCCGAGCAGGCGCAAGGATCCCGACCCTGCCGACTATTCCACCGGATCCGTCGGCATCGGAGCCACGGCCCCGCTGTGGGGGGCCATCGCTCGCCGAGTCACGGAGGGCGTCACGGGGACCCCGTCGCGCGGCCGTCAGTATTCCCTCGTCGGGGACGCCGAACTCGATGAGGGTGCGATCTGGGAGGCCGTCCTCGATCCGTCGGTGCAGAGTCTTGGCGAGATCGTGTGGATCGTCGACCTGAACCGCCAGTCGCTCGACCGTGTCGTGCCGCACATCGCGGCCGGACGCATCCACGGCCTCTTCGAGGCGGCCGGCTGGCAGGTGATCACCGTCCGGTTCGGGCGCCTCCTGGAATCGCTCATGGCCCGGCCCGGGGGCGAGGCGCTCCGGCGCCGCATCATCGACATGCCGAATCCGGAGTACCAGCGACTCCTTCGCTGCGAGGTCGACGAGCTGCGCCGGCGCCTGCCTGGTGAGGGTGCCGACGGCGAGGCGATCCGCGCGCTCATCGCCGAGGTGGACGACGCGACACTGCACGCGGCGATCCGCAACCTGGGCGGACACGACATCGACGCGCTCCGCGAGGCGTACGCGCAGATCGACGACTCGCGACCCACGGCGATCATCGCCTACACGATCAAGGGCTACGGCCTGCCGACGGAGGGACACCCGCAGAACCACTCCTCGCTGCTGACCGAGGAGCAGTTCCAGCAGCTCGCGGACTCGCTCGCGGAGGACCCCTCAGTCCCGTGGCGCCGATTCGACGAGGGCACCGAGGCGAACGAGCTGTGCGTGCGGGCGGCCGCGCGGCTGCGGCGCGACCCGGTCCCGCCGGTGTCGCCGCCGCCGGTGCCGCTCGACCTGGGCCGCACCCCGACCGGAACGGGGACCACGCAGGCCGCGATCGGACGCGCGCTGCTTGACCTGACCCGCGTCGCGCCCGAGGTCGCGCGACTGGTCGTGACGGTCAGCCCCGACGTCAGCTCCAGCACGAACCTCGCGGGATGGATCAACAAGGTCGGCGTGTGGAGCATCGAGGAACGCCGCAACTGGTTCGACGATGACGGCGAGACCCTCCTCCACTGGCGCGAGCGTCCGACGGGGCAGCACATCGAGCTCGGCATCGCGGAGGTCAACCTCGTCGGTCTGCTCGGGGAGCTCGGGACGACGTGGAGCCGGTGGGGGCAGACGCTCTTCCCGATCGGCACGATCTACGACCCGTTCGTCGAGCGCGCTCTCGAGCCCTGGTCGTTCGGGATGTACGCGGGCGGGCAGTCGATCCTCGTCGGAACGCCGTCCGGCGTGACGCTGGCACCGGAGGGCGGCGCGCATCAGTCGATCAAGACGCCGTCGATCGGTCTCGAGCAGCCGGAGTGCGTCAGCTACGAGCCCGCGTTCGTGGTCGATGCCGAGTGGGCGCTGCTGGCCAGCATGAACCAGCTGGGCCGCCCGGGCGGGAAGTCGGCGTACCTGCGCCTGTCCACCCGCCCCATCGACCAGAAGCTGGCATCCATCCCGGATGACGCGGCCGCCCGCGAGCGCCGTCGCCGCCAGGTCGTCGCCGGCGCGTACGTCCTTCGTCCGGAGCCGGCCCCGGACGTGCAGATCGTCGCGATGGGCGCGCTCGTTCCCGAGGCTCTCCAGGCGGCGGCCCGCCTGTCGCTTCAGGGCGTGCGCGCCGAGGTCGTGTGCGCGACCAGCCCCGGTCTGCTCTACGAGGCGCTGCAGGCGCGGCGCGGGAGCGGCGACGGCTCGTCGTGGATCCTCGATCAGGTGTTCCCCGCGTCGAAGGCCGTGCCGCAGGTCACGATCCTCGACGGGCATCCGCACACGCTCGCGTTCATCGCGACGATCAACAGCGTCGCGTCGCGCAACCTCGGCGTCTCGCAGTTCGGGCAGTCCGGTGACGTCGACGACGTCTACCGGGCGCACGGGATCGATGTCGACAGCATCATCCGGTCCGCGCTGGACCTGACGGAGGCGGATGCCGGTTCGCGCTGACCTCGAACCGGCTAACCACCGGTGACGGAGGTCGCGAACGCGGCATCCGTCACGAGCCTGGGTGTTCGGCCGTGACGATGGTGCGAGAGGGAGTCACCGCACCCGTCACGCGCTGATCGTGCAGGTCGCTCGGCAGCTCGTCGACGAACTCGGAGTCGAAGATCACCGCGTACACGGGAGGGCAGCGCTCCATCGACCCGATCGTCTTGTCGAAGAACCCGCGGCCCCAGCCGAGGCGCATGCCCGTCCTGTCGACGGCCGCCGCCGGGATGATCATGAGGTCGACGTCGTTGACCGCGATCGGCCCGAGCAGCTCGCCGACCGGCTCGGGCTGGCCGAAGAGGCCCTCCGCGATGTCGAACTCGGGCTCGGCGACGGTCCAGTCCAACAGACCGTCCTTGCGGGTGATGGGAAGCAGGACACGGATGCCACGCGCGACCGCGCCACCCACGAACTCACGCGTGCCCGGCTCGATGCTCGTCGACAGGAAGCACGATATGGATCGGGCGCCGTGGCGCTCGACCAGGGCGTCGAGCTGCTCGCGGATGCCGGCCGCGGCCTCCCGCCGCCCCTGCTCGGAGCGCATGCTGCGCCGTTCGCGCAGCTCCGCCCGCAGGGCGCGCTTGGCATCGGCGATCGCGTCGGACATGCGTCGATTCTAGGCGGGCGCGGTTGGCCGACCGGCGCATATCACACCCGCGCGTCCCGCGCTCCGCGCCGCGGAGCGCGGCATCCGCCCTCTAGACTCAGGGGATGCCGCACTTGCCGTTCAAGGCCGTCATCCCTGCCGCAGGACTCGGAACCCGCTTCCTCCCCGCGACGAAGGCGATGCCGAAAGAGATGCTCCCTGTCGTCGACAAGCCCGCGATCCAGTACGTGGTCGAGGAGGCGGCGCAGGCCGGCATCGACGACATCCTCGTCATCATCGGACGCAACAAGAACGCGATCTCGAACCACTTCGACTCGGTGCCCGAGCTCGAAGACAAGCTGAAGGACAAGGGCGACACCGAGCGCCTGCGCCGCGTGCTGGAGTCGAGCGACCTCGCCGATATCCACTTCGTGCGCCAGGGCGAGCCCAAGGGCCTCGGGCACGCGGTGCTGCGTGCGCAGGCGCACGTGGGCGAGCACTCGTTCGCGGTGCTCCTGGGCGACGACCTCATCGACGAGCGCGATGTGCTGCTCGAGACGATGCTCGCCGAGCACGAGCGCACGGGCGCCGCGATCATCGCGCTCATGGAGGTCGACCCCGACCATGTCGAGGCGTACGGCGTCGCATCCGTCGAGCAGACCGACACGGACGGCATCGTCAAGGTGACCGGCCTCGTCGAGAAGCCGAAGAAGGAAGAGGCGCCGTCGAACCTCGTGATCATCGGGCGGTACGTGCTCGCGCCGAGCGTGTTCGAGATCCTCGAGCGCACCGAGCCGGGCAAGGGCGGCGAGATCCAGCTCACCGACGCACTCCAGGAGCTCGCCGCGGATCCCGATGGGCCGGGCGTCTACGGCGTGATTTTCCGGGGGCGCAGATACGACACCGGCGATAGGGTGGATTACATCAAGGCGATCGTCCAGCTCGCCGCTGATCGCGATGACCTCGGCCCGGCGCTGCGCCCGTGGTTCAAGGAATTCGCGGCACGGCTGTAGCGCGGGGGACCGCCGGATGGGCCTGCGTCCGAGGGAGGTCTCGTGGATCTGACCGCTCCTCGCGAGCACGGGCCGGTGTCGATCCGACTCGTGAAGCAGCGCGACGCGCGCGTGCTGCAGCAGGAGCTGCTGTCGAACCGCGCATGGCTGCGGCCGTGGGAGGCGACCAGCCCTGACGGTCCGGTGTCGTTCGACATGAGGCTCGGCATCCGTCGTCTCCTCCAGCAGTACCGCGACGGACTCGGTGTTCCGTTCGTCATGGAGTACGACGGCGAGATCGCCGGCCAGCTCAACGTGTGGGGGATCGCGCGCGGGTCGCTCGCGTCGGCGACGATCGGGTATTGGGTGAGCGAGCGGTTCGCAGGCCGCAACATCACGCCGACCGCGGTCGCGATGGCGACCGACGTGTGCTTCCGCGAGCTGAACCTGCACCGCATGGAGATCTGCATCCGCCCCGAGAACCGCGCGAGCCTGCGGGTGGTCGAGAAGCTCGGCTTCCGCTACGAGGGGCTCCGCCGCCGCTACATCCACATCGATGGGGACTGGCGCGACCACTACTGCTTCGCGCTCGTTCGCGAGGAGGTCCCCGAGGGCGTGCTCGAGCGCTGGGTCACGGGGCGCGCGCCGCAGGACGCGGCATCCGTTCCTCCGTCCGACCGCCTGCACGCGTAAGTCGCGGGACGGCCGCGTGGGCGACACGCGAACGGATGCCCCGGACCGCGCCCCGCACTCGCTTACCGTTGACGGCATGGGCGGGCAGGTGCTGGGCGGTGGGGTGATCGTCGCCGTGACGGTCCTGCTGTGGCTCGTCTACCTCCTGCCGTCGTGGCACAGCCGTCGTCAGTACGACGCGGCCGAGCGCAACGCGGTGCGGCTCAACCAAGCGCTGCGCGTGCTCGCCGAGACGGCGGAGACGCCCGAAGAGGTGCGGCTCGAGCTCAACACGCGGACGGCGCTCGCGCAGCAGCGGCTCGCGCGTCGCGCGATCGCCGAGCGAGAGCACGCAGCCCTCGAACAGTCGCGGATCGAGCTCGAGCAGGCTCGCGCCGAGCGGGCGACCGCCCGGCGCTCGCCGCACGCGCGTCGTGCTCGCGCGCGGCGCCGCATGCGGCTCGCGACCACGACGGTGGGGCTCGCCGCGCTCGGCTTCGCCGGCTGGGGAGCGTGGGAGGTCGTGACAACCGGCGCGCAGCTGCTCCTGTGGTCTTCGGTGGCCGTGGCCGTGCTGTGCGCGCTGATGCTCGTGCGCCTTTCGCGCGTCGCCGCTCGTGCGGCTGCGAGGGCGGAGAAGGCGGATGCCGCGACCCGCGCACCCGTGACCGTGCAGGACGTCGCACTCGAGCCCGACCGGGCGTGGCAGCCGCGCGAGCTTCCTCGGCCGCTCACGGCCTCGGCGGGGTCTCGAGCCGCGGCCGTGCTCGAGGCGGAGGAGGCGCGCGAAGCGCGACGTCGCGCGGCCCTCGACGAGGCGATCCGCGCGCGGGCGGAGGCTCAGGCGCCTCCCTCGATCGACCGCGCGCGTCAGGCTCGCGAGGCTCGTCCTGCCGCCGCGGGCACGCCGGACTTCGCGCGCATGGGCTACGTCGACGACGCCGAGATCGAGGCGCATGTGCGGCGCCTGCTCGCGCGTCGCGCGGCGGGGGAGTAGCGGCGAGAACGGTCCTCGGGTGGTCCGGACGGCTCGTCGAGCCGTGCTAATCTATCTGAGGTTCACGGGCCTGTGGCGCAGTTGGTAGCGCGTCTCGTTCGCAATGAGAAGGTCAGGGGTTCGAATCCCCTCAGGTCCACAGAACGCCTCAGCCCCCGGCTCGTCCGGGGGCTGAGTCGTTCTACGAGCACTGTGATTCGAACCCCTGGGTGGGCCCACGCCGCAGAGGCTCCGCGCGACGCGCAGCGGCGCGTGGAGGGGCGGTGGGGACGAATCCCCTCAGGTCCACTGAGGCGTCCTATCGCCACGTGATTCGCGTCAGAGCTCCGCGACCCGCGGCACGACCTCGGTCGCGAGCCGCTCGACCCACTCGAGCTGGCGGTCGGGCCGGACACTGAGCACGACGAGGTCGATTCCGAGGTCGCGGAGCCGCTTCACCTGGTCGAGCCAGCCCGGGGCATCCGGATTCAGCCGACCCGCGAGCGCCTGCTTCTCGATCGCGTCGTAATCTGTGCCGACGTCATCGCAATGCCGTCTCAGCACGTCCAGCAGCTCGGCGACCTCCTCCGGGTCGGCGGAGGTGAAGTTGACGATCTGGGCGAACTGCGCGGCGAGTCGCAGGGTCTTGCGCTTGCCCTTGCCTCCGATCATGATCGGCGGATGCGGCGACGCCACCGGCTGCGGACTGTTGAGCGTCTGCGCGAGGCGGTAGTGGCGGCCCTCGAAGGGGCCGTCATCGTCGCCCCACATCTGCTTCGCGATCCGGAGCGTCTCCTCGAGGCGCTCGAAGCGGTCCGCGATCGGCGGGAACGGAACGCCCAGCGCCGCATGCTCGCGCTCGTACCACGCGGCGCCGATGCCGAAGAACGACCGGCCGCTGCTCAGCACGTCGAGGGTCGTGGCGGTCTTCGCGAGCAGACCGGGGTGGCGGTACGTCACGCCCACGACGAGGGGGCCGATGCGCAGGCGCGACGTGTGGGCGGCGACGAACCCGAGTGTCGTGTACGCCTCGAGCATCGGCTGTGCCGCGTCGCCCGTCGCATCCATCTGGAACCAGTGGTCCATGACGGTGAACTGATCGAACCCGCCGTCCTCGGCGACCTTCGCTGTCGCGACGATGTCCTCGGCGATCGCGGCTTCTCCGCCGGGCGTCGTGTAGTTCCAGTAGTGGATTCCTGTGCGCATGGTCACAGGGTAGGGGCGCCGGAAGGGGGTGGGGGCCGGCGTCAGCCGATCAGTCCCGGCAGGGCATCCGCGCCCATTCCGTAGCTGATGCGCACGCACGGCAGCGCGAGCTTGTCGGAGCCGATGCGCACGTAACCCTGCTCGATCGTGCGCGCGAGCTCGAAGCCCGCTTGTCGCACTCCCTGCTTCGCGGTCTCGTTGTAATGCCCGAACGGATAGGCGACGACCTCCTTCGCGCCGAGGACCGCGGCGGATGCCTCGAGGTCGGCCGCGATGTCGGCGGCGGCCCAGTTGACCATCTGGCCGTCGCCGTTCGCCCCCGGCTGGTGCATGTCGTGCGTGTGCGAGCGGCGCAGCACGTACTTCGACGGGGGCGGGTCCTGCCGGTGCGCGGTGATCATGAACGATGTCGTGAGCACCTTGTACTTGTCGACGATCGGCACGGCGAGATCGAACCACGTCTGGTCGGCGGCGTCGTCGGTCACGATGAGGGAGTGGTTCGGCAGGAAGAGCCTGCCGTCGATGAACGCCGAAAGCTCGTCCCACGTCGGGAAGTAGAAGCCGTCCTGGGCGATGTACGCCATGTGCGCCTCGAAGTCGCCGATGTACACGTGATTGCCGCGCGTCCAGCCGCTCTCGCCTTCCGGCTTGGCGGTGAACTGGTGGTACATCATGATCGGGATGCGCGCGTTCTCGGCGGCGTTCGCCTCGGGCGTCGTCCACGCGCCGTAGAGGGTCAGCTGCCTCTCGGTGCATGCGACCTCTCGTGAGCCGTTCATGCGGGCGGGGACCGCGTAGGCGGCGGCATCCGCCAGCGTGGCGTACCACCCCGCGAACACGAGGCCCTCGCGCTGCGGGATCGGCAGCCTGTCGAACAGGCTGCCTTCGCTCTGGAGGATCGGGGGGAGGTCGACCTCTTCGCCCTCGAACGACACGACGCATGCGGCCGGGTCGTCGGTCGCCGCGAGAAGCGCCTGAACCAGCGTCGGGGGAGTCTCGGCGGGCGGCTCGTCGCCCGCCGTCGGCGTCGCACTCGGGCCGATCGGTGCAGGCGTCTGCGGCGACGAGGAGGACCCTGAGCCGAGCGCGGCCATCGCTCCGGCGAGCCCGACGATGACGCCGATCACGGCCACGGCCGCGACGGAAGGCGCGACATGGCGCCGGCGCGCGGTGGCACCAGCGCGCGTCGATCTCGCGGACCGGCCCATCACCTTCCCAGAGGGTCGTTCGCCGCGGCCCCAGTTCCGCGACGTCAGCGGGATTCTAGCGTGGAGCGCAAGCCTTGCGGGGATCCGACACACAAGTGCAAGAAGACGACGAAAATGCGAGAGAAGGTGATGAAGTGCTTGATAACACGGGATGCCCGCCCTAGATTTGCCGCAATCGGGCATCCCTCACCCCACGAGAAACGAGTCGACGATGACGCGTCCCCTCCCCGCCGTCGCCGCGCTGGCCGCGGCATCCGTCACCCTCGCCATGCTGGCCGCAGCGCCCGTGGCAACCGCCGCACCGCCGTGGTCGACGCCACCGCCCGACCCGATCGTCACGCGGGCCGGGCTCGACCCCGCGCTCACCGAGGGACGCGGGGCGGGCGTGCCGTTCCTCGAGCAGGAGGCCGAGAACGCGCGCACGAACGGCACGGTGCTCGATGCGGGTCGCGACGCGTACACGGTGGCGGGCGAGGCATCCGGCCGTTCCGCGGTCAGTCTCGCACCCGGTCAGTGGGTCGAGTTCACGCTCCCGGCACCGACGAACGCGATCACGGTGCGGTACAGCATTCCGGATGCCGCGCAGGGAGGCGGCATCACGGCGCCGTTGCGCATCACGACGAAGAACAAGCCGTACACGCTCACGATGACGTCGCAGTATGCGTACCTCTACAACCAGTATCCCTTCACGAACGACCCGAACGCGGGGCTGCTGCATCCGGACTGGTGGATCACCGAGTGCTCGTGCGTGCCGCAGTTCGACCTGCCGGACTTCGAACCCGCGAAGCCGTTCCGGCCGATGAAGTTCTTCGACGAGGAGCGCGTGCTCTTCGACAAGACGTATCAGGCGGGCGACACGATCCGGCTCACCGCGCCCCACGGGGTCGAGGCGACGGTCATCGACCTCGTCGACACCGAGCTCGTCGGCCCGCCGGTCCAGGTGCGCGAAGCGGAGAACGTGCTCGAGTACGGAGCCGACAAGCACGGCCGCAGAGACTCCGCTCCGGCGATCGAGAAGGCGATCGCCGCGGCGCAGAAGAGCGGGCTGCCCGTGTACCTCCCGACGGGCACGTACCGCGTCGACCGCCACATCATCGTGGATGACGTGACGATCGTCGGCGCCGGCCACTGGTACACGAAGGTCAAGGGTCGCGAGGTCGCCCTCTCGAAGCCTGCGCCCGACGGCTCGGTGCACAACGGCGTCGGGTTCTACGGCAAGGACGCCGCCGACGGCGGCAGCCGCGACGTGCACATCTCGGGTCTCGCGATCGAGGGCGATGTGCGCGAGCGCATCGACACAGACCAGGTGAACGGCATCGGCGGCGCGTTCAGCGACTCGACCTTCCGCGACCTGCACATCCAGCACACCAAGGTGGGAATCTGGCTCGACGGACCGATGTCGAACGTGACGATCGATCACGCCATCATCGTCGACCAGATCGCGGATGCCGTGAACTTCCACCGCGGCGTCACAGACTCGCGCGTGGTGAACACGTTCGTCCGCAACACCGGCGACGACGGCCTCGCGATGTGGGCCGAGACGGACCAGAACGCGGGCAACGTGTTCGAGCGAAACACCGTGCAGTCGCCGACGCTCGCGAACGGCATCGCGATCTACGGCGGGCGGGACAACACCGTCGCACGCAATCTCGTCGCCGACCCGGTGCGCGAGGGGAGCGGCCTGCACGCGGGCGCCCGGTTCGGCGCGCAGCCGTTCGAGGGCGCGCTGGGCTTCACCGACAACACGACCGTGCGCGCGGGCGGATTCGAGCTCAACTGGAGGATAGGCCTCGGATCGCTGTGGATCTACGCGCTCGACCGGTCGATCGACGGCGCGATCCGCGTCACCGGCGACCACTACCTCGACTCGACCTACAACGCGATCATGATGGTGTCGGAGTGGGCGGTCCGAAACGACGTCGCGATCACGGATGTCGCTTTCGAAGACGTGCGCGTCGACGGCACCGGCACGTCGGTGCTCAGCGCGCGGGTCGCCGGCGGCGCGTCGTTCGAGAACGTCGACGCGCGAGGCGTCGGCGCGGTCGGGATCAACAACTGCGGGTCGTTCAACTTCCCGCCGACGGGGAGCGAGTTCACCGTGGCCGATCTCGGCGGCAATGACGGCGGCGGCACGACAGGCGCGTGGATGGCTGAGTGGGAGCTGCCGAACACGATCACGTGCGACGACCGCCCACCGGTGGTCGCACCGCCGCCCCCGTCGCCGTGGGCTCAGCCGTAATCGCCTCGCGCTGAGGCATGAAGGAAGGCGGATGCCGCGGCCTGCCTGGCTCGCGGCATCCGCCTTCTCTCGTCGGTCAGCCCGTGAGCTCGTGCAGGAGGAAGGCGCACAAGAAGCCGATCGTGGCCCACAACCCGGTCAGCCCGCGTTGCTGGGCGAACGCCTCGGGGATCATCGTGTTGCAGAGCATGGCGAGCAGGCCGCCCGCGGCGACCGTCGTGATCACGGCGATGAGGCTCACCGGGGCGGCCTGGAACACCGCGAAGCCGGCCACCGACGCCACGATCGTCACGACGGCGATGCCACACCACAGCAGCGCGACCGCCCGACCGCTTGAGCCGCCTCGCTTGAGCGCCGCAGTCGACCCGAGACCCTCCGGGAAGTTGCTGATCGCGATCGCGGCGACGATCGGAATGCTGATGCCGCCCTGCAGGACGGAGAGCCCCATCACGATCGACTCGGGGATACCGTCGATGAGCGCCCCGATCGCGATGGCGACGCCCGTGCCGCCGGCCAAGCGCGCGCCTCGCCGCACCGCGATGTTCTTCGGGGCGACCGTCGGCGGTGCCGGAGGGGGAACGCTCGTGCGCTTCCTGGGGCGCGTGACGAGCCAGTCGGCGACGATGTACAGGATCGCACCGCCGAGGAATCCGATGGATACGGGGATCAACCCGCCCGCTTCAGCGGCCTCCTCGACGAGCTCGAACGCGAGGGTCGAGATGAGCACCCCCGCGCCGAGCGCCATGATCCCCGCGACCAGGCGCTGCGGAATGTCGACGAACCACGCCAACCCGGCGCCGACCAGCAGGGTGCCCCCGGCGATAAGCCCGCTCAGCGCCGCGAGCCAGAGTCCGTCCATGGCGTCAACCTAGCGCGGAGCGGCGTCTGGTCGCGGCAGCGCGCGCAACCGGCGCACGCGGGGACAGCCCCGGTGCGCCGGTTCGCGAGTAAGCGCGTCAGTGCGCGAGCGCGGGCTTGCGACCGCCGTCGGCGAGACGCTGCGCGGCGAGACCCTCGGCCGCCTCGAGCGGCGACACGCCACGCGACTCCGCCTCGTCGAAGACGCGGCGCACGGTGTCCCCGATGGCCGCGACGCGGTCCATGACCTCGGCCTTCGTGCCGAGCTGCTTCGCCACGAGGTCGAGGTAGATCACGCCGCCGGCGTTCACGACGAAGTCGGGGGCGTAGAGGATCCCGCGCGACGCTAGCCGGTCGGCCCCCGCACGCTCGGCGAGCGGGTTGTTCGCAGGACCGCACACCGCCTTCGCGTCCAGCGCGTCGATCACGTCGTTATTGAGCACGCCGCCGATGCCCGCCGGCACGAACACGTCCGCGGGGACGAGGTGCTCGGTGCCGGGCTCGGCCCAGTCGACGCCGAGGTCTGCGGCGAGGTCGCGCTTGGCGGGGTTGACGTCGGTCACCGTCAGCACGGCGCCTTCCGCCGCGAGTCGAACGGCGAGCCGGCTGCCGACCTGGCCCAGTCCCGAGATGGTGATGCGGCGGTCGTGGACCTCTCTCGAGCCGGTGACCCGCTCGAGCGTCGCCCGGATCGCCTCGTACACGCCGATGCTCGTGGGGCCGGCCGGCTCGCCCGAGCCGCCGACGGCGTCGGGGAGGCCCACCACGTGCTCGGTGCGCTCGCTCACGACGAGCATGTCCTCGGTCGTCGAGCCGACGTCCTCCGCCGTGCGGTACAGGCCGTGGAAGGACTCGACCGCGTCGCCGAGATCGCGGAACGCCGCGCGGCGGCGCTCCGCGTCGAGCTGCGTTCCGGGCGGAAGCGCGATCACGGACTTGCCGCCACCGGCGTCGAGGCCTGCCGCCGCGTTCTTGAGCGTCATCGCCTCCGACAGGCGAAGCGCGTCACCGAGACCGTCGCTCCAGTTCGGGTACGTCCACAGGCGGGCGCCGCCGAGGGCGGAGCCGAGCACCGATGAGTGCAGCGCGACGATGATCACCAGACCGCTTCGACGACCCGTGATCACCTCCACGCGTTCGTGGTCGAAACGGGGCAGGGGCAGGGTGTGCGTCATCGCGATCCTCTTCCGGCGGGCCTTGTGGGCTGTGCGCTGCGAACGCCGCCTCTTCGCGGCATCCGCAACCATTGCACCACCACGCGGCGGACTGTTCAACCGTTCGCGCGGCGAGTGAGCAGATCGCTCAAGCGGATCGGTTCGCGGCGACCCAGCGATTGCAGGATGCGTCAAGAGACCGGATGCTCCGCCGATACCCTCAGCGGGTGACGACAGCGCCACCCTCGCGCGGAGCGGCCCGCGGGCGCGGATAGTCTGAGCGGGTGACCGCTCACCTGCCTACTCGAAGCCGTCTCGTCCACGACTCTCTGCGTGCCGTCGGCATCACCGGCGACATCGTGGTGCTTCCGGATGCCGCGTCCACCGCTCCGCTCGCGGCTGCGGCGCTCGGGGTCGAGGTCGGCGCGATCGCGAACAGCCTCGTGTTCTGGAGCGACGGCGAGCCGCTGCTCGTCATGACGAGCGGCGCCCACCGCGTCGACACCGCCGCCCTCGCGGAGCGACTCGGACGCACGTCGATCAAGCGTGCGACGCCCGAGCAGGTGCGCGAGGCGACGGGACAGGCCATCGGGGGAGTGGCGCCGACGGGGCATCCGTCGCCGCTCACGACCATCGTCGACGAGGATCTCGCCCCGTACCCCGAGATCTGGGCCGCCGGCGGAACGCCGCACACGGTCTTCCCGCTCACGTTCGACGAGCTCGTGCGTCTCACGAACGGCACGGTCGCGAAGGTCGACTGACGCCTCCGGGCCACCTCGCCCACATACGCCGAGATCGCGCGAACGACGGTTCCCGCGACGGGAGACCCGTGATTCGCGCAATCCCGGGGGAGGCAGGCTCAGCGAGCGGGCGCGCGGACGATCTCCGCGCACGCGATCGCCGCGGCCGCCGACCACGCCTGCGGGCGGCACGCGGCCGGGTAGGGCATCGGCACGGACGTCTGCCACGCGGGGTCGCCCGCGTGCAGCTCCGGCACGCGGTAGGCGAACCCCTCGGCCGCGGCGACGAGTCCTCGGACGACGTCGCGTGCCGCATCCGTCAACCCCGCTCGGTGCAGGCTCCACGCGATGATCGCGGTGTCGTGCGTCCACACGCTGCCGCCGTGGTACGACAGGGGCCAGTAGCCGGCGGCTCCCGTCGACATGGTGCGGATGCCGAAGCCCGACGACATCGACTCTGCGAGCAGGAGCTCGGCGACCGCGCGCTCTTCGTCGGGGTCGAGGATCCCGGTGCCCACGAGGTGGCCGATGTTGCTCGTGAGCGTGTCGACCGGGCGCTTGTCGCGGTCGAGCGCGATCGCCGGATACCGCCCCTCGGGGGTGTCGACCCAGTACGACTCGCGGAACCGCGAGCGCAGGTTCGACGCCCACTCGCGCAGCGCCGACGGCGAGAGCGCCCCCTCGCCCTCGCCGAACGCCTCGAGGAGGTCGGCGCCGGCGATCGCCGCCTCGTACGCGTAGCCCTGCACCTCGCACAGCGCGATCGGACCGCGCGCGAGCGTGCCGTCGCGCCACTGGATCGAGTCGCCCGAGTCCTTCCACCCCTGGTTCGCGAGGCCCCGCCCGGTGCGGTCGATGTAGTCGATGAAGCCGTCGCCGTCGCTGTCGCCGAACTCCACGAGCCACTGCAGCGCACCGCGCAGCGCGGGGATGAGCGCGTGCACCTCGGACTCCGGCATGCCCGCACGCCACGCGTCCGCGAGCAGGCAGACCCACAGCGGGGTGGCGTCGACGCTGCCGTAGTACAGCGGCGGGAGCGTCACGCCCTCGTTCGGCAGCTCGAGCGCCGACGAGCGCAGCTCGTGGAGGATCTTGCCCGGCTCCTGGGCGGTCGCGAGGTCGACTTCGGTGCCCTGCATCCGCGCGAGTACGCGCAGCGTCGACGCTGCGATCCCGACGTCGACGGGCAGCGCGAGCCGGGCCGTCCACAGGGAGTCGCGCCCGAAGAGCGTGAAGAACCACGGCGCGCCGGCCGCGAAGAACTCGTCGTCGGCGTCGCCGCTCGCCGTCAGCCGCAGCGCGTCGAGGTCACCGAGCGCTCTGTCGAGCCATCGGTCGAGACGCGTGTCGCCCGTCGGTCCGCGCCGCCCATCCGCGGGAGGCCACGCACCGGCCGCTCCGTGGACGACCGAGGCGTCATCGTGCAGGGCGAGGGTGAACGACACGGATGCCGCACCGTGCGGCTCGATGACGACGGGCCACTCCGCCGTGGCGGCGCCCGACACGGCGGTGACCTCGGCGCCGGGTGCCGAGAGGATGAACGACCGGCCGTCGTGGGTGACCGTGGCCGTGGCATCCGGCTCATTCGTCGTGATCTCAGCCGCCTGCGCGACCGCGAGACCCGCCTTCACGTCGTGGAGGGCGGCGAAGTCCGGCGCGATCGCGAGCGTGAGTGTCGTCTCGACCGGATGCGGCAGGCCCGACTCCACCGTCCAGGTCTCCGTCACACGCCCGGGTTCGACGTGGCGGTCGCGCACGAGCCGCAGTCGCGGGTCGGGCATCGGGTCGTCGAGCCCGCGCAGCAGTCCGCCGAACACGACACGCGACGGTCCGTCGGGCGCGACCGAGATCCACTCGATGCGCGAGTCCCGGCAGCTCGCGGTCATCGAGCGGATGTGGCGCACATCGCCGTGGTAGACGCCGTCGATCGTCTGCGCGCCGAGGTCGCCCTCGCGCCCCGACCACACCTGTGTCGGTGCCCGCAGCGCGATGACCGCGTCATCGAGGAGCGGCTGCAGCGCGACGGCGTTCGTTCCTGCGGTCATTCCTTGACGGCTCCTTCGCTGACGTTCATGATGCGCCGCTGGAAGATGAAGAACATCACCGCGACCGGGATGGTCATGATCACCGCCGCCGCGAGCTTCAGCGGGTACTGCGAGCCCTGGCTCAGCTGGCCGGATGCGAGGGCCGCGACGCCCTTCGTGAGAGTCGTGAGCTCGGGCGACTGAGTAGCGACGATGAAGTGGTTCAGCTCGTTCCACGACCCCTGGAACGACAGGATGATGATCGTGATGAGCGCGGGCCGTGCCATCGGCAGAACCACCGACCAGAACACGCGGAACGTGCCGGCTCCGTCGATCCGCGCCTGCTCCTCGACCGAGACCGGGATCGACTCGAAGAAGTTCTTCATGATGAACACGCCGGCGGCGTCGACGAGCAGCGGCAGGATCATGCCCGCGTACGAGTCGTAGATGCCGAGCTGGTTGATCACGAGGAACTTCGGGATGAGCAGCACGACCGCGGGCACGGCCATGACGGCGACGACCGCGGCGAACACGATCCCGCGTCCGCGGAAGTGCAGGCGCGCGAGCGCATAGCCGGCGAGCGAGCAGAAGAACACGCGACCGAGCGTCACGAAGACCGTCACGATCGCCGAGTTCGCGAACCACAGCGGGAAGTCGCTCCGCAGGAAGAGTCGCTCGTACGCAGCGAATGTGAACGTCTGCGGGATGAGCGAGATCGGGTCGCTCGCCGCCTCGGACTCCGTCTTGAACGACGTCGCGACCTGAACGAGGAACGGATAGATGTAGATCAGCGCGATCGCGATGAGCACGGCGTAGAGCACGAACTGCCACGCGAGGGGCGCGTGCACCCAGCGCTGCCGAGTCGGACGCGGTTGACGCAGCGGCTCTTCGGTGAGCACCCGCGCCTCGGTGAGGGTCGTGCCGGTCATCGCTTCGCCTCCTTCGGTTGAGACGGCTGGTACTGGCGAGCGCGGCGTCTCGACACCGGCCGCTCGCGCAGCGCCCAGCGCTGGAAGAGCGTGAAGACGACGATGATCGCGAAGAGGATGAAGGCGATCGCGGCGCCCTGCCCCCAGTCTTGACCGAGGAATGCGGACGAGTACGACAGGTACGCGGGCGTGAGCGTCGTCTTTCCGGGGCCGCCCTGCGTGCCGGTGTAGATCTGGTCGAACACCTGCCAGCACCCGATGAGGCCGAGGGTGAGCACCGTGAACAGCGTCGGACGCAGCTGCGGCAGCGTCACGCGCCAGAACCGCTGCCACGCGTTCGCGCCGTCGACCATCGCGGCTTCCTGCACGTCGCCGCTGAGGTTCTGCAGCGCCGCGATGAACAGCAGCATGAACGTGCCGCTCGTGGTGAAGACGGCCATGATGATGAAGGCCGTCATCGCGACCGACGGGCCCGCGAGCCAGTTCCACCACGACAGCCCGAGGAAGTCGTTCTCGGTCAGAGCGGGTGGTCCGGTCGTGACGCCGAAGGCCGCGAGGGCGTTGTGGACGATCCCATTCGGGTCCTGGAACCAGTTCGGCCCGTTGATGCCGATCCACGAGAGCACCTCGTTGACGACTCCGGTCGCCGAGAACAGGAACAGCCACAGCACCGTGATGGCGACCGAGCTTGTCACCGAGGGGAAGTAGAACGCGGTGCGGAAGATGCCGCGCCCGCGCAGGATGGCGCGGTTCACCAGCATCGCGAGGAACAGCGACAGCGCCGTCTGCAGTGGCACGACCAGCAGCACGTACCATGCGTTGTTGCGCAGGGAGATGCCGAAGTCCCGCGTGGGCAGTCCGCCGCCGGTCGTGATGGACGCGTAGTTGTCGAGGCCCACGAAGCGGACGTTCGCCGACAGGGGGCTTCCCCGGCCCGACCAGTCCGAGAAGCTCACCCACAGCGCCATGAGCACCGGCGCGAGCAGGAAGATCCCCAGGATCAGGATGACGGGCAGGGTGAAGACCCAGCCGGCGAGCGCCTCCCCGCGCCGGATACCCCGGCCGGAGCCTCCTTCGCGGGGAGGCGCTGCGACGGTGGTCGTCATGGGTCAGCCCACGACCGCTTCGGTGTTCTCCTGCACGGTGTCGAGGATCTGCTGCGGGTCGCCCGCCTTGAGCCCCTCGAGCTGCGCGTTGAAGTCGGTGATGACCGCGGCGATGCCGTCATTGGTCGGCACGCCCTTCGCGTAGTCCGCACCGGCGAGGAACGCGGCCAGGTCGGGGTTGTCAGCGGTCCACTGCTCGGCTGCCGACTGCGCGGACGGCATCGGCCCGAAGGCCTCCGAGAAGGCGAGCTGCTGCTCGGCGCTGGTCAGGTACTCGACCAGGTCGAGCGCCGCCTGCTGGTTCGGGCTGTCGGCTGCCATCCCCCAGCAGTTCGTGAACTGCATCGTGCCCTGCCCGGCGGGTCCCGCCGGGAGCTCGGCGACGACGTAGTCGACGTCGGGGAAGTCGTTCGTCATGGCGCCCTGGATCCAGTTGCCCTCGATCGTCATCGCGGACAGCTGCTTGCCGAACGCCTCGCCGCCCCAGCCTGCGCCGAGGTCGGACGAGTAGGCGAAGTTGCCCGCCGCCATCTGCTCCTGGACGTAGGTGAGCGCCTCGACGTTCTCGGGGCTGTTCGCCACCGCCTCGGTGCCGTCGTCACTGACGAGCTGACCGCCGGCCTGAGCCATGAAGGCGCCCAGGCGCTGGTACTCGGGACCGAACGCGAGGCCGGTCACTCCATCCTTCGTGAGCGTGGCGGCGACGGTGGCGAGGTCGTCCCACGTCGCGGGGATGTCGGCGTCGGTGAGGCCGGCCGCATCCCACAGGCCCTGGTTGATGATCAGCTGCAGCGTCGAGAAGTCCTTCGGCGCGCAGTAGAACTCGTCCTCGAACGTGAAGTTCTGCACGAGCGACGGGTAGAAGTCGTCCTTGTTCGACAGCAGGTCGCCGTAGGCCTTCAGCGAGCCGTTGCCGGCGTAGCCGGCCAGCGCCTCGGTCGCGAGGTAGAAGAGGTCGGGCGGCGAGCCGGCCGCGAATCCCTGGGACAGCTGCTGGGGCAGGTCGTTCGCGACCTGGACGGTTGCATCGATGCCGGACTCCTCGGACCAGGCTGCGACCGCCTCGGTGACGGCGTCGGTCTCGGCGTCGCCCGACGAGCCGATGAGGATCGTGAGGGCGTCCTCGGACGAGGTGAGCTCGGAGGCGTCGCCTCCGCCCGCACCGCCGTCGTCGAATCCGGAGCCGCACGCCGTGAGTGCGAGGGCGCCGGTCACCAGGAGCGCACCGGTCCCGAGGATCGCGCGTGTCTTGTGCCGTGTCATGGTCTCTTCTCCTTTGAATGAGCTTCTCGGTGCGTGATGGGGCCTATTGATCGTTCAAATTCCGTGACAGACTTTGAACGATCAAAGAATTCACCAAGGCCCACGGTAGGAACGTGATCGCGCTCCTGTCAAGGGGCGGACGGGGACCGTAGGATAACGATTTGAACGATCCGACCACTGGGGAGACGCGGATGACGAAGGCGCCGACCGTCGAGGACGTCGCCACGGCGGCCGGCGTCTCGCGCCAGACCGTGTCGAACGTGATCAACACGCCCGACATCGTGCGCGCCGAGACGCGGGACCGCGTGCGGCGTGCGATCGAGACGCTCGGGTACCGGCCGCACGCGGCGGCGCGCCGCCTGCGCACGCGACGCAGCTCGACGATCGGCATCCACCTCGACCCTTACGCCGGAGGGATCTCCGGTGTGGTGCTCGACCGCTTCGTGCACGCGTTGACCGAGCGCGCGAGCGACCGCGGCATGCGGATCCAGCTCTACGCGGCGAGCAGCCCGGCCGACGAGATCGAGCGGATGCAGGAGCTCACCGAGGGCGGAGAGATCGACGCCGTCGTGATCACCGGCACCTTCCACGGCGACCCCCGCACCCGGTGGCTCGCCGAGCGCGGCATCCCCTTCGTCTCGTTCGGCAGGCCGTGGGGCGAGGACGACGTCGCCGACCCCGCGCACCTGTGGGTCGACGTCGACGGAGCGGCGGGCACGGGCGCGGCGACGCGTCACCTGCTCGCCACCGCGGGCACGCACATCGCGTTCCTCGGTTGGCCATCGGGCTCCGGAACGGGCGATGACCGGGAGCGTGGGTGGCGAGAGGCGATGAGCGCGGCGCGCGCGACCGGCCCGCGGCTCACGAGCGAAGAGAGCGTCAGCGAGGCGCGGGCGACGGTCGCGCGCGTGCTCGAGTCGCGCGCGGAGATCGACGCGATCGTGTGCGTGAGCGACTCTCTCGCGATCGGCGCGCACCTCGCCGCCACTGCCGCCGGGCGGCCGCACCTGCCCGTCACGGGCTTCGACAACACGCCCGCGGCCGAGGCGCTCGCGCTGACGAGCGTGGAGCAGCTGCCGGAGCACGTCGCGGCGGGGGCGCTGGAGCTGCTCATGGGCCCGACGGGGAGCGTCGTCGCCCCTCGGCGCACGGCGGCCGGCGAGGCCCACGTGCTCGTCGAGCCGAGGCTCATCGTGCGCTGACCCGAGTCGTCGGGCCCGCGGCGCCGGCCCGGCCCGATTCAGTGCCGCGCCGGCACCGGGAAGCGCAGCGTCGCCGCGACCGGCGACCCGTCGATCGACTCCTCCTTGCGGATCGCGCGCACCTTGCCTCCAGCGCGCAGCACGCGCGTGACGAGCTCGTCCACCACGTCGTAGCCCTCGCGACCGCCGACGCCCGCGGGCTCCACCTTGCCGTACTCGTCCACGCGCCCATGCACGTCGGCGTCGAGATCGAAGCGCAGCTCGTCGATGGCATCCGACGCCGCCGCGACCGCGACGTCGCGCAGCCGCGTGGTCGCGAGGCCCTGCGCCCGCAGATTGCCGAACCGCTCGCGCCACTCGCGCAGGTCGGCGGTCCGCCGCCGCTCGAGGATCTCGCGCGCGATGTGCTCGAGCCGCTCGCGCGTGAGCGAGTCGGGGTGCTCGTGCACGACGTCGTCGAGCAGGCAGTCGTGCGTGTTCACCGCGCTATACGCGGGGTCGAGGTCGTCGCTCGCGACGAGGATGAGGGGGACTCCGCGGGGCAGGACCTTGACGACCTCGTCCTGCACGACGCGGCAGAAGCGCTCGCGCTCGACGCGGTCGCCGGTGGCACCGTGCGCGCGGCGCCGGTCGAACGTGCCGTCGGTCGTCGTCCGCTCCAGCATGAGCCGGTGGTCGTCGGGGAGGGAGATCGGATGCTCCGCCAGCCGCCCCTCGTCGTCCAGTTCGGCGAGCGTGGC
Source organism: Microbacterium immunditiarum (assembly GCF_013409785.1). NCBI lineage: Bacteria > Bacillati > Actinomycetota > Actinomycetes > Micrococcales > Microbacteriaceae > Microbacterium > Microbacterium immunditiarum. The sequence goes on from NZ_JACCBV010000001.1 coordinate 1,847,700, forward strand.
GCCTTGCTGCGACAGCTTCAGGACGAAGCCCCGCAGCGGGAAGGACCCCGCCCGGATGAGCCCGGAGACGTCGAAGCGATCCGACACCACGACCCGGTCGGTGAGGCGGTTCGCCACCCGGAACGCGTGGAGCACGCCCGGGGCGGCCAGGAGAACGATCGAGCGGGACTGCCGCGTCCAGAACTCGTCGTCGCCGATCACGGACCGCAGACGGCCGACGACGTCATGCCGCGCGCCGTGCGGCAGGTCGAGCTTCTCGAGCTGCCGTGCGGCGTCGTCGATCGCGTCGCGCAGGGCGATGCGGATGCGTTCGTGGTCCTGAGGGACCGGAGACGACGCGAGGCTGATCGACACGCTCGCCGCGTCCCGGTGCTCCGTGAGGGAGATGAGCTGGTCTCGGTCCGGAATGTCTACAGGGAGCATGGAGCCACGATAGGTGCGCTCGATGATCCCCGCACCGGGGGTTGCGGATGCGGCGCGATCGGCCTATCGCCCGGCCGTCAGCGACCGCCGATGCGGTGCGACAGCTCCAGGGCGGCGTCGCCCGCCAGTCCGGCGACACGGTCGGCATCCGTATCGGAGTCATCGGGCCACGTCACGGCGATCGCGGCAGCCGGCCAGCCCGCGTGGTCGCGCACCGCGACCCCCACCGAGCGCAGTCCGAGGGTCACCTCGCCGTCCTCGACGGCGTGGCCGCGAGCGCGCACCTCGCGCAGGATCTCGCGGAGCTCGCGCGGACTCGCGGGACCGCGACCTGTGCGGTCGGCGAAGGCCGAGGCATCCGGATACAGCGCCCGAACCTGCTCGCGGGGGAGCGCGGCCAGCATCGCGCGACCGGTCGCCGTGAGGTGGGCGGGCAGCCGCACGCCGACATCGGTCACGAGGGCGGGGCGGCGCGGAGCGCGCTCCTCGACGATGTACAGGACGTCGCGGCCGGTCATCACCGCGAGGTGCGCGCTTTCGCCCGCGCGGTCGGCGAGCGCCGCGACGATCGGGCGGCCCAGGCGCGCGAGCGGCTGCTGGCGCGCGTAGCCGCCAGCGAGCTCGAACGCCGCGGTGCCGAGGCCCCATCGCCGTTCGGTGGGGACGTGCACGACGAAGCCGTGCGCGGCGAGCGTGCGCAGCAGGTGGTACACGGTCGAGCGGGGGATCCCGAGCTGCGTCGCGATCGCATGGGCGGCTGCGGGCCCGCGCTGGCGCGCGAGGAACGACAGGATTCGAAGCGTATGATCGGCAGCCGGCACTTGCGCTTTGTCTGGGATCACAGACACAGGATGCCACGAACCGCTGTCGCGCGCCCTCGCGTGGGTGTGAAATCGGTCGCATGACCACCGTCACCCCTTCGCTCGACGTCGTCACGGTGGGCGCCGCACCCCTGCGCCCGGACGACGTCGTGGCCGTCGCGCGCCACGGCGCGCGCGTCGAGCTCGACCCGGCGGCCCTCGAGCGCGTCGCCGCCACCCGGTCGCTCGTCGAGGACCTCGCCGACGACCCTCACCCCCACTACGGCATCTCGACCGGGTTCGGCGCCCTCGCGACGACGTTCATCCCGCTGGATCGACGGATGCAGCTGCAGGCGAGCCTGATCCGGTCGCACGCCGCCGGCACGGGACCCGAGGTCGAGGCAGAGGTCGTGCGCGCTCTCCAGCTGCTGCGCCTCCAGACCCTCGCGACCGGTCGCACGGGCGTGCGGCCCGTCGTCGTGAAGACCTACGCCGCGATGCTCAATGCCGGCATCACGCCGATCGTGCGGGAGTACGGGTCGCTCGGATGCTCCGGCGACCTCGCGCCGCTCGCGCACATCGCGCTCGCGGCGATGGGCGAGGGCGAGGTCCGCGTGATCGCTCCCCGGTCGTCGAGCGAGCGAGGAACGAGCGAGACGACACGCGCCGCGGAGGCGCTGGCCGCGGCATCCGTCGCACCCCTCGAACTCCGAGAGAAGGAGGGCCTCGCCCTCATCAACGGCACCGACGGCATGCTCGGCATGCTGCTGCTGGCAGCCCACGACCTGCGGATGCTGCTCGACACGGCCGACGTCGCCGCGGCGATGTCGATCGAGAGCCAGCTCGGCACCGACGCCGTGTTCGCCGCCGACCTCATGGCGCTGCGCCCGCAGGTCGGCCAGGCGGAATCGGCCGCGAATCTGCGGGCACTGCTCGCGGAATCGGCGATCATGGCGTCGCACCGCGACCCCGCCGTGTGCACGCGTGTGCAGGACGCGTACTCGCTGCGGTGCTCGCCGCAGGTGCACGGCGCCGCGCGCGACACCCTGGAGCACACCGGGCTCATCGCGTCGCGCGAGCTGGCGGCAGCGGTCGACAACCCCGTCGTGACTCTCGACGGCCGCGTCGAGTCGAACGGCAACTTCCACGGCGCGCCGATCGCGTACGTGCTCGACTTCCTCGCGATCGCGGTCGCCGACGTCGCGTCGATCTCGGAGCGGCGCACCGACCGCGCGCTCGACGTCGCGCGCAGCAACGGGCTGCCGCCGTTCCTCGCGCACGAGGCGGGCGTCGACTCGGGGCTCATGATCGCCCAGTACGCCGCTGCGGGGATCGTGTCGGAGCTCAAGCGGCTCGCGGTCCCGGCATCCGTCGATTCGATCCCGTCCTCCGCGATGCAGGAGGACCACGTGTCGATGGGCTGGGCGGCTGCCCGAAAGCTCCGGCGCGCGATCGATGGCCTCGCGCGAGTGCTCGCGATCGAGCTCGTGACGGCGGCGCGAGCGCTCGACCTGAGAGCGCCGCTCGAGCCGGCCCCCGCGACCGCCGCGGCGCGCGACCTCCTTCGCACGCGCGTAGGCGGTCCGGGTCCCGACCGCTTCCTGTCGCCCGACATCGAGGCGGCGACCGAACTCGTCACCACTGGCGCGATCGCGCGGGCCGCGCTCGAAGCCGCGGCCGCACACGACACCACCGAGGAGCAGAGCTGATGATCGAGACACCGAGTGCACAGCAGGCTCGCACCGTTCGCGCGCCGCGCGGCCCCGAGCGCACCGCGAAGAGCTGGGGCGCCGAGGCAGCGAAGCGCATGCTCATGAACAACCTCGACCCCGAGGTCGCCGAGCACCCCGAGGACCTCGTCGTGTACGGCGGCACTGGTCGGGCGGCACGCTCATGGGAGGCATTCGACGCGATCATCCGCACGCTCGACGAGCTCGAGCCGGACGAGACGCTGCTCGTGCAGTCGGGCAAGCCCGTCGGGGTGTTCCGCACCCATGAGTGGGCGCCCCGCGTGCTCATCGCGAACTCGAACCTCGTGGGGGACTGGGCGACGTGGCCCGAGTTCCGCAGGCTCGAGGAGCTCGGCCTCACGATGTACGGCCAGATGACCGCGGGCTCGTGGATCTACATCGGCACGCAGGGCATCCTGCAGGGCACCTACGAGACATTCGCCGCAGTCGCGCGGTCGCTCGCCGCGAAGCGAGGCGGTGACCTGTCGACGGCGTCGCTCGCGGGCACCCTGACCCTCACCGGCGGGTGCGGCGGCATGGGTGGCGCGCAGCCGCTGGCCGTCACGCTGAACGGGGGCGTCGTGCTCATCGTCGACGTCGACGAGTCGCGCCTGCGCCGCCGCGTCGAGCACGGCTACCTCGACGAGTACACGACCGATCTCGAGGCGGCCCTCACCCGCGTCCTCGCCGCCAAAGGCGCCGGCGAGGCACTCTCCGTCGGAGTCGTCGGCAACGCCGCCGAGGTCTTCCCCGACCTGCTGCTGCGGCATCGGGCCGGCGACATCACCGTCGACGTCGTCACCGACCAGACGAGCGCACACGACCCGCTCGCGTACCTGCCGGTGGGCATCGCGTTCGAGGACTGGAAGTCCGAGGCCGAGCGCGACCCCGAGGGCTTCACCGCCCGAGCGCGCGGCAGCATGGCCAAGCACGTCGCGGCGATGGTCGGCTTCCAGGACGCCGGCGCCGAGGTGTTCGACTACGGCAACTCGATCCGCGCCGAGGCGAAGCTCGGCGGGTTCGACCGCGCGTTCGAGTTCCCCGGCTTCGTGCCTGCCTACATCCGGCCGCAGTTCGCCGAGGGGCGTGGTCCCTTCCGCTGGGTCGCACTCTCGGGAGATCCCGACGACATCCGCAAGACCGACCGCGCCGTCATGGAGCTCTTCCCCGAGAACGCCGGGCTCGTGCGGTGGCTCGAGAAGGCGGGCGACGCCGTCCACTTCGAGGGCCTCCCGGCGCGCATCTGCTGGCTCGGGTACAAGGAGCGCCACCTCGCCGGGCTGAAGTTCAACGAGATGGTCGCCTCGGGCGAGCTCTCGGGGCCGATCGTGATCGGCCGCGACCACCTCGACTCGGGATCGGTGGCCTCGCCGTACCGCGAGACCGAGGCCATGGCGGACGGCTCGGATGCCATCGCGGACTGGCCTCTGCTCAACGCCCTGCTCAACACCGCCTCCGGCGCCGCGTGGGTGTCGATCCACCACGGCGGCGGCGTCGGCATCGGACGCTCGATCCACGCGGGGCAGGTGACGGTCGCCGACGGGTCGGCGCTCGCCGCCGAGAAGCTCGAGCGCGTCCTCACGAACGACCCCGGCTCGGGCGTGATGCGTCACGTCGACGCGGGCTACGAGCGCGCGAAGGAGGTCGCCCGCGAGCGGGGCCTCAAGATCCCGATGCTGGACGCCTGACCCGGGCGTGGCGGTGGGCCCCCGCCAGGGCGCCGAGATTGCGCGAATGACGGTTGCTGCGGCATCCGTTCCGCGGTTCGTGCAATCTCGGCGGGGTGGGGGCGGGGTGGGGTCCGGGAAGGGTAAGGAGTCGAGGGAGAGGGGACGGATGCCGTGACCGAGACGCTCATCACGAACATCGGCGAGCTCACGACCAACGTCGGCACGCCGGACGACCCGTGCGGCACGTGGCGCGACGCGGCGGTGCTCGTCGAGGGCGAGCGCATCGCGTGGGTCGGGTCGGCTGCGGACGCACGCACCCTCCGTTTGGGGCGCGATACCGGCTTTGGGGCGCACGAAATGCGCCCCAAAGCGGCAGATCCGCCCCAAACCGCGCAGAGTGGGCACCTCGAGGTGGTCGACGCCGGCGGCCGCGCGGTCATCCCGGGGTTCGTCGACAGCCACACGCACCTCGTGTTCGCCGGCGACCGCGCCGACGAGTTCGAGGCGCGCATGACGGGGACGCCGTACGCTGCGGGCGGCATACGACGCACGGTCGCCGCGACGCGGGACGCGAGCGACGACGCGTTGCGCCGGCGCCTCCGTGCGTTCGTCGATGAGCTGCACGCGCAGGGCACGACGACGTTCGAGATCAAGACGGGTTACGGCCTCACGGTCGCCGACGAGGAGCGCCTCGCGCGGCTCGCCGCCGAGGTCACGAACGAGGTGACGTTCCTCGGGGCACACGTCGTGCCGCAGGAGTACGCCGAACGGCGCGACGACTACGTCGAACTCGTGTGCGGCGCGATGCTGCGCGCGTGCGCGCCGCACTCCCGGTGGGTCGACGTCTTCTGCGAGAAGGGTGCGTTCACGCCCGAGGAATCTCGCCGGGTGCTCGCCGCCGGCATCGCGCACGGGCTCGAGGCGCGCGTGCACGGGAATCAGCTCGGACCCGGGGAAGGCGTTCGCCTCGCGGTCGCGATGGACGCGGCATCCGTCGATCACTGCACCTACCTCGACGACGCGGATGTCGCCGCGCTCGCCGCCTCCGACACGGTCGCGACCCTGCTGCCGGGCGTCGAGTTCTCGACCCGGCAGCCGTACCCGGACGCGCGCCGGCTCCTCGACGCGGGAGTCACGGTCGCGATCGCAAGCGACTGCAACCCGGGCTCGAGCTTCACGAGCTCGATGCCGCTGATGATCGCTCTCGCCGTAAGAGAGATGGGCATGACGCCGGCCGAGGCGGTGTGGGCGGCGACCGCCGGAGGTGCACGGGCGCTGCGGCGCGACGACGTCGGGGCGATCGCCCCTGGGCTGCGCGCCGACCTCGTGCTGCTCGATGCACCGACCCGCACGCACCTCGCGTATCGCCCGGGCGTTCCGCTCGTCGAGCGCGTGTGGAAGGACGGCGCCGCGCTCTGACGCGCCGTCGGCACAGGCGTCAGCGCGGAGTGTCGAACGTCCAGTCGACGGGTTCGAGCGCGTCGGCGACGGCCCAGTCCTCCGTGTCCCACGCGAACGTCGCGACGGCGCACGTCGGCATGTGCTCGATGCGGTCCCGCGAGAGGTGGGCCGCGAGCGCACTCATCCCCGGATCGTGCGCGACCACGACGACACGCGGATGCCCCGCGGCGGAGACCACCGTCCACAGGGTCTTCGGGGGGGCGCCGTACAGCTCCTCGTCGAGCGTCAGAGGTGCGCCGAGGGCGTCGGCGAACGCCTCGGCCGTCAGGCGGGCGCGCAGCGCGGTGCTCGACAGCACGACGTCGGCGCGGAACCCCGCGTCGGCGAGCCGCTGCGCCATGCGCGGGGCGTCGCGCCGCCCGCGGGCGTTGAGCGGGCGGTCGTGGTCGTCGATCATCCGCCCATCCGGGCGCTTCACCACGCTCCAGTCCGACTTGGCGTGACGCACGAGGGCCAGCGAGATCATGCGCTCAGCATGCCACGCGCCCGCCCGCGAGTTCGCGGCCCGGCTCACGCGTGCCCGCTCCATGGCACAGCGCAGGGAAATCACGCGCGTGGGGAACGCAGCGCACGCCCCGCGAGGAGCTCGAGCACGCACAGCGCCGCGAGCCGGACGGTGCGGCCGTCCGCGGCATCCGCCGTCGCGTCGACCTCGACGATGTCGGCGCTCGTGACCCGCACGTCCGCCCCCGCCGCTCGCACGAGCGCTCGCAGCTCGCGGGCCTCGAGCCCGCCGGGCACAGACGCGGGGCACCCTGGTGCGACCGCGCGATCGCACACGTCGACGTCGATGTCGAGGTGGACGCGGACACCGGATGCCTCGTCGCCCGGCCACGCGCCGGCGATGTCGAGCGCGTCGGCGATCACGTCGGCCGCTCCGCGGGAGCGCAGCTCGTCGAGCGTCACGACCGAGATGCCCCATTCCGCCGCGCGCCGCGCGTAGGCGGGGGAGTTCGCGAAGTCCGCGATGCCGAGCTGCACGATCCGCGACGGATCGAAGCCGTCCTCGACGAGCCGCCGCACAGGGGAGCCGTTCGAGACGCCGTCGCGCAGGTCGTAGTGGGCGTCGATCGTGATGAGTCCCGTGGCTTGCGCGCCCTGGGCGACCGGGTAGGTCGCGGAATTGTCCCCGCCGAGCGCGACGACGAGCCCGGTCCGCTCGGAGAGCCGGCCCACCGCCTCGCGCACGGCCGCCTCTCCCTCGGGCCCATCGGGCTCGTCGACATCTCCCGCGTCGACGACGCGGAGCGCGTCGTCGAGATCCACGGGCTCGACGGGCCGTGCGATCGCGTGCCGCACGGGGTCACCCTGCAGCAGGATCGTGGGCGAGTAGCGACGCAGCGCCTCACGCACGGCGGCCGGCGTCGCGTGCGCTCCCGTCGGCGACAGGGACGTGCGCCAAGTCGGCACGCCGAGGATCGCGGCATCCGCGTTCTCCCCGTCGTCCGCGGGCGACGGCCATCCGCCTGCTCGCGGCCACAGCGGATCAGTCGGCAGAGTCACGCAGGTCTCCTTCGGGCGTCGAGATGTACACCCACGCGGTGCGCCCGCTCGCGAGGGTGACGGAGGCGCGGCGGTACATCGACAACTCGTAGTCGTCACCCGCCTCGAGCTCTTCGTCGGTGAGCGTCAGGACCTTGCCGACGACCTTGTCGAGCGGGCTCGCGGTGGGCCGGATGATCGGATGCACCGACTTCCCCGACAGCTCGAACACCCGCGGGTCGGGCACGTCGATGTAGTCGATCGTGTAGCCGACGAGCACGTCGTCGTCGCCGTCGAGCGCGCGTCCGAACACCGCGCGCTGCACGTCGGCGTCCAGCAGGGTGCCGTAGCTGAAGACGAGGTTCTCGCCGCTGTCGGCCATGCCTCCAGGCTACCGACGCGCGCGCCGCGCCGCCCCCACCGACAGCCCGGGTCAGCCCAGCAGCGCGTGCGCGATCGTGAAGATCACCACGCCCGCGAGCGCGCCCACGATCGTGCCGTTCAGGCGGATGTACTGCAGGTCGCGACCGACCATGAGCTCGATCTTCTCGGTCGTCTCGGCAGGGTCCCACCGCTCGACCGTGTCGGTGATGATCGAGGCGATGTCGTGCCGGTAGCGGTCGACCAGGACGACGGCCGCGTCGGTGACGAGGGTGTCGACGCGGCGCTGGAGCGAGGCATCCGTCACCAGCCGCTCGCCGATCTGTACGAGCGCGTCGGTCATGCGGCGCCGCAGCGCGCTGTCGCGGTCGGCGAGCGAGGTCAGCAGGCCGGACTTCGCCGCGTTCCACGCCTCGCCCGCGAGCTCGCGTACGCGCGGGCTGTCGAACACCGCGACCTTCGCGTCCTCGAGCTTCCCGATCGTGGCGGGGTCGTGCTGCAGGTGGTCGGCGAGGCGGCCGAGGTACCCGTCGATTGCGAGGCGAGCCGGATGCCGCGGATCCCTCTGCATCGCCGACACGAACTTGACCGCCTCGTTGTACACGGCGTCGTCGACGAGCCGCTGCGCGAAGGACGGCACCCACGACGGCAGGCGCCGCGACACGAGTCCGCGGAACGCGTCGTGGTTCGCCTCGAGCCATCCCGCGACGCTGTCGACGGCGAGGTCGACCGCGCCGTGGTGCCCGCCGCCCTCGACGACGCGCGCGAGCCAGCCGCCGAGCGGCGGTCCCCACTCGGGCGCGATGAGGTGCTCGCGCGCGAGCGCCTCGATGACCTCCTGCACATCGTCGTCGCTGAGCGCGCGAAGGAGTCCCGACGCGACGACGGATGCCTCCTCTCCGACCCGCTCCGCGTGCGGCAGCTCGCGCAGCCACTCGCCGAGCCGCGCGGCGATGGGGGTGGACTCGAGCTTCGTGCGCACGAGCTCGCCGCGCAGGAACTCCGTCTCGACGAACTCGCCGAGGTTGCGGCCGATCTCGTCTTTGCGGTTCGGGATGATCGCGGTGTGCGGGATCGGGATCCCGAGCGGATGCCGGAACAGCGCCGTCACCGCGAACCAATCCGCGAGCGCCCCGACCATGCCGCCTTCCGCGGCCGCCCGCACGTAGGCGAGCCACGGGTACTGCTCCTGCAATGCGAACGCGACCGCGAACAGCACCGCCATCAACAGAAGGGCGCCGAGCGCGACGCCCTTCATGACGCGCAGGCCGTGCCGACGCTCCTGGTCAGCCGGACTCAGGAGGGCCGTGGGAGTGCGCGCCATGCGGTCATCCTCGCACGCGCCCGTTCCGCCGATGGCGGCGACGGGCGTGTACGCGGATGATCCCCAGTCAGCTGACCGCCTGCTCCACGAGCTCCGAGATCCTCTTCTTCTCGGCATTCGTCATCTTCAGGACGGCGAAGGTCGTCGGCCACATGTTGCCGTCGTCGAGGTTCGCGTTCGGATTGAAGCCGAGCGACGCATACCGCTCCTTGAACTTCGTCGCCGGCGAGAAGAAGATCATGACCTTCCCGTCGCGGGCGTACGCGGGCATGCCGTAGTACGTCTTGGGGTCCAGCTCGGGCGCGACCGAGATCACGATCTCGTGGATCGCCTCGGCGAGGGCGCGGTCCTCGTCGGGGAGCTGCGCGATCGCGTCCTGCACTGCCTTGCGGTCCTTCTCGAGCTGCTTCACCTTCGTGCCGCCGCTGCGCTGCTCCTTGAGCTCTGCGGCGCGCTGCTTCATCGCGGTGCGCTCTTCTTCGGAGAATCCGGTGTGGGTGTCCTTGGCTGCGTTCATGGTTTCAGGCTACGGATGCCGCATCCGATCCGCTTCTCGATTCCTGACCGCCCTCCCTCCGACCGTGCTCAGCTCTCGAGCGGCCCCAGCCACGCGGTTGCGACGGTGGAATGCGCCGACTCGGGGTCGGACGGGTGGAACAGTCCCGCGAGCACATCGCGGTACAGGCGCCCGAGCTCGCTCTGCGAGAAGTACGACGAGCCGCCGGCGACGAGCACGGCGTCGTCCACGACGCGCTTGGCCATCGTGACCGCGCGGTGCTTGATACCCGACAGCAGAGAGAACCAGCGCGCGCCGTGGTCGACCTGCTCGTCGATGTCGCGAGCGAGCGACCAGAGCTGCGGCGGCAGCGCGTCGTACGCGAGCGCCATGTCCGCGACGCGCCAGCGGATGTCGGGGTCCTGGCTGTACGCGAGGCCCGTCTTCTTCGACCGGCGCTTTCCTGCGGTCTCGACCGCGAGGTCGAGCGCGCGCCGCGCGATGCCCGTGTACACCGATGCGAGCAGCAGCTCGAACACGCTGAAGATGCCGAACACGATCGGGTCGGGGTTCGGACCCGGATCGATGCGCCGCACGACGCGACCTGGGGGCGCGATCGCGCCGTGGAGCTCGGTCGTTCGGCTCTGCGTCGCCCGCATGCCGAGCGTGTCCCAGTCGTCGCGCGTGACGATGCGGCCGTCGGCCTCCTCCGAGCGCGACACGAACGCGTAGACCATCTTCGGCCCGTCCTCGCTCGTCGTGTCGAGGCCGTGCAGTCCGAGCTGCGTCCACGCCGGCGCGAGCGATGTGAAGATCTTGGTGCCGGTGAACGCGTACCCGCCGTCGGGGCGGGGCGCGGCATCCGTATCGCTGCCGAACAGCACGAGATCGTTGCCGGCCTCGCTGATGCCGAACGCGTAGAGCTCGCCCGCCGCCGCTCCCTCGTGGACGAAGCGCAGGGTGTCGATGCCGCGGTCGGCGAGGACCTTCGCGACCCCCGTCCACACGAGGTGCATGTTGACCGAGAGGGCGGTGGCGGGTGCGGCGCCGGCGAGCCGCTGCTGCAGGACGGATGCCTCGGCCAGCCCGAGCCCCGCTCCGCCGAGCTCCTCGGGGGCGAGGATCGCGAGGTAGCCTGCAGCTCGCAGCTCGTCGAGATCCTCGTGCGGGAGGAGGTTGTCGCGGTCGTACCCCGAGGCACGCGAGCGGATGCGCTCGAGCAGCTCGTCGGACAGGTACGCGGCGGGATCGAATTCGCTCACTCGCCCATTCTGGCCCGCGGTCAGCGTCGCAGGGCCTCTCGCAGGCGCGCGATCGTCTCTTCCGGCTTGTCGCGGTGCGGCGAGTGCCCCGCGCCGGTCACGACCGACATCGTGATGCTCCCGTTCTCGTGCACGATCTCGGCCGCGGGTTTCCCCGCGAAGAGGCTGAACACCGCCGGATCGGAGGCGATCACGTGCGTCGGCACGGGGAGGCGCACCGCGGCGTCGCGCACGTCCCAGTCGGCGTTCTGCGCGCTCGTCTGCTCCACTGCCCAGCGGCTCGCCTGCTGCGCGGCGGCCGCCTTGAGCTCGATGTCGATCTCATGCCATGACGGATGCTGCGCCCGTACCGCCTCTGGGGACGGGTCGGCGAATGCCTCCTCCTGGCTCACGCGGACGTTCTCACGGTCGGCGGGTGTCAGGTGGATCGCCGGATCGACGAGCACGAGTCGGCGCGTCCACGACTGGTCGCGGGAGGCGACGAGCGTCGCGGCGGCCCCGCCCAGCGAGTGGCCGATCACGAGATCCCACGGCCCGGAGGCCGCCCGAGTCGCGGCGAGGTCGGCGGCGTACGCCTCCAGCGTGTAGTCGAGTGTGCGCGGCGCGTCTCCGTGGCCGCGCAGGTCCACGGCTTCCGCACGCCAACCGTCGTCGGCGAGTGCGACTGCGTACCGCCACATGAGCGCGGCATTCGAGCCGAGCCCGTGGATGAGGAGGCCGCCTCGCGCGGCGGCGGGGTCGCCCCACGAGCGGCGGGGGAGCGTGACGGGTGCGGGCATGCGGATCAGCCTAGAGTCTGGGCGGATGCGCCCTCGGCGCGCGCGGCGATGTTTGGCACGATCCCGCCGGTCACCGGCGCTTCCCCGCCGCGACCGAACCTCCCAGCTGCGGCCTCACCCCTTGACGGCGCCTCCCATGCCCGCGCCGTTGAGGAACAGGCGCTGGAACACGAGGAACAGCACGATCGGGATGACCGTGGAGATCGCGAGCGCGGCGAGGAACACGTCGAGCTCGATGAACTGCTGCAGTTGAGGCAGGCGCACCGACAGCGGCTGCATCGCCGGGTCCTTCAGAACGAGCATCGGCCAAAGGAAGTCCTTCCATGCGCCGATGACCGCGAATACCGACACGACGCCCACGATCGGCTTCGACATGGGGAGGACGATCGACCAGAACAGGCGGTACGGCCCCGCGCCGTCCATGCGGGCCGCCTCGAACACCTCGCGGGGAAGCGAGTCGAAGAACCTCATGACGAGCAGCACGTTGAAGGCGTTGGCCCCGGCCGGCAGCCACACGGCCCAGAAGGTGTTGATGAGCGATTGGCCCAGCAGGGGCGGGTTCACGATCGTGAGGTACAGCGGAACGAGAAGGACGATGCTCGGCACGAACAGCGTCGCCAGCACGAGGGCGACGACGATCTTGCCGTAACGCGGGCGCAGGACCGACAGCGCGTAGCCCGCGGTCGTCGAGACGAGCACCTGGACGAGCCACACGCCGAGGGCGATGAGCACGGTGTTGAGGAAGTACTTGTCGATCTCGACGCGGGTCCACGCGGTGGTGAGGTTCTCCCAGTCGATGCCGTTCGGCCACAGCGCGAGGGGCTGGCGCAGCGTGTCCTGCGTCGGCGTCACGGCCGACTTCGCGAGCCACAGGATCGGCCCGAGCCCGACGACGATGAGCGACACGAGCAGGATCGCGTGGGTCGCGCGCGTCGTGAGGCGCACGTGCCGGCGGCGCCAGTCCGCGGCGGAGAGGATGCCGCGGTCCCCGGTGGCGGTGGTCATGACATGCTCCAGGACTTCGTGAGGCGGAAGTACAGCGCCGAGAACAGGCCGAGCACGATCGCGAGCATGATGCTCAGGGCCGTCGCGGCGCCGTAGTCGCCGCCGAGGCTGTTCTGGAACGCGTACTTGTAGATGAGCATGAGGATCGTCGTGGTCGAGTTCGCCGGTCCGCCCGCCGTCAGCAGGAACGGCTCGAGGAAGACCTGAGCGGTGCCGATGATCTGAAGGATGAAGGTGATGAGCAGCACCCCGCGAAGCTGCGGAACGGTCACGTGCCACACCTTGCGCCAGATGCCGGCGCCGTCGACCTCGGCGGCGTCGTACAGCTCGGGTGCCACGCCCACGAGCGCGGCGAGATAGATGATGACGGTTCCGCCCGCGGCCGACCACGTCGCGAACAGCACGATCGAGGGCATCGCGCTGAGCTGGTCCTGCAGCCACGGCTGCGGCGGGATGCCGAACCAGCCGACGATCGTGTTGAACACGCCGTTCGGCGACGCGTCGTAGAAGAACTTCCACAGCAGCGCGGCCACCACCGGCGGCACGACGACGGGCAGATACGCGAGTGCGCTGAACAGTCCGCGGCCACGCCGCACCTCGCTCATGAGGACGGCGACGACCAGTGGCACGGGATAGCCGAGCAGCAGCGCGAGCACGGCGAACCACAGCGTGTTCACGACCGCGGTGCCCAGCAGCGGATCGCTCAGCACGGTCGCGAAGTTCTCGAGGCCGACCCATTCGGGCGGCGCGATGAGGTTGGTCTGCTGGAACGCCATCACGGCGGAGTCGACGATGGGCTTCCACGAGAACAGGGCGAAGCTCGCGAGGAGCGGCAGCAGGAAGACCAGGATGTGAGGTCCGTCGCCGCGCAGCCACTGGGGGACGCGACGCCGCCGGCGCCCGGTCTCGACGGCCTCCTCGATCGTCTCGACCGTGTCCGCGACCAGCGGCGGTGCCGTCGCGGGGGAGATCTGTGTCATGCGGCGGATCCTTGTCGGGAGGGGATGCGATCTCCCGGGGCGTCGGATGCGCCCCGGGAGACCGCGCCGGCGGCTAACCTGCCTTGGCGTACAGTGACTCTGCCTGGGTCTGCGTGTCGGCGAGGAGCTTCGCGATGTCGGCGTTCTCGTCGGTGAGCAACGCCTGGACGACGGTGTCGAGGAGAGCGTAGACGTCCTGCGTCGCGACGCGGGGCTCGGCGATGAGCGGCTGGTCGAAGATCGCGTCCGTGTAGGGCGCCATCTGGTCGACCGGCACGTTGACGAACGGGTCGATCCACGAGCGGTACTGGTCGAACTGCTCCTGGTTGAAGATCGGAAGCTCCGGCGCGCCGACCGGCTGGTCGAGAGATGCCGCGAGCTCGGCCGTCTCGACGACGGTGTCCTCTTCGGTGAGCTTCGCGAGGTAGTAGAAGTCGATCCACTTGACCGCGGCGGCCTGCTCGGCCTCGCTTGCCTTCGGGTTGACCGCGACGAGCGTGCCGCCTCCGAGCAGACCCGGGTCGGCGCCCTCCAGCGGCAGCACAGCCAGGCCGTAGTCGTCGGGGTTGAGCGCGTTCTGCGTCACGAGGTTGCCGTAGTTGCCGCCGCCCGAGACGTACATGCCGATTCGACCCGACGCGAAGTCCTGGTTGATCGTGCCCCAGTCGTACAGGAAGTTCGCGCCCATGGAGTCGTCCTCCCAGCGCAGGTCGTGCAGGAACTCGAGCACCTCCTGCACGGCCGGGTCGGTGTCGATCGTGGGCTCTTTCGCGTCGCCGCTCTCGGTGCGGCCGCCGAAAGCATTGACGAGTGTCGTGAGGATCCAGCCGCCCGTGTTGCCGGACGTCATGGTGGCGTAGCCCGCTTCACCCGTGGCATCCGCGATCTTCTTCGCCGCCTCGCGCACCTCGTCCCACGTCGCGGGCGGGTCGTCCGGGTCGAGGCCCGCCGCCTCGAAGAGCGTGCGGTTGTAGTGCAGGCCCTGGCCGTACGCGGCGATCGGCACGGCCCACTGGCCGCCATCGTCGGCCTGGCCCGCCTGCGCGATGTTCGGGTTGAACTGGTCGGCGTAGGGCAGCTCCGCGACGAGGTCGCTGATGTCGGCGATCTGCCCGTTCGCGATGAGCCCGCGCCCGTCGGTGAACGGGATCGGGAAGACATCGGGCAGCGTGCCGCCGGCGAGGTCGGTCGTGAAGGTGGGCGCCGTCCACGTGTACTCCTGCGCCTCGACCGTGATGTCGGGGTTCGCGTCCTCGAACACCTCGACGCGCGCATCGAAGTTGTCGCGCGCTTCTTGCTCGAGGCCTGCGTCGATCGCGACCTTGATCGTGACCTTGCCGTCGGTCGCGGGGGCGCCGCCGCCGCTGCACCCGACGAGCAGCGCACCCGCCGAGACCAGTGCGACACCGGCGATGCCGAGCCGCGTGCGTGTTGACGTCATCGTCATTCCTTTCGTACTTGCTGTGTCAGTCGCGTCGTGCGGACGCGCTCCGGGTGCGCATGCTCACAGGGCGAGCCATGCGGTGGAGTCCGTGGGAAGCGACCCGTGCTCGGCGGGTGCGCTCGCGAGGAGGATCGCGGTGTGCGGGGGCAGTTCGAGATCCGGCCCGAGGTTGGTGATGCAGACGGTCGCGTCGCCACGGCGGAACGCGATGACATCATCGCCCAGATCGAGCCATTCGAGGTCGGGGCTGTGGAAATCGGGCCGCTCGCGGCGCACGGCGATCGCACCGCGGTACAGCGCGAGCATCGACCGAGGGTCTCGCTCCTGCGCGGCGACCGACAGCATCGCCCAGTCGCCAGGCTGCGGGAGCCACGTTCCGGTCCCGCCCGCCGTGCCGAACCCGTACGGAGGCTCGTCGCCTGCCCAGGGCAGCGGGACGCGGCATCCGTCTCGTCCTGGATCGATGCCGCCCGAGCGGAAGTGCATCGGGTCCTGCAGCACGTCGGCGGGCAACTCCACCTCGGGAAGTCCCAGTTCGTCGCCCTGGTACACGTACAGGCACCCGGGGAGGGCCGCCGTGAGCAGGGCGGCCGCACGGGCGCGGCGTGTGCCGAGCTCGAGGTCGCTCTCGACGCCGAACCGCTTGCGGTCGAACGCGAAGCCCGAGTCGACGCGTCCGTAGCGCGTGACCGGCCGCGTCACGTCGTGGTTCGACAGCACCCACGTCGCGGGCGCGCCCACCGGGGCGTGCTCGCGCAGGGTGCGTTCGATGGACTCGCGCAGGGCGGCCGCGTTCCACGGCTGCGTCATGAAGTCGAAGTTGAACGCGCTGTGCATCTCGTCGGGGCGCAGGTAGGCGGCGAAGCGCTTCGCGTCGGAGAGCCACACCTCGCCCACGAGCACGCGCGGCGGGTCGTACGAGTCGGCGACCTCGCGCCACGAGCGGTAGATGTCGTGCAGCTCGTCGCGATCCATGTGCGGGTGGGCGCCTGGCGCGGGGTCGGCGGGCAGGGGCGGCAGAGCGGCGTCCTTCACGAGGAACGCCGCCGAGTCGATGCGGATGCCGGCGACACCCCGGTCGAACCAGAACCGCAGGATCTCCTCGTGCTCGCTCCGCACGTCGGGGTGGTCCCAGTTGAGGTCGGGCTGCTGTGCCGCGAACAGGTGCAGGTACCACTCGCCGGGCGTGCCGTCGGGGTTCGTCGTGCGCGTCCACGTGTCGCCCCCGAAGCTGGAGACCCAGTCCGTGGGCATCTCGTCGCCGGACGGGCCGCGGCCGGGCCGGAACCAGAAGCGCTCGCGCTCGGGCGAGCCGGGCTCGGCGGCGAGCGCCGCCTGGAACCACGGGTGCTGGTCCGACACATGGTTGGGGACGATGTCGATGATCGTGCGGATGCCGAGCCCGCTCGCCTCGCCGATGAGGGCCTCGGCCTCGGCGAGCGTGCCGAACGCGGGGTCGATGTCGCGATAGTCGGCGACGTCGTAGCCGCCGTCGGCGAGCGGCGAGACGTACCACGGCGTGAGCCAGATCGCGTCGACGCCGAGATTGCGGAGGTAGGGGAGGCGGCCACGGATGCCCGCGAGGTCGCCCGTGCCGTCGCCGTTCCCGTCGGCGAAGCTGCGCGGATAGATCTGGTAGATCACCGCGTCGCGCCACCACGGCTCGGCGAGCGCGCTGGGGGCCGCCGCCCGTGCCTGCGGCGACTCGACCGCGGTTCCGTCCCGATCCTCTTCGACCATCCGCTCGCGGCCTCCTCGTCCGCTGGTGCTAGGTTTAGCGATATACCTGCTGCGATGACATTAGGTGACGTCGCAGACCGTGTCAACTCGGATTTCGAAGGAGGCGCCGCTCATGTCCGGATCCCCGCTCGCGGGGCTGTTCGCTCCGGCCGGCGCTGCCGACGAGATCTCGCTCACGGCTCATCACGGCGAGTTCGTGGCGGCCCTCGAACGCGAGGTGCGCGGGCGCGGCCACAGGCTCGTCCTCCTCGGCGTGGCGTCGCCCGCCGACATCGCCGCCCAGGCGGAGGGGCTCGCGGGCGTCGTGCTGCTCGGGTTCCGCGACGACGAGCTCGCGGGGCTGCCGGACCTGGGCACGCGTGCCGTCGCGATCGACGCGTATGCGCGGCATCCGTCTCTCGCCGTCATCCGCACCGACGACGCCGAGGGTGGGCGCCGGGCGGCCGAGGTCCTGCTGAGCCGCGGCCATCGCGACGTGCTCGTCGTGGGGCCGTCCGATGAGACCTCGGGCGTCATGCGCGAGCGGCACGAGGGGTTCCGGTCCGTGTTCGTCGCAGCCGGCGCGGGCGCGCCCGCGCGCCACATGACCGCGGGGACGACGGTGCGCGAGGGCGTGATGCTCGGGCGGGCGCTGCGGGCGCGGCATCCGTCGATCACCGCCGTCTTCGCGGCCGCCGACACGCTCGCGGTCGGCGTCATGGAAGGGCTCGCGCTCGCGGGCGCACGGGTGCCCGCAGACGTCTCGGTGCTCGGGTTCGACGACCTCGCGCTCGCGTCGGTCGTCACGCCGAAGCTCTCGACCGTCGCGCAGGACATCCCGCGCAAGGCGCGACTGGCCGCCGAGGCTCTCCTCGACCCAAGACTCGCGCCCTCGGTCGCCGGGCCGCTCACCGTCGACGTCGTCGTGATCGAGCGCGCGTCGATCGGGCGCGCGGCGCGCTGAGCGCGCGACCGGCGCGCCGGTGCCCCGCGCCGACCGTGCGGCCGGCGCGGGGCGCGGGTGTCACGGCGCCGCGCAGCGCACTCCATCGAGCGTGAACGCATCGGGTGCGGCCACGTGCGGCGCATTCGCGGTGCCCCTCACGACGAAGGTCGCGCTCTTGGCTCGGAGGTCGCGGTCGAGCTGCGCGGTCACCGTGGTGCCGTTCTGCGAGACCGTCGCGGCGGTGGCGTCGAGGACCGCTTCGCCACTCGCCGCTCGCCACGAGACGACCCCGGGCGTGGCCGGCCCGGTGAGACGAATCGTGACGACCGACGTGTACCGGCCGTCGACGACGGGTGTCGAACGCACCGTCACCGAGCACGCCGCCGTCTCGGTCGCGAGCAGCCCGGTGTTGCCGCCCTCGTCGATGAAGGTGCCCCACCAGTGGTTGCGGCCGTCCGACGGCTCGCTCACGCCCGAGACCCGCACATCGCGGAAGCGGTGATCGCCGCCGACGCGCGCCGCCACGGCGTACGACCCGGTGCCCTCGATCGTGACGTCGCTGACGCGCAGATCGTTCACCCAGTGGCTGCCGCTCACGAGGATGCCCTCGTAGGTGGAGTCGACGATGCGGGTGTGCCGGATCAGCACCGGGGTCGTGATGTGGCTCGTGTCGGCGAACACCCAGATGCCGCCGAACGACGTGTTCCAGTTGGGCTCCCACCCGCCGCCGCGGAAGATGTCGTTGCGCTCGACGACCGTCGTGCCCGAGAACGGCACGGGGTTGAACCGAGTGCTCACCGCGATCCCGGCCGGCGCCGTCAGCGTGTCGCTGATGACCGAGTCGGCGATGCGGTTGGAATCGCCGCCGTAGATCGCCGCCCCGTTGCCCAGCAGCGGCACCTGCACGGTCGCGTGCGAGAACGTGCCGCGCGTGACCGAGCCGCCCGACGACCACATCGCCATCGCGTCGTCGCCCGTGTTGCGGACGGCCGCGTGCTCGACGCGCGCGTCCGTCACCCCGCCGTGCAGGTGGACGCCGTCGGCGTACGTGTCGCGCACGCGAATGCCGACGGCAGCGAAGCCGTCCGTGCCCGCGTCGACCCACAGGCCGGTCTTCGTGTGGGCGATCCACACGTCCTGCACGAGCGACCCTTGCCCGAAGTTGCCCTCGACGCCCGAGTCGGAGCGGGCATCGTCGCGATGGCGCGCGTCGCCGTCGATCATGAGGTCGGCGATCGTGACGCCGGAGCCCATCGCGTACAGCCCGCCCTTGCCGGCGGTGCCCTCGATGATCGAGTACCACGGCCCCGCGCCGCGGATCGAGACGTCCACGAGCCGCACGCGATCGCTCACGGTGAAGCGTCCCTGAGGCAGCCACACTCCCGTGCCCGCGGCGCTTGCGGCGGTGACCGCGGCCTGGATCGCCGCCGTGTCGTCGGTGCCGTCGTCGGCGGTTGCGCCGTGGTCGCGCACGTCGACGTAGCCCGCCGGGGCGGTCAGCGCGGGCGCGCGCAGCTCGGTCTCGACGAGGTCGACGGTGTACGGGAGCGAACCCGAGTCGGCGTCCTTCTGCAGGCGGATCGTCGTCCCCGCGGGGAGCTTCGCGAACGTTGTCCTCGTCTCATCGAAGTAGCGCTGCGCACCGCCCCGCGAAGGGTCGTTCCCGTACGGGTAGCCGCCGTACACCCACGAGTGCTCGCTCGAGACGGGCACGTCGGCGATCCTGCGCTCTCCGACGTAGAGCCCGAGCACACCGTGTTGACCCGTGCCGTCGGCCGTGTCGGGGATCGACGCGCGCAGCACGAGCGCGTCGGCGGGTTCGCGCAGGGTCCACGCGATGCCCTCGCCCTGGCCGGTGAGGGTGACGGCCTGACGACCGGATGCCTCGGCCGCGAGTTCGCGGAACGTGCGGCTCGGGGCGAGGATCGTGCCGTCGGTGAGCCCGTGCTCGGCCTCGTAGAGCGTCGTGCCGAGCGTCGCGCCCCGCTCGGCGGGCGCCGTGCCACGCTGGAGGCGCACCGCGTCGAGCTCGAGCACTCCGTCGATCGCGTCCCCCGTGCGGCGCAGCTCGAGCGTGCCGACGCCCGCGCGAAGCGGCACGGACACGGCGACCTCGCGCAGGCCGGAGGACGGCGGCAGCGACAACGCGCCGAGGGCGACGCCGTCGGCTCCCACGACGAGGCGCGCCGGCGCGGTCGCGGTGCTGCGGTAGCGGATGGTGACGAGCTGCGCGCGCGCGTCGGCGGCGAAGGTGGTGACGACCACACGCGACCGGTCGGCCGAGAGGTCGACGGTCGAGGCATCCGTCGTCGCCTTCGCGCCGTTGGCGAACAGAGCCGACTCGGCCTCGTACGTCGCACCGCCGCGAGGCGCGGAGTGCGTCGGCAGGCTGGCCGTGACACCGTCCCACCGCGTGTCGGGACCCGTGCCCGGCACCGATCCGGGATCGGTGGCCCCGCCGCCCGGCGTCGAGAGGTCGCCAATGGTCGTGAGCGCGATCGCGTCGATGTTGACGTTGCCCGTGTCGTCGGCGTCGAAGCGGAACGTGATCTGCTGCGTGCCCGCTTCGAGCTCCACGGCCTCCTGATGGATGAACCACTGGCTCCACGACGCGCCGACCGCGGACGGGAGGACGATCTGACGGTCCTCGCCCTCGACGAGCTGTGAGAGCGTCATGTCCGAGCCGAGCCCGTTCGCATAGCGGAGGTTGAGGCCGTACTCGCCCGCCTCCGGCACGTCGACCGTGAAGGTGACGCCCGCCGTGCCGCGGTGGTCGAGGATGAAGCCGTCGACGAAGCCGGCGCCCGAGTAGCCGAGATGGTTGTCGTTGACGCCGGCGCCGCCGAACAGCGACGCGTCTTCGGCCTCGTACTCGAGCGGCGTCGCGACGGCCGCGTGGGTCGGGGGAGGGGCGATCACGGATGCCGCGATCGCCAGCGCGATCGCGGGGGCGATCGCCGCTCGGCGCCGGGTGAGGACGGCCATGTTGATCTCCTTCGATCAGATTTAGCGATAAACTAAGGTCGAACGCTAAACCACGCCGAAGTCCGGCGTCAAGCGCCCCTATGATGTGGCGCGGAGGGGAGAACGTTGACCGTCAAGCTGAGCGACATCGCGGACCAGGCAGGGGTCAGCGTCATGACCGTATCCAACGTCATGAACGGCAAGCACGCCCGCGTGTCGAAGGCGACGATCGACCGCGTGCTCGAGATCGCGGAGCGGCTCGGGTACGTGCCGAACATCCCCGCCCGCAGCCTCGCCGCGAGCCGCTCGCACATCGTCGCAGCACTCGTGCCGGTGGGCGAGGAGGGAAGCCTCCTCTTCAGCCCCCACACGGTCGCGGTGATCGGCGGCGTCGAGCGTCACCTGCGTCACCGGGGCTATCACGTGCTCCTGCGCGGAATCGAGCGCGACGACGAGATCGCGCAGACGATCCGCGGGTGGTCGCTCGACGGCGCGATCCTCGTCGAGTTCACCGATGCCCAGATCGACCGCATCCGCATCGACGGCGTCCCTCTCGTCGCGATCGACAGCTACTCGGCGAATCCCCGCACGATCGGCGTCCGCACCGACGACCACCGCGGCGGCTGGCTCGCGGGGGCGTGTCTGGCCGAGGCAGGGCACCGTCGCGTGATGTTCGCGGGACCGCCCTATGAAGGAATGGGCGTGGTCGGCCAGCGGTGGGACGGCTTCCGCGCGGCATGCGTCGCGGCGGGCGTCGACGCCTCGAAGATCGTGCGCGAAGAGGTGCTGACCTCTTTCGAGGACGGTCGGGCCCTGGGGCTGCGACTTCTGCGAGACCACCCCGACGTGACGGCGGTCTTCGCAACGGCCGACGTGCTCGCGGTCGGCATCATGGCCGGCGTAGCAGAGGCGGGCGGCTCCGTCCCCGGCGATCTGTCGGTGATCGGCTTCGACGCGCTCGACATCAGCGGATACACGACCCCGGGGCTCACGACCGTCGCGCAGGACATGGACGCCAAGGTGGCCGAAGTGGCGCGCATCATCCTCGACGAGATCGAGCGAGGCGAAGGACCGCGCGCGCCCGTCTCGCTCGGCGTCCGGCTCATCGAGCGCGGATCCGTCGCCGCCCCGCGCCGGTGACCCCGGCGCGCCCTACGCTGGCGTCATGATCTCGACCGATCTGGCGCTCGCGCTGCGCGACGCGGGGCTCGTGTGGCATCCGCGCTCGGGCGACCGGTTCCAGCTCGACGAACCGGAGTTCGAGGCGGACGTCTTCGTCGTGAGCGAGATGACGATAGAGCCGCGCGAGTACCCGACCGGCAAGCTCCTCGCCTTCAACGGCACGACGGAGTGGGCGCTCGACTCCGTCGCGTTGGAGGACGCGCTGTGGCTGCCGCACGAGCATCAGCTCCGCGAGCTGCTGCGCGGCGCGTTCCGGTCGCTGCGGCGCCTGCCCGACACGCACGAGGTCACGATCGAGGTCGCCGGCCAGACCATGGTCTTCGAGCATCCGGAGCCCGCTGACGCCTACGCGCTCGCGGTGCTGGAGCTGCTGGGGCGCATCGCTTGAGGCGGCCGCCTCGTGGTCAGCGGCGCGCGCCGGCGAGCGTGCCCGATGTCAGGACGTCGGGTTCGAAAACGATGCAGTTGACGCCCGAGCCGGACTCCACGGTCTCCACTACGAGCACCGAGTCGGAGTAGGGCAGTCCGGCGAACGTGGCGAACTCGTCCTCGCACGCGGCCTGCGTGTCATCGCCCGGATCGACGACGGCGTACACCTCGTAGGCGTGCGGAGCGTCGCACAGCGTCGTGAGCGCCTCACCGCTGCGGGCGGTTCGTCCGTAGCAGTCGCCGGGAACGAGGGAGCTCTCGTCGACCACGAGCCCGTAGTCCGCCGTCGACCCGTCCCACTCGTCGATGCGCGGAAAGCCGTCGGTCGCCCCGATCCACTCGTACGCCGTCGCGGTGACGCCTCCCTGCGTGCGCACCTGACGAGGGTGGAACAGCCCGCTCTCGACCTGCGTCATCGCGCGCAGCACGTCATCGGCCGTCTCCGGATGCAGGTACAGCACCACGCCTGGGACCTCGGCCCCCGGGCCGAACTTCGCCAGCGGGTAGCCGAGTCCGGAGTCGTACAGGAACCCCTCGACGGCATCGGGACGGGACTCCAGGACGTGCTCCGCGATGACGTCGTAGCGCGACTGGCCGGGCATCGAGGAACCGTAGACGAACAGCGCGGGACGATCCGCGGGCGTAGACGCCTGAGGCCCCGACGCAGGACTCGGCTGCAGGGTCACGAGGACGCCGATGAGCGCGACCGCCACCGCGGCGACCGCCGCGAGAGCCGAGATGCCGGAGGGTCGCAGCCAGATGGACCGCGGTCCGGGTTCGGCGCGTCCCGCTCGCTCATCGCCGTCGTCGTCGACTGCGCCCATCGCCCCTCCTCGACGCTGTGCCGCTGAATAGAGTATGGCGTCCGCCGAGCACGGTCGACGGACTCCTGCGCAGATCCTGAGGTGGAGGTCAGGGCCGTGCGATCGGGCGGGTGATCGTGGCGACCGGCTCGGTGTCGGGGATCGGGCTCGCGTCGCCGTGGCGCAGGTCGGGGAAGCCCCGGACGAACACCACCGAGACGATGAGTCCTGCGAATGCGAAGACCGCCGCGGCGACGTAGGCGCCCTGCGGGCCGACATCGTCGATGAGGAAGCCCGCGACGGCCGAGCCCGCAGCCGCGCCGATGAGCTGGCCCGTGCCGATCCACCCGAACGCCTCGGCGGTTTCGCTGAACTTGACGCTCGCGGTCGTGATCGCGAAGAGGACGGCCAGGACAGGGGCGACGCCGACACCGGCGACGATGAGCGTGCCGCTGAGCCACCCGACCGTGCCGCCGAGCCACACGATGTCGAGCATGAGCGCCGTGAGCGAGAGCCCGACCGTCACGATAAGCATGCGCCGCGCCATCGCCCATCGGCCGATCGGGATGTGCCCGAACCCCAGGCCGCCGGCGAGGCTGCCGACGGAGAAGAGCGCGAGCACGATGCCCGCCTCGAGCCCGTCGTGGCCGAACGTCGCCACGACACCGGCTTCGACGGCGGCGCATGCCCCGATGAGGAGGAACCCGGTGATCGTCGCGAGCAGCACTGCGGGCTTGCCCAGCACCTTGCCGAGGCTGCGGCGGCTGCGGGGGATGCGGACGCGGCCGACCTCGGGGGAGAGGATGAACCACGCTCCGCCGCCCACGAGGATGACGACGATCGTGAGGAGGCCCTGAACCGTGCCGATCTGCGTCGACACGAACGTGATGAGCACGGGGGCGAGGATCCAGATGATCTCCTGCAGGCTCGCGTCGAGCGAGAACAGCGGAGTGAGCTGCCGCGAGTTGACCATCTTGGGGTAGATCGTGCGGACGGCGGACTGCACGGGCGGGGTCGACAGGCCGGTGACCAGGCCCAGCGCCATGTACGCCGGCAGTGACATCCGAACCAGTGCCATCGCCGTCAGCCCGATGGCGCAGACGACGAGGGTGGTCGTGAGCACGCGGCGCATGCCCCACACGCCCATCCACCGGCTCGTGACCGGGCCGGCGATCGCCTGGCCGACGCTCGTCGCCGCGAGCACCAGGCCGGCGGCGCCGTACGAGCCCGTGACCTGCTCGACGTGCAGCAGGATCGCAAGGCTCGTCATGCCGTTCGGGAACCGTGCCGTCAGCTGGGCCGCGATGATGCGTCCCACCCCCGGCGTGCGCAGAAGATCCCGGTACCCCGCCACCCGTCAACGCTATCGCGAGCGCGACACGCCGAACGACACGCCGCGACACGCCGAGGGAAGGTTGGGGCGGGATTCGCTGTCGGATGCCCCGCGTAGCCTCCCACCTGTGGACGGATGTGGCCGGGGCATCCGGAAAGCGCGTCTTTCAGGCGTTCTGCAGGCTCCTCGAAACCGCTCGAGCTGTGGATGAAACGGTGGAGAACCTGTGTTGTACATGTGGGGAACGGTGGAAAACTACACGGATGTAACTACTATCCCTTGTGGTTGTGCCGAATGTCGGTCCCCATATGTAGTATTGGTGTCCCGGCGGGGGGAACTGCCGGAAGAGAATCGGATGTGAGGGAGAGACGGTCCAACATGGCGATCACGGTCTACACGAAGCCCGCCTGCGTTCAGTGCACGGCGACCTACCGCGCGCTCGACTCGAAGGGCATCGAATACGAGGTTCACGACCTCTCCGAGGACCCGGCAGCCCTCGAGCAGGTCAAGGCGCTGGGCTACCTGCAGGCGCCGGTCGTCATCACCGATGAGGACCACTGGTCGGGCTTCCGTCCCGACAAGATCGACGAGCTCGCAGCCCGTCTGGCCTGACCCCTTCGTCGCAGCTCGACGGGCCGTCTCGGCCCGCTCGACGGGGGCCGTTCGACGACGCTCAGGAATCGGGGGTGAGCAATGAGCGCAGTCGCGACGAGTGCACCGCTCTTGGTCTTCTTCTCGAGCGTCTCGGGCAACACGGCGCGTTTCATCGAGAAGCTCGGAATGCGCGCCGTGCGCATCCCGCTCCACAGCACCGACCCGACACCGCATGTCGATGAGCCGTATGTGCTCGTCACACCGACGTACGGCGGAGGGCAGGGTCGTGGTGCCGAGAAGGGGGCCGTGCCCAAGCAGGTGATCCGGTTCCTCAACGACGAGCACAACCGCAGCCTCATCCGCGGAGTGATCTCCGCGGGCAACACGAACTTCGGCGAGTCCTTCGGGCTCGCCGGCGAGATCATCAGCCGCAAGTGCCACGTGCCGCACTTGTATCGGCTCGAACTGTTCGGCACGCCCGAAGACGTCGATCGCGTGAGCGAGGGATTGGAAAAATGGTGGAAGCAGCACTGAGTCAGACGACCTTCAAGGACGACCCACGCTTCGAAGGGCTGGACTATCACGCCCTCAACGCGATGCTGAACCTGTACGGACCCGACGGCAAGATCCAGTTCGATGCCGACAAGCGCGCGGCGCGCGAGTACTTCCTGCAGCACGTCAACCAGAACACGGTGTTCTTCCACTCGCTCAAGGAGCGCCTCGACTACCTCGTCGAGAAGAACTACTACGAGGCATCCGTGCTCGAGAAGTACCCGTTCGAGTTCATCCAGAAGCTCAACGACCTCGCGTACTCGAAGAAGTTCCGCTTCGAGACGTTCCTCGGGGCGTTCAAGTACTACACGAGCTACACGCTCAAGACCTTCGACGGCAAGCGGTACCTCGAGCGGTTCGAGGACCGCGTCGTCATGACTGCGCTCGGCCTCGCCGACGGCGACCAGCAGCTCGCGATCGAGCTCGTCGAAGAGATCGTGGCCGGTCGCTTCCAGCCGGCCACCCCGACGTTCCTCAACACGGGCAAGGCGCAGCGCGGCGAGCTCGTGTCGTGCTTCCTGCTTCGCATCGAAGACAACATGGAGTCGATCGCGCGCGGCATCAACTCGGCGCTGCAGCTCTCGAAGCGCGGCGGCGGCGTCGCGCTCCTGCTGTCGAACATCCGCGAGGCCGGCGCGCCGATCAAGCAGATCGAGAACCAGTCCAGCGGCATCATCCCCGTCATGAAGCTGCTCGAGGACTCCTTCTCCTACGCGAACCAGCTCGGCGCGCGTCAGGGCGCGGGCGCGGTGTACCTCAACGCGCACCACCCCGACATCATGCGGTTCCTCGACACCAAGCGCGAGAACGCCGACGAGAAGATCCGCATCAAGACGCTCTCGCTGGGCGTGGTCGTGCCCGACATCACGTTCGAGCTCGCCAAGAAGGACGAGGACATGTACCTGTTCTCGCCGTACGACGTCGAGCGCGTGTACGGGGTGCCGTTCGGCGACATCTCGGTGACCGAGAAGTACCACGAGATGGTCGACGACTCGCGCATCAAGAAGACGAAGATCAAGGCGCGCGAGTTCTTCCAGACCCTCGCCGAGATCCAGTTCGAGTCGGGTTACCCGTACATCATGTTCGAAGACACGGTGAACCGGGCGAACCCCATCAAGGGCCGGATCAACATGTCGAACCTGTGCAGCGAGATCCTGCAGGTCAACACGCCGACGACCTACAACGAGGACCTGTCGTACGACCAGATCGGCAAGGACATCTCGTGCAATCTCGGCTCGATGAACATCGCGCTCGCGATGGACGGCGGTGACCTGGGCCGCACGGTCGAGGTCGCGATCCGCGCTCTCACCGCCGTGAGCGACCAGAGCCACATCCGCTCGGTGCGCTCGATCGAGGATGGCAACGACCGCTCGCACGCGATCGGCCTCGGGCAGATGAACCTGCACGGGTTCCTCGCGCGCGAGCACATCCACTACGGATCCGAAGAGGGCCTCGACTTCACGAACATCTACTTCTACACAGTGCTGTTCCACGCGCTGCGCGCGTCGAACCGGCTCGCGATCGAGCGCGGCCAGGTGTTCGACGGCTTCTGGGAGTCGAAGTACGCGTCGGGCGAGTTCTTCGACAAGTACACCGACCAGGCGTGGGAGCCGCAGACCGCGAGGGTCGAGGAGCTCTTCGCCGGCATGCACATCCCGACGCAGGACGAGTGGCGCGAGCTGAAGGCGTCGATCCAGCAGCACGGCATCTACAACCAGAACCTGCAGGCCGTGCCGCCGACCGGCTCGATCTCTTACATCAACAACTCGACGAGCTCGATCCACCCGATCGCCTCGAAGATCGAGATCCGCAAGGAAGGCAAGATCGGCCGCGTCTACTACCCGGCGCCGTTCATGACGAACGAGAACCTGGAGTACTACGAGGACGCGTACGAGATCGGCTACGAGAAGGTGATCGACACGTATGCCGCGGCCACGCAGCACGTCGATCAGGGTCTGTCGCTCACGCTGTTCTTCAAAGACACGGCGACCACGCGCGATATCAACCGGGCCCAGATCTACGCGTGGAAGAAGGGCATCAAGACCATCTACTACATCCGCCTGCGGCAGATGGCCCTCGAGGGCACCAACCTGTCCGAGTGCGTCAGCTGCATGCTGTGACGCCGACCGGATCTCTTGAGAACGAGAAGGAAATGAGCGAGAAGCTGCAGCTGCTGGACCACGTCCAGGCCATCAACTGGAACCGCATCGAGGACGACAAGGACCTCGAGGTGTGGAACCGTCTCACCGGGAACTTCTGGCTCCCCGAGAAGGTGCCGCTGTCGAACGACGTGCAGTCGTGGGCGACGCTGACCCCCGGGGAGCAGCAGACCACGATGCGCGTGTTCACGGGCCTGACTCTGCTCGACACGATCCAGGGCACGGTCGGGGCGGTGTCGCTCATCCCCGACGCGCTCACGCCGCACGAGGAGGCCGTCTACACGAACATCGCGTTCATGGAGTCGGTGCACGCGAAGAGCTACTCGTCGATCTTCTCGACGCTGTGCTCGACGCCTGAGATCGACGACGCGTTCCGCTGGTCGGTCGAGAACGAGAACCTGCAGCGCAAGGCGCAGATCGTCATGGAGTACTACCGCGGCGACGAGCCCCTCAAGCGGAAGGTGGCCTCGACGCTGCTCGAGTCGTTCCTCTTCTACTCCGGCTTCTACCTGCCGCTGTACTGGTCGTCGAAGGCCAAGCTCACGAACACAGCCGACATCATCCGCCTCATCATCCGCGACGAGGCC
Source organism: Microbacterium immunditiarum (assembly GCF_013409785.1). Classification (NCBI taxonomy): domain Bacteria; kingdom Bacillati; phylum Actinomycetota; class Actinomycetes; order Micrococcales; family Microbacteriaceae; genus Microbacterium; species Microbacterium immunditiarum. Next base: position 1,876,205 of record NZ_JACCBV010000001.1, read on the forward strand.
GTGCACGGCTACTACATCGGCTACAAGTTCCAGAAGGGCCTTGAGCTCGTCGACGAGGCGAAGCGCAACGACATCAAGGACTACACGTTCTCGCTGCTCTACGAGCTCTACGACAACGAGGTCCAGTACACGCAGGACCTCTACGACGCGATCGGCCTGACCGAAGACGTCAAGCGCTTCCTGCACTACAACGCGAACAAGGCGCTCATGAACCTCGGCTACGAGGCGATGTTCCCGTCGACCGTCACGAACGTGAACCCGGCGATCCTGTCGGCCTTGTCGCCGAACGCGGACGAGAACCACGACTTCTTCTCGGGATCGGGCTCGTCGTACGTCATCGGCAAGGCGGTCGCGACGGAGGACGAGGACTGGGACTTCTGACGCTGTGTCCGCCTTCACAGGAGCGGGCATAGCGACACATCGCGCTGGCGCCCCCACTAGCGGGGAGGCGTCGAGTCGATGTCGGGGTGCGCGCGCAGGCCGTAGTTCTGATTGGTCGGGTCGATGAACACGTCGGGTTCCTGAGGCGGGCGAATCGTGAATCGAAGGAATGCGGCGATCAGACCGACGAGGAACAGGACCGACAGAACGATGGTCGCCCAATTGGGTGCGAGCTGTTCGAGCAGCAGGACGAACAGAATCTGAGCGACAGCGATGATCACGAAGAAGACGCTGATGTCCATCCAGAGAATGTTGCGTTTGGTGATCGACTTGTAGAGATACACGAGGCCGATCATGCTGACGGGCAGCGAGTACAGCGCGATCGTCGCGGCCGGCACGAACGCCGGATACCGGTGACCGCCCAGCGAGAACAAAACGATCTGCAGGAGCATCACCGGCCAGATGGCGATCTTGATGTGTTCCCAGTAGCTCTCGTTCACGGCGCTGAAGATCGCCGCGAATCGATTGTGGCGGCTCCAGTCGAACGCGAAGTGCAGCAAGCTGCCCAGGATGCCGAGGGGAAGGATCATCCACAGGGAAACGGCTACCATGGTTTTCAGCCCCATCTGACCCACCCTCGCGCTCGTCGAGTTCCAGCCTACCGAGGCACTCGGAGCCGGCGGGGTGAAGGGGAGCGCGCCACGTCGAGTGTCGTGATCGCCGCACAGCGCCCGCGGCGTTTCCAGCTGTCGGGGTAGCATCAAGCGTCATGCCTGAGCGCCCGACCACGAGCCCCGTCCTCGCGCTGCTGACCATCGGGAGCGTCTGGGAGAGTCGCCTGTCTGCGACGCTGAAGGACCTCGGTCTCACGGCTCGCAAGTACGGATTGCTGGCCCACATCCACGCGACCCCGGGCATCTCGTTCTCCGAGCTCGCGCGCCTCTCGCACATCACCGTCCAGACCGCGCACACGGCGGTTCGGGCTCTGCAGGACGAGGGGTTGGTGCACGACGCCACGGCGCACGCCGGCGCCGCATCCGACCTGCGCGCGACGCCTGCGGGGGAGGCCGCGCTCGCTGAGGCAGAGGATCGCTTGACGCGCCTCGACGGAGCGTTCGTGGCGGAGGCGCCGCAGCTGGCCGCCGTGCTCGAGGTGCGCCACGAGGAACCTGCCCAGGCGAGTGGGACGGAACATTCCTTCAGTTAGGCTGAAGGAATGTTCCGCACGCCGCTGCGCCTGTTCCGCACTCTTGCGATCCTCGAGGCGGTCTCTTGGACCTTGCTGATCATCGGGCTGCTGCTGCGGGCGTTCGCCGACCTTCCGATCGCGACGACGATCGGGGGCGGCATCCACGGATTCGTGTTCCTCTCGTACGGCGCCACCGCGATCCTCGTCGCGATGAACAACCGCTGGCGTCCGTGGCCGGCGGCCCTCGCCATCGTCAGCGCGATCATCCCCTACGCGACCATTCCCGCCGAGGTCTGGCTGCACCGGACCGGTCGCCTCGCGGGCGACTGGCGACTCGAGGCCACCGCCGACCCGCGCGACGCGCGCTGGCACGACCGCCTGCTGCGGTGGTTCCTCCGGCGCCCGTGGGTGCTCGCGATCCTCATCGCCCTCGCCGTCGTCGTGCTCTTCGTCGCACTGCTGATCATCGGCCCGCCGGGCGGCCGACACTAGCCACGGAGCGGGTTGGCAGCCGCCCGTCGAGCCACGGCCCGATGGGACCAATGGCCCGCACAAGGCCCGCCGGTGACCCCATCCTGGTTGCGAGGCACGGTGCTGACCGGGCCGGCGGCGCGCACGCTCATCGAGCTCAGCAAGAGCTGCGGGATGCTCGTGCTGGGCAGTCGAGGGCTCGGGGGCTTCGCGGGAATGCTGCTCGGATCGGTGAGTGCCGCCTGCGTCGAGCACGCTCATTGCCCTGTCTTCGTCGTGCGTCCGCGTCGCGGCCTGAACGGATCCGCGGGGCGCCGAGGCGTCGAACGTCGGCGATACCCGCGACCAGAGCGGAACCTGAGCGCGGTTCAGCGCCCGGGGAGGCGCCTGCGCACGGTCGCGCCCCCCTCGAGCCGGAGGGCTTCGCCCTCGATCACGACCGCGATCGTCGGTGCGGCGTGAGCCCGCGAGGTCAGAGTCACGGTCTCGTGAGTGACGGTCAGGGTCAGCCAGTGGCCGCGGTAGCGCAGCTCGCACGTCAAACGCTTGAGCGCCTCAGGCAGCTGCGGATGGAGGAAGATCGTGTCCTCTCGGACCTCGAGCCCGGTGAAGCAGCGCTGCAGGATGTCGGCGGTCGCCGCCATCGCCCCCAGGTGGATGCCCTCCCGAGTCGTTCCGCCCTGGATGTCGCGAAGGTCGGTGCCGAGCGCCTCTCGCAGGAGCTCCCACGCCGCACGACGGTCGCCGCGCGCAAGCACCCACGCATGCACCACTCTGCTCAAGGTGGATCCGTGCGTCGTGCGGGCGAGGTAGTACGCGATCGTGTCGGGAATCGTCTGGGGATCGAAGTCGTACCCGAGGCGCTCGAAGATCGCGCTGAGCTCCTCGGCGCTGAACAGATAGAACAGCATGAGGACGTCGGCCTGCTTGGACACCTTGTACCGATTGGGCGAGTCGCCTTCCGCCGCCAGGATGAGGTCGAGGCGTCCGATGTCGCCGTAACGGGCCCGATAGCCTTCGAAGTCGAACTCCTCGAGGTCGCCGTATCCCTCGAACTGTGCCAGCAGACCGTTGGCGAGGAACGGCACGTACAGCGTGCGGCTCAGCATCCGCCACCGGATCAGTTCCTCATCCTCGAGGCCGAGCCGTTGCCACAGGTCGCTGTTGCTGTCCCCGCCGAGGGTGTCGTGCGCGCGGATCACGGTCGAGAACAGCCACGCGGCCATCACGGCGACGTAGGCGTTGTCATCGATCCCGCTGCCGGCCCGATCCGGGAAGCCGTCGTGGAACTCGTCCGGGCCCATCATGCCACGGAGGTGGTGACGACCCGTGCGAGGGTCGTGCTCGGCGCGGGACGACCAGAACCGCGCGATCTCGACCAGCAGCTCCGCACCGAATGAGGCCAGGAAGTTCATGTCTCCGGTCACCTGGAAGTAGTGCCACGTGTTGTACGCCACCGCGAGTCCGACGTGGAACTGCAGGAGCGAGTGGTCCGGTATCCAGTCGTCGGCGAGCGGGTTGTAGAAGGACACCGGCGTCTCTTCGCGCCCGTCGCTTCCGCTCTGCCACGGGAACAGCGCGCCGTCGTCGCCGATGCTCTCGGCGATCCTGCGCGCTTCGGTGAGCCGTCGGTAGCGGTACAGCAGAAGAGCGCGCGTGAGCTCGGGCATCCGCAGATTGAGGAAGGGGAAGACGAAGAGCTCGTCCCAGAAGACGTGCCCGCGGTACGCCTCGCCGTGCAGTCCGCGTGCCGGAATGCCGACGTCGCCTTCGGACGTGTGTCGCGAGAGCGTCTGCGCGGTGTGGAAGATGTGCGTGTCGATCGCGCGCTGGATGCCGACGGATTCGGCGGCCGATTCACCGGCGGGTGAGACCTCCAACCGCAGCCGCGACCAGATGTGGCGCCACTCGGTCTCGTGCTCGCCGATCGCATCGCGGAGGTCCGGCGCGTGCTCGAGTTCCCTGCGTGCGGCCGCCGACGGCTCGGTGATCGCCCGATCGCGCGACGTGAAGAGCGAAACGGTCTTGTGCACGGCCACCGGTGCCGCCTGCGTCACTCGCAGGTCCCATCGCAATCGGGCGACTCCGTCCGCATCCAGGGTCTGCGCGGGCGGCGCGCCGTCGATCCGCGTGCGCGTTGCGACCGCGACGCGCACGCACGATTGAGTGGTCTCCGCGACGAGCAGGCTCGTTCCGTTCGGGTCGCTTCGAGCCTCCACGACGTCGAGGTGATCCGCAGCGAGTCCCCGGAAGGAGGCCACGTTGTCGTTGCGCACCTCTCCGTCCGTCGACGATTCGACGCACAGCTCTCCCGACCAGTCCACGGGCGTGACGACGATGCGCAGGAAGCCTGCGTGCGGTCGCCGCATCGAGATCAGACGGATCTCGCGGATCACGGACCGACGCCCCGAGCGGTCTTCGCCGTGCACCTCGCGTCGAAGGATGCCGCGTCTCATGTCGAGCACGCGATGGTCATGGACGGCTCGGGCGATGAGTTCGCCGTCGCGCGAGCGCAGGTGCACCGCCAGCCAGTTCGGCAGGTTCACGATGCTCTCGTCCTCGCGTTCGTCGTCGCCGACCCCGGATCGGAGCCTGTTGTAGATCCCCGCGATGTAGGTGCCCGGGTAGTGAACACCGTCGGCACTGTGCTCGACGGCGGCGCCCCGTGTCGCGAAATAGCCGTTGCCGAGCGTCAGCAGGGCTTCCAGGGTTCCCTCCTGCTTCGGATCGGGGTCGCAGACGTCCAGCTCCCATTCGCTCGACGGTCTGTCGCACAGTTCGCACGCGGGCCATTCGGCAGTGCCGGGGATGTGCGCCAGCGTGTCCGCCCGTGCTCTGCTGCCGTTGAAGCGAGGTGCGCTGCCCATGACACACTCCTTCGTATCGGGGTCATTCCACCGCCCGATAGAGGCGGATGCCGGGCCGATGGTCCCGTTCAGCCGCCTGAGGGCCTTCGCGGTCGCGCGCGGCCGCTTCGGAACGAGCTGCTGAGACTGCGAAGCAGGAGAAGCAGGCCGCCGAGGCCCAGCGTGCTGCCGATGAACGACACGGCCGGCACGTCGCCGGCCAGCACCGGCCCGGCGTCGCTGACACCGAGGAGGGAGCCGGCGATCACGAGCGTGACTCCGACGACGGTGATCGTCACGCGCGACACCAGACCGTCGACCCACGTGCGTTCGTCGGCACTGTCGAAGATCCCGGCCCGCACCGAAAGCGTGCCGTCGTCGAGCTGACGCGAGATGCTCTCGATGCGCCGGCTCATCCGTCGAGCGCCCTCGGCGAAGAGTGTGAGCTGCACCTGGGCGGTCATCACGATGTCGCGCGGGGACAGACCGAGCGGGCGGGCCCGGCCGGCCAGCTCGATGCCCTTGCGCGTGAGGTTGTACCGGCTCGACAGGCGCCGAAGGGTGCCGTCCAGGGATCCGAGTGTGCGAAGAACCAGCAGCAGCGACGGCGGAATCGCGAGCCGCTGCCGTCGCAGCGCGTCGACGAGCAATCGGAAGACGTCATCGCCGGACGCGGCGTTGTGCACACGGGTGATGAGGGCGCCGATCTCTCGTTGGAGCGCCGATTTCGAGACGGTGGGTCCCGCCTCGCAGATGAGCAGCACCAGGTCGGTCGCCCCGGCGTCGTCCTCGTTCCCCATCGCTATCAGCAGCGCCGCCAGCAGTCGGCGCAGGCTCTTCTCCACGATCCCCAGCGCGCCGAAGTCCACCAGGGTGACGGCCAGGGCCGGGTCACGTGAGTCGGTGTCGACGATGACGTTCCCGGCGTGCAGGTCGGCGTGGAAGACTCCGCGAGTCAGCACCTGATCGAGGACCGCGGCCACGATGTGGTCTGCGATCGCGGTCGCGTACTCGTTCGGGAGATCACCAGGGGAGATGCGGCTCAGCGGCGCGCCGAACACTCGCTCTTGCACGAGCATGCGCTCCGTCGAGAGCTCCCTGTACGTCTGCGGGATCCGAAGCGCCCACGGCGATGCCGCCGTCGCCTCGCGCAGGAGCTCGATGTTGTCGAGCTCGACGCGGTAGTCGAGCTCGTCGTGCAGGGTTCTGCTGAACTCCTCTACGAGTGCGACGGTGCCGTAATCCCTCGCCCAGGTGGTGCGGCGCTCGAGGTCGGCCGCGAGGCGAGCGAGGATGTCGAGATCGGTGACGACCTGCCGACGCGCGGTGGGCCGCTGGATCTTCACGATGACGTCCCGGCCGTCGATGAGCTTGGCAGTGTGGACCTGAGCGACGGATGCGGCGGACAGGGGCTCGGTGTCGATCGAGCGGAAAACTTCTCCGACCGGCTTGCGGAGCTCGATCTCGATCGCCTGCTTCGCGTCAGCCCAGGGGATCGGCGTCGAGTCCATCTGGAGCGTCGCGAGCGCGTCGACCAGCTCGCGCGGCAGCACGTCGTCGCGGGCGGACATCATCTGCCCGAGCTTGATGAACGTGACCCCCGCGTCGTTGGCGGCGGCGACGACGGCGGCGGGGAGATCGCGCGGCATGCCGGCGTCGCGCGGGCGCCCGAACACCGCCAGGCCGTGACGAGACGCGATCGAGAGGATCTCGGTGTAGCGCCGGGCGCGATCGCGGCGGCGGAATGCCTCACGCACGGCCGCGATGGGGTTGGGCACCCCGTGGGACGGCCACGCGAACTCGAGAGTGACCACGCAGACGACGACGACCGCGAACAGCCACCCGAGGGAGAGCGCGAAGAACGCCAGGGCGATCGGCGTGGAGGCCACGACCCGGTCGCCGTCGAGCACGCCCGCCGCCCGCAACGACCACGTCGCGAGCGGCAGGGCTGCGATGAAGACGACGAGCGACGTGATACCGGCACGCATCCAGCCGATCGACCCGTCGAGAAGGCGCCTCGCCGCCCACGCGGCGAGCACCGAGAAGGCCAGACCGACCGCGATGAGGACGGGCCACACCGGCATGGTCAGAGTGCTTTCCGGTCAAGCAGCAGGCAGGCGAACCGCTCCATGATGTCGAGGATGGTCTCGTGCGTGCGCGGGGCGGGGGTCCAAGGTCCCGAGCCGGGGCGACCTCCCGTCACACGCTGGGCTGGTGCTTCACAAACAGGTGACACGCCGTGGCGTCGTGGGTGCCCAGGCCCCGCGTTCAGTTCTCGGAGTACGCGATGGCGCTCGGCGAGGATGAGCGCGCGGCGGGCCGGATCGATGCCGACTCGGGGCTGACGAGCCGCGACGCGGCCGCCCTCCTGGCCCGGATCGGTGCCAACACGGTCGTCTTCAGAAGTCGTGCACCCGCTTGGCGCATGATGCTCGCGCAGCTGACGCACCTGCTGGCGCTGCTGCTGTGGGTCGCGGCCGGTCTCGCCTTGCTGGCCGGGACGCCGGCTCTGGCCGTCGCGATCGTGACCATCGTGCTTCTGAACGCGGCCTTCGCATTCGCGCAGGAGTACCGCGCCGACCGATCCGCCGAGCGCCTGCACATGCTGATCCCGGCCTTTGCGCGGGTGATCCGAGACGGCGAGGTGGCCGAAGTGCCCGTGGAGGGCCTCGTTCCGGGCGACCTCGTGCTGCTGTCCGCGGGCGACCGTGTGGGCGCGGACCTCCGCGTGACGTCGAGTGCGGATCTGAGGCTCGATGAGTCGATCGTCACCGGCGAGAGCGTCGCGGTCGCCCGGGCCGCAGGCGAGCGGCTGATCGGCGGCACGTATGTCGTGCAGGGCGAGGCCCGTGCCGTGGTCGTCGCGACGGGCGGGAGAACGGAGCTCGCGGGCATCGGCCGGCTGACGGCGAGCGCCGTGCGCCCGGCGAGCCCTCTGACCATGGAGCTTCGACGAGTGGTGCGCGTGGTCGCCGCGATCGCCGGGGCCGTCGCGATCGGTCTGGGCGCCGTCGCGATCCTTCTCGGCCTCGGGCCGCTCGGCGCCGCGATCTTCGCGATCGGCGTCGCGGTCGCGCTCGTCCCCGAAGGGCTGCTGCCGACGGTGACGCTTTCGCTCGCGCGCGGCGCCGAGAAGATGGCCGCCCGCAAGGCGCTCGTGCGCAGGCTCGACGCCGTCGAGACGCTCGGTGCCACCACCTTCATCTGCACCGACAAGACCGGCACCGTGACCCAGAACCGCATGAACGTCGTGGACGTCATCACGGTCGCGGGCAGGGTCGTCGTTCACGGGGACGGCTACAATCCCGCGGCGCGGATCGAGGGGCCGGATGCCGCGATCGCCCTCCTGCCTGACGTCGCCCGCGCCGCCCTGCGCTGCGTGAGCGGGCGGGTCGTGAGAACGCCGGACGGCTGGGTCGCGGAAGGCGATCCGATGGAAGCGGCGTTCCATTGCCTGGCGCTGCGAGTCGGGGTGAGCGCGGAGGCAGAAGGCCGGCGCATCGCGTACAGCTCCGACCGGATGATCAGCTCCTCGCTCGACGGCGGCCGCGTCTCGGTCCTCGGGGCTCCGGAGGCGGTGCTCGCGCGCTGTCGCGCCGTGCCGGATGATCTGGCAGGAGCCGTCCACGAGCTTGCGGATGCGGGCCGGCGCGTGCTCGCGGTCGGGGTGCGGAGCTGGAGGGGCGATCCGTCGCACGACATGGAGATCGACCTCGAGCTTCTCGGGCTGCTCGCCCTCGAGGACCCGCCTCGCGAGGGGATCGGGGAGGCCCTGCGAAAGTGCCGGGATGCCGGCATCCGCATCGCCCTGATCACCGGTGATCACCCGCGGACGGGGGCCGCGATCGCGCGGGAGGTCGGACTGCTCGGGCCGGGAGGCGTCGTCCTCGACGGAACCGATCTTCCCGAAGACGACGCGGCGCTCGCCGACGCCATCGACCGGGACGATGGAGTCGTCGTGGCGCGCGCCACTCCCGCCGACAAGCTGAGGATCGCTCGCGCGCTGCGCACACACGGGCACGTGGTGGCGATGACCGGCGACGGCGTCAATGACGCACCCGCGCTGCGAGAGGCGGATGTCGGCGTCGCGATGGGCGCGACGGGCAGCGATGTCGCGCGAGAAGCGGCAGACGTCGTGCTGCTCGACGACCACTTCGCGACGATCGTGGCGGCGGTGGAGCTCGGGCGGGCGACGTTCCAGAACGTTCGGAGGTTCCTCACCTATCACCTGACCGACAACGTCGCCGAACTGGCGCCGTTCGTCGTCTGGGCGGTCACGGGCGGATCGGTGCCGCTCGCGATCGGCGTGCTCCAGGTGATCGCCCTCGACATCGGCAGCGATATGCTCCCCGCGCTGGCGCTCGGCGCCGAGCCACCCCGAGCGGAGACCATGCACGGGCGCCGACCACGTTCGATTGTCGACCGGGCGCTGCTGGGGCGGGCCCTCCTCGTGCTGGGCGGCACCGAGGCTGTCGTGTCGATGGGCGCGTTCGCCGTCGTCCTGGTGGTCGGCGGATGGACGTGGGGCGCCACACCCTCGCCTGCGCTGCAGGCCGCGGCATCCGGGACCGCCTTCGCGGCGATCGTGCTGGGACAGATGGCCAACGCGTTCGCGTGCCGCAGCACGAGACTCCCCGTCTGGAGGCTCGATGCGCGCGGGAACCCGGCCGTCCTCTGGGCGGTGGCCGCTCAGGCTGTGCTGCTTGCGGCGTTCCTGGGTCTGCCGCTCTTGGCGAGCCTTCTGGGCGGTGGCTGGCCTCCTCCGTACGGGTGGGCTCTCGCGGGCGCGGCGATCCCGGCCGTCCTGTTGATCGACGCGCTGCACAAGCGCATCGCCCACCGGCGCCGGCGGACGGCGCACGACGGCGTCGGCCTCAGACGACTCCGGTGGTTCCGAGGAGCGTTCCGATGAGGAACGTCGCACCCAACGCGATGACGCCGCCGACGAGGACCCGGATGGTGGGGCGCAGCATCGGGCTGCCTCCGAGGCGGGCGCCCAGGGCGCCGGTGAGGGCAAGGGCTACCAGGACGACGGCGAAAGTGGCGGCGATCCGCACGGACGCCGGCAGCAGGATCGGGACGAAGGGAATGACGCCTCCGATCATGAACGCGGTCGCGGATGCCAGCGCCGCCCGCCACGGGCTCACCAGGTCCTCGCGGTCGATGTTCAGCTCGGCGGACAGATGCGCGGCGAGGGCGTCGTGCTCGGTGAGCTCGATCGCCACCTTGCGCGCCGTCTCCGGCGAGATCCCCTTCGCCTCGTACAGTCCGGCGAGCTCATCCAGCTCCTGCTCGGGCGTCTCGGCGAGCTCTCGGCGCTCCTTCTCGATGAGTGCCTTCTCGCTGTCGCTCTGGCTGCTCACCGACACGTACTCGCCCAGCGCCATGGAGATCGCCCCGCCGACCAGCGCGGCGACACCCGCGGAGAGGATGGGGGCGAGCTCGTTCGTGGCGCCGGCCACACCGACGAGGATCGCCGCGACGGAGACGATGCCGTCGTTCGCGCCGAGCACCCCCGCACGGAGCCAGTTCAGCCGGCCGGCGACGCCGGGGCCGTGCGGCTCGTCGGAATGCGCGGATCGAGAGAGCGTCATCGCGCTAACCCCGATGCGGGTTCGTGGCCGCCCCGTCGAGCCACAGCGTGTCGGACTCGTCGCGGTGCACGCCGTCGGTGCCGACGTGCTTCGTGGGGATCTGCGGACCCTTCGTGATGACGTACACGAGGGCCATCGCGTGGCCTCGGCCGAGGCCGTAGTCCGCGGCGAGCCACTCGATGATGGGCGTGGCCTTCGTGTCGGGACCGAAGCCCTTCTCAGCGGCGAGGTCGACGAGGCGGCGGGGTGTGAGTCCGGTCTTCTTCTCGATGGCGTCGAGGTAGGCCTGGAATGACATGGGTTCCTCCGGAGGAGAATGGTCGGGCAGTGGGCTACTGAGCGTCGGCCCAGGTCTGGATGATGACATCGGATGCGTGGATGCACAGGACTCGCAGCCGATCCTCGCCGGCGTTCTCGAAGCGGTGCCACACACCGGCGGGCCCGGTCACGGTGTCGCCGGCACGCGCGATCACCCGGCGGTCGCCGATCGTGATCTCGGCCGTTCCCGCGAGCACGACCCACGTCTCGGTGTACGGATGCCAGTGCAGGCCCGGGCCCTCGCCGGGTTCGTAGTCGACGAGGAAATACGAGATGCCCGCGCCGTGCTCGCGGCCGACGAAGCGTCGCGTGCGTCCTTCGCCGATACGCAGGGCCTCGCCGGTCACGATCTGACCTGCGCCGACGGGTGCCTCCGTGGCGGGAGAAAGGGTGATCTCTGCAGCGTTCATATGAAGAGACTGCCGCTGTGGCATCCGTCGCCGTAGTCTTTCGATGTGGGTCGAAACTTCGTCGTCTTCCGGCTGTCTCCCGACGACATCTCGGCGATCCGCTTCGGCGTCTCGCCGGGGCATGAGCTGTGCCATGCGGTGCGCGCGCTGCAACGCCCCGCGGAGCACCCGCTGCAGTGGGGATGGCTGCGCGACGTGCGCGACCGGGTGCCGCACGAGGCGTTCGAGCTCTTCGCGGCGCTCGTGCGCGAACGCGGATACTTCCCCGACTTCTTGACCGCCACCCCGACGTGGGACCTCGAGCCCTCCGACGAGGCCGAGCGGCTGCGGGACGTGCCCGACGACCTCATGCGCGTCGACCTGGGCAAGGTGGCAGTCCGGTCGGAGGGTGCTCGCCGGCGGGCGGTCGAGGCGATGCTGGGCGATCTGCCTCGGGCGCGGGCGATGATCGCCGACGCGTGGCTCGAGCTGTGGAACGCCCTCGTCCAGCCGGTCTGGCCGCAGCTGGAGCGGATTCTGCGCGCCGACATCGCGGTCCGTTCCCGCCGCATCGCGACCGAGGGTCTGGCGAGCATGGTCGACGGGCTGCATCGCACGGTCGACTGGAGCTCCGACGGACTGCGCGTCGAGCTCGGCTTCCACTCGGAGGTGCTCGACTGTCGCGGCTCGGGCATCGTCCTCGTGCCGTCGGTGTTCGGGCAGCAGGGCTGCGCGGTCATCACCGAGCCGCCCGCGCAGCCGACCCTGTTCTATCCGGCCCAGGGCGTGACCGAGAGGTGGGCGGCGGATGCGGCGGCCCGCGTCGACGCGCTCGGGTCGCTGCTCGGGCCGGCGCGCGCCGGGATCCTGCTCTCGTCTCACGAGTGGCGCACGACATCGCAGGTCGCCGTCGACGCGGGACTCGCGCTCTCGACGGTGTCGCACCACCTCACGGTGCTCCGCGACGCCGGCCTCATCGCGAGCCATCGCGAGGGGCATCGTGTGCTGCACCTTCGCACCCCGCTCGGGGAGGCGATGGTCGGAGCAGGCCTGTGACGCTCACGCGCGCGGTGCGAACGCCGCGTGGAGGATCGCCCGCACGCGCGAGGCGACCGCGAGCCGCGCGTCGGCACCGTCGGTGCGCGTGATCGCGTCGGCGAGCATCGTCACCGCGAGCAGGACGTCGTCGAGTTCCACGTGCCGGCCCACGCGGCCCCGACCGATGTCACGATCGAGCACGGTGCGAGCCGCGCGGGCGAGCGATTCGCCGACGTGTGCGACGCGCTCGTCATGCTGGCTGCGCCACATGAGGTCGATGAGGGCCGTCGACACGACCGCCTGCTCCGCGATGAGCGCGAAGAAGTCGTCGAGCGAGGTCTCGGCCTTCTTCGCGATCTGCTCGACGACCTCGAGGTTCTCGTCGAAGACGGCGACCGCGAGCGCCAGCCGATCGGGGAAGTGCCGGTAGAGGCTGCCCTGCCCGACGCCCGCCCTCTTGGCGATCGAGCTGAGCGGTGCCCGCAGTCCCTCCGTCGCGAAGATCTCGCGTGCCGCGTCGATGAGCGCGCGTCGGTTCTCGGGGCCCGCGCCGCGCCCGCGATTCGGCTTGCGCGGCGTCGCGGCGGCGTTCCCTTGCGGAGTCACGGGTGATAGCCTATTACCGGACAAGGTTGTCCGGTAGCGAGTTCTCGAACTCGAGAGACCGAAGCAGAAGAAGGATCCATCTCATGAGCACGCGCACGCTCCTCAGCGGCGACGACTCCATCAAGACGTGGCTGAACGACCCCGTGGGGGGTCCGATCATCCGCGACCTCCTCGCACAGGGCGGTCAGAGCGCCGATGTGCTCAAGCCCGTCAGCCGCCTCGCTCTCAAGCGGCTCGTCAAGCTCAGCAAGGGCTCGTTCACGCAGGAGATGGTCGACCAGCTCGTCGCTCGCGCCGCATCCGGTGACGCCCCCGCAGACGCCCCCGCGGCATCCGCTGCCGATGAGGACGATCACGCGGACGCCGCGCCCACTCCTGCGACGGAGTGGGCCGAGCGCATCGACGCCGGCCGCTTCGCGGGAAAGACCGTCATCGTGACCGGAGCGGGCTCCGGCATCGGGCGCGCGACGGCGTCGCGCGTCGCGCGCGAGGGAGGGCGTGTCATCGCTGTCGACATGTCGCCGGAGCGCCTCGCCGAGTTCGCGGCGGAGCACCCGGGCGCCGACATCGTCAGCGTCGCCGCCGACATCACCGACGACGCGAAGGTCGCCGAGATCGTCGCCGCGGCGGGCGAACGGATCGATGGCCTCGCGAATGTGGCCGGCATCATGGACGACATGACCCCGCTCGGCGAGGTCACCGACGCGGTGTGGAAGCGCGTGTTCGCCGTGAACGTCGACGGCACCATGAAGCTCACGCGCGCGGTCATCCCGGCGATGCTCGCTCGCGGCGCCGGCTCGATCGTGAACACGGCGTCCGAGGCCGCGCTGCGCGGATCAGCCGCCGGCGTCGCCTACACGGCGTCGAAGAACGCGGTCGTCGGCATCACCAAGTCGACGGCGTTCATGTACGGGCCGAGCGGCCTGCGGGTCAACGCCGTCGCGCCAGGTGCGACGATCACGAACATCGAGGCGACGTTCGCGTCGGCGCTCGGTGCGCAGCGCGTGCGTCAGGCGATGACGATCCTGCCGGACGCCGCCGAAGCCGAGGCGGTCGCAGCCTCGATCACGTTCCTCCTGAGCGACGACGGCGTCAACATCAACGGCGTCGTGCTCGCGAGCGACGGTGGGTGGTCGGCCGCCTGAGCGGCCCGCTCACCCCTTCATCCTGGCCCTCCCGGAATGCCCGACCCGACGGGCCCGGGAGGGTCAGCTCCCTCTCGGCAGCTCCTGCAGCGTCCAGCGATTCCCGTCGGGGTCGGCGAACGTCACGAAGCGGCCCCACGCCTGCTCGTCGACGCCGTCGGCCTCCACGTCGAGGCTGCGCAGATGCGCGAGCGCCTCATCGGCGTCGGGCACGACGACCTGGATCGTGTTCTGCCGCCCCGGTTCGAGGTCGAGGCCGAGTCCCTCGCCGATCGCGATCGAGCACGCGGAGCCGGGCGGTGTCAGCTGCACGAAACGCACCTCATCGGACACCCGGTGATCGTGGTCGGGATGGAACCCGATCTTGACGTAGAAGTCCTTCGCGCGCTCGACATCCGTCACCGGAACGTGGATGAGCTCGATCTTCCAGTCCATCGCCGCTGCCCCCTCGCCTCGCGGGAAGCGAACCTTCCCGATGTCGCGACGCTACGCCGGGGTTCCGACGTTGCCGACCCTCGCGGTTCCGTCGGGGGCGGGATCGGGATCGCCGGTGAACCGTTCCACGAGTTCGGCGGGACACGCCGCGAGCGCAGCCGCGCGACCTGCCACCGCGGACAGCGTGTCGAGCGTCGCCAGCGCGGAGGCGGGGTCACCGGCGTCGTGGTGTGCGCCGGCGAGACGCGCGAGTGCCGCCGCGTGTCTCGCGTGGTCGTTCGCCGCCGTCGCGATGTCGACGGCCCCGCGCAGCAGGGCGATCCGGGAGTCAGCGGCCGGCTCGCGTCGCGCTCGCAGGAGGAGCCCGCGGCTCACGCAGCGGAGGTCGCCGAGATGGCGGAAGGTGTCCACCAGGTCGACGAGGTCGATGTCGTCGTCCGCGCCCGCCCCGAGCGTCGCCAACGCGAGCCGCGCGTGAGCGAGCTCGTGCTCGTTGCCGATGCGCTCGGCGTACGACAGGCACTCGGTCGCCCACGCGGCGGCGCGGGTCGGGTCCCAGCCGCTCTCGGCGGCCGTGAGCGCCATCATGAAGCGCACGTTGTGCACGTGCGTGTCGTCTCCGGCGCGCGAGTACGCGTCGACCGCGGACTCGAAGGCCTCGAGCGCGTCTTCGAGGGACGTGTCGTCGTCATCGCGGAGCGCCAGCGTGCGTAGCGCGATGCCGCGGCACTGGCGCACCGCTCCGACGTCCCACGCGTCACCTGCCCGCAGGGCGAGCGTCTCTGCGAGGTCGAGGTGCTCCAGCGCGGCGCGCGGATCGGGGCCGTACGCCCCGGCCAGGCCCGCGAGCTGGTGGGCCGCCCGGCGCCCCCGGTCGTCCTGGGCGATGCCGAGTGCGCGCTCGGCCAACGCGGCGACCGGCTCGACGTCGTAGAAGGCGAGGGCGCTGCCGAGCAGCAGCAGCTCCTGGGGACCCATCTGAGACACGAGCCTCTCGTCGTGGGCCGCCGCGGACAGTGCCGCGACGCTGTCGACATCCGATCCGTACTGCTCGACGCCCACCGCGAGCGAGGTCGCCAGCGATACGGCGAGCGCGTCGGGGACCTCGAGCGACCAGCGCAGCGCGGCGTTGACCTCGGGGCACAGCATCGCGGACTGGGCGAGAGCCGCGGGGCTCGCGTCGGTGCGGGCGCGCGCGGCGACGCGTGCGGCGACGGCCTCGATGTGCGCGGCGTGGCGCGCGTGCACATCCTGCACGATCTGGGGGTCCGTGCGATCCAGCACGAACTCGCGCAGCACCGCGAGCAGGCGCCATCGCGCCGGGCCGCCTGGTGCGGCGACGACGAGCGAACGGTCGAGCAGCCTCATGATGATGCCCTCGACGCCTGTGTGCGTCACCGCGACCGCGAGGTCGATGTCGAACGTGCGGGGCAGCGCCGCCAGGCGGCGCAGCACGTCCTGCTCGTCGGGGCTGAGCAGATCCCATGACCACTCGAACGCCGTCGCGAGGCTGCGGTGCCGGCCCTCCGGATACGCCCGGTCGAGTGTCGCGAAGTCGCGGTCGAGCCGCGCCGCGAGGTCCTCGAGGGGAAGGTGCCGAGCGGCGGATGCGGCGAGCTCAAGCGCGAGCGGAAGGCCGTCGAGGCGCTCGGCGATGTGGTGCGCGAGCTCGACCTCGCCCGCTTCGATCGTCCCGCCACCCGTCCTGATCCGGTCGATGAGCAGAGCCGTCGCCGGCGCGTCGACGCCGTCGGTCGCGAGCGGCGAGAGCTGCATGACGATCTCGTCGGCTCCGCCCAGCGGAGTGCGCGAGGTCGCGAGCACCGCGAGGCCGGGGACGCGGGCGAGCAGGCCGGCCACGGCTTCGCCGGTCGCGGATGCCACGTGGTCGGCGTTGTCGAGCACGAGCAGGTGGTCCTGCGACGACAGCGCCACCGCGAGCGCGTCGGACGGATCGCGTGAGCGCGCCGGTTCGAGGCCGAGTGTGCGCGCGATGCGCGTCACGACGTCCGATGGTGTCGCGTGCTCGAGTTCGACGACGACGGGCACGCGAGGGGTCTGGCTCCGCGCGTGCTCGAGGGCGAGGCGGGTCTTGCCGACCCCACCCGGCCCGACGATCGTGACATGGCGGCGCGCGGCGAAGAGCTCCCGCAGTCGAGCGAGGTCACGCCCGCGGCCGCGCAGCGCGTTGCCGGGTGTGCGGATCGCCGAGTCGCGATCCGACCGGGCCGCCGCGATGAGATCCGCGCGGCTCTCGGCGTCGAGCTTGCGTCGCAGGCTCGCGATGTGGCTCTCGACCGTGCGCACGGAGATGAACAGCTCCGAGGCGATCTCGGGGTTGCTCAGTCGTCGCTCCACCGCGGCGAGCACCGCGCGTTCGCGCGGCGTCAGCGTCGGGCCGTGCACGCGGGTCAGTGTACTCACGCGTCGCCCGGAAGGAGGCGCCCGCGTCCGCCGGCGTTCACGGCCGCGGCCGGTCGGAGCGCGGCATCCGCCTCACCCTCACCTCCGCGGCGCGGTCCGCGCGCGCGGCCGAGGCCGAGTTCGCGGATGCGCCGGCGGTGCTCGAGCTCGCGCGTCAGCCCCTGCTGCTCCAGCAGGAACAGGGCCAGAGGATCGTATGCGGACATCGGGTCCGCCTCCTTCCGAGCGGTTCGACGGCGGTCGTCAGCGCACCGTCGCGGTGAAGATCAGGTACTCCCACTCCATTGCGTGGTCCGAGATCGCGGCGTCGCCGAGCGCGGTCAGCGCCGAGTCGAGAGCCGCCGTGCGCTCGGCGTCGTCGGCGTTGCGGTTGCAGACCGCGATCGTGGGTCCGTAGTGCGACGCGAAGTACGCGCGGAACTCCTCGCCGGTCGCGAAGCGATCGACGCGCACCGTCTCGCGCGTCGCGCGGATGTCGGTGATCCGGTCGCCGAACAGGTCGCGGACGTGCTGCTCATCGCCCCAGAGCGGAGCCGGCTGGGCACCCGCGGGAAGCGGGGCGTTGAACGGCTTCATCGCGGCGAACATGCGCCCGATGAACCCGGTCGGCGTCCAGCTCAGCACGCCGATGCGCCCACCAGGGCGCGTGACCCGCACGAGCTCGGCGGCCGCGCGCTCGTGGTGCGGTGCGAACATGACGCCGATGCACGACATCGCGACGTCGAACGCGTCGTCGTCGAAGGGCAGTGCCTCGGCGTCGGCCGGCACCCATTCGAGCGTCGCCCTCGCCTCCTGTGCGTTGCGGTGTCCGGCTCCGAAGAGCTCCGGAGTCAGGTCGCTCGCCGTCACGATGGCACCGCGCAGCGCGGCCGGGATCGCGGCGTTGCCCGTTCCGGCCGCCACGTCGAGCACGCGGTCACCGCGTCGCACGTCGACCGCTTGGACGAGCCGCGGCCCGAGCGGCCAGATGAGGTCGGATGCCAGGGCGGGGTAGTCGCCCGAAGCCCACATGGCGCGGTGCTTGGCCTTGAGCGCCTTGTCCTCGTCGTCGATCGCGATGGTGTGCAGATCGGTCATGTCCTTCTCCTTCGTCTCGGTGGACGCCGTCCAGCGTCCTCGCCGGCGGAACGTCGCGCATCCGTGCGCCACACGGAAATCGGCACCGAGAAGTCACGCACGCGAGACGGACGAGGCCGGTTCGGGCCGATCTGATACGAGACACCGGGAATACGAGTGCCGTCACCGCGTTGAACTTGATACGTATCTGCTCAAGTTTGTAAACTTGACAGGCAACGACTCAAGTTCAGCAGGAGACCAATTCATGCCTGAAGACACCACTCCCACCGGCGGCTCGTTCGACGAGTTCCTCGCGCGGTACCTCGCCGGTGAGCGGGCGCGCGCTGAGCGGTCGATCGACCTCAGCCGCTTCCTGAGTGCTCGCACGCAGGAGATGCTGCAGCGCGCCGGCCAGTACGCGCTCGCGCGCGGCCAGCGTGAGCTCGATGCTCTGCACGTGCTGCGCGTGATCGTGGGGGAGTCTCCCGCACGCGACGCCGTCGAGCGCATCGGCGCCGACCCGCGGGCGATCGCTCGCGCGGCCGACGACCGCCTTCCCGCCGCGGGACCGGCGGCCGACGTCGACGGCGCCGTCGTGACCCCGTCGGTGCAGCGCGCGCTGTTCCACGCGTTCCAGGTCGCGCGCTCGTCCGGCTCGACCTATGTCGACCCCGAGCACCTCTTCTTCGCTCTCGTCCTCGCGCAGGACACTCCGGCCGGTCGCGTGCTGGCCGACGCCGGCGTGACGGCCGAGGCGCTCACACAGGGCGTGCGCGAAACGGTGACGCCGAACGGCGTGCCGGCCCCCGCCTCCGACGACGAGGATGCGGCATCCGAGACGCCGATGCTCGACACGTACGGCACCGACCTCACGGCGCTCGCCGAGGCGGGCGAGCTCGACCCGGTCATCGGGCGCGCCGACGAGATCGAGCAGACGATCGAGATCCTCAGCCGCCGCACCAAGAACAACCCGGTGCTGATCGGCGAGGCCGGTGTCGGCAAGACCGCGATCGTCGAGGGCCTGGCGGCTGCGATCGTGGCGGATGCCGTGCCCGAGCAGCTCCGCGGCAAGCGCGTCGTCACCCTCGACCTGGCCGCGATGCTCTCCGGCACGCGGTACCGCGGCGACTTCGAGGAGCGCCTGACCAAGACCATGGACGAGATCGCGTCGCTGAAGGGCGACCTGATCGTGTTCCTCGACGAGGTGCACACCGTCGTCGGTGCGGGTGCGGGCGGTGACGGCGCGATGGACGCGGGCAACATCCTCAAGCCCCGCCTCGCGCGCCGCGAGCTGCACCTCGTCGGCGCGACGACTCTCAAGGAGTACCGCGTGATCGAGAAGGATCCCGCGCTCGAGCGCCGCTTCCAGCCTGTGAAGGTGGGCGAGCCCTCGATCGAGGACGCGGTGCTGATCCTGCGCGGGCTGAAGCCCGCCTACGAGGAGCACCACGCGGTGACCTACACCGACGAGGCGCTGCGCGCCGCCGTCGAGCTGAGCGAGCGGTACCTCACCGAGCGCGTGCTGCCCGACAAGGCGATCGACCTGATCGACCAGGCGGGCGCCCGGCTCCGGCTGCGGCTCGGCGCGAAGGTCGACGTGTCGGCGCTCATGGAGCGCCTCGCGACGCTGGAGGCCGACAAGAACGCGGCCGTCTCCGCCGAGCACTACGAGGAGGCCTCGCGCATCCGCGACGAGATCGCGGCAGTGCAGGCCAAGATCGAAGAGGCGACGGCGAACGCCGGCGGCGCACTCGAGGCCGTCGTCGACGAGCCCGAGATCGCTGCCGTGATCAGCCGTGCGACGGGCATCCCCGTGAACCGTCTCACCGAGACCGAGCGCGAGCGCCTCGCGACCCTCGAGTCCGAGCTGCACGAGCGTGTCATCGGTCAGGACGAGGCGGTCGCCGCCGTCGCGAAGGCAGTGCGCCGCAATCGCACGGGCATGGGCGACGCGCGTCGCCCCGTCGGATCGTTCCTGTTCCTCGGCCCCACGGGCGTCGGCAAGACCGAGCTGGCGAAGGCCCTCGCGGCCTCGCTGTTCGACGACGAGGGCGCTGTCATCCGCTTCGACATGAGCGAGTTCGGCGAGCGTCACACCGTGTCGCGCCTGGTCGGCGCCCCTCCGGGGTACGTCGGCTACGACGAGGCCGGGCAGCTCACCGAGCGCGTGCGGCGCAACCCGTACTCGATCGTGCTGTTCGACGAGATCGAGAAGGCGCACCCGGATGTCTTCAACCTGCTCCTGCAGGTGCTCGACGACGGGCGCCTCACCGACGGTCAGGGTCGCACGGTCGACTTCCGCAACACCGTCGTGGTCATGACCTCCAACCTCGGCAGCGAGTTCCTGGCGTCGCGCTCCGGCGCGATCGGATTCGTCGCCGACGGCGGCGGTGAGACCGGGTTCGGCTCCGAGAAGGACCTGCGCGACCGCGTGTTCGCGAAGCTGCGCGAGGCGATGCGTCCCGAGTTCCTCAACCGCATCGACGAGATCGTGCTGTTCCGCAAGCTCGACCGCGAGCAGCTGCGCGAGATCGTCAGCCTGATGATCGGTGCGACGGCGGCACGCCTGGCGCGCCGTGAGGTGACGATCGAGCTGACGGATGCCGCGGTGGACTGGCTCGCCGAGCACGGGTACGAGCCCGAGTACGGCGCTCGCCCGCTGCGTCGCCTGATCCAGCGCGAGGTCGACGACCGCGTGGCCGACCTGTTCGTGACGGGCGCGCTCGTCGACGGCGGGTCCGTGACGGTAGACGTCTCCGGCGACCAGCTGGTCGTGGCGGCGAACGTCGCCGTGCCGCAGGCCGCCTGATGTGATCAAGTCCGCTCGCAGCGGGACGAGGCCGCCGCCCACTCGGGTGGCGGCCTCGTCGCATCCGTGTCTTTCGTGCACATCGAGCAGGAATCGAGAAGTGCCGGATGCCGCCCCGCGCGTAGCGTCGCCGGTATGAACACGACGGACACCATGACCATCACCTCCATCGACGCGATCACGCTCGAAGCGGACGACCCTCAGGCCGCCGCGGCCTTCTACCGCGACGCGTTCCGCCTCGACTCGCAGGTGCGCACGCGCCCGGCGGACTCGCCGACCAGCGGGTTCCGCGGCTACACCCTGTCGCTCGTCGCGTCGCAGCCGGCGAACGTCCAGGCGCTGTTCGGCGCCGCGGTCGCGGCCGGCGCGACTGTCGTCAAGCCGACCGAGAAGTCGCTGTGGGGCTTCGGCGGAGTCGTTCAGGCGCCCGACGGGGCGATCTGGAATCTCGCGAGCTCGGCGAAGAAGGATGCCGGACCGGCGACCCGCGAATTCGAGGACATCGTGCTGCTGCTCGGCGTCGACGACGTCGCGGCGAGCAAGAAGTTCTACACGGCGCGCGGGCTCTCCGTCGCGAAGGGATTCGGAACCTACGTCGACTTCGCCACACCCGCGAGCCCCATCGGGCTCGGTCTCTACAAGCGGCGCGCACTCGCGAAATCCGTCGCACTGGACGCCGAGGGAACGGGCTCCCACCGTCTGCTGATCCACTCCGACGGCGGCACGTTCACCGATCCGGACGGGTTCGATTGGGCGCCGTCCGCCCGCTGAGCCCGCGCGCGACCCATCTGGCGGCGCCCGCGGCATCCGGGGCATGCTCGAAGCATGCCTGAAGCCCTCGTCTCGATCGGCGTCGCCGCGGCCCTCGGTCCCGATGCGATCGCCGCGGTCGCCCCCGCCGTCGAATCCGCCGGATTCCACGCCCTGTGGGTCAATGACACGCCGGGCGCGGACTCGCTCGCCGCTCTCGCCGCCGCCGCCGCGGTCACCGACCGGCTCACGCTCGCGACGGGCGTCGTGCCGATGGACCGTCGCCCGCCCGAGTCGATCGCCGACGCGGTGCGGGCGCTCCCGCAGGATCGGCTCGTGCTCGGGGTCGGGTCCGGGGGCGCCCGGTCCGGGGCGCTCGCGCTCATGCGCGATGCGGTCGGGAGACTGCGCGAAGTCACGTCGGCGCGCCTGCTCATCGGGGCGCTGGGACCACGGATGCGCCGCCTCGGCGCGGCGGAGGCCGATGGTGTGCTCTTGAGCTGGCTCACTCCGGAGGCCGCGACGGCCCAGGCGGGCGAGGCGCGGGGTGTGGGGGTCGACGCACACGTCGCGCTGTACGTCCGCGCGGCGCTCGACTCCGAGGCGGTGCAGCGGCTGGAGGAGGAGGCGGGCCGCTACGGCGCGATCCCGCAATACAAGGCGAACTTCGAGCGACTCGGCATCACAGCGGGCGCGACCGTCCTGCGTCCCGATGACTTCGGGGGAGGCATCCGCGGATACCAATCGGCCGTGGACGAAGTCGTGCTGCGCGCGGTCGTCCCGGAAGACGACGTCGACGCCTACACGCGGTTCATCGAGACGGCGGCGTCGAGGGTCTGACGCGGGGTCGCGTGAACCGGCCGGTGTGCGGAGGCCGGCGCGATCCGGTACGACGGCAGGCCGCGGCGCCGGATGAGCCACTCGGCGACGATCAGATTGGGGATCCACGCCAAGAACGGCACCACGCCGTACGCGTTGTCGAACGCCGCCCCGAAGTCGAAGCCATCCGGCCCGGCGAACGGGATCTGCGCGAAGATGAGCGCGAACAGCCAGAGCCGCAGCGTCACCGCGCTGTAGGTGACGGCGAAGGTGCGCATCATCCACGCCCGGTGGTTGTCGACGTCGCCGCGTCTGATCGCTCGGTACGCGCGCCATCCGGCATACAGCCACACGACTCCGAGCCCGCCGAAGCCGAAGAGGCCCACGAGCCCCGCGGAATTGAACGGGGCGATGACGAGGGCCCCGACCGCGCCGACCGCCAGGCCCACGAGCGCGACTCGACCGATCCAGCGGTGCGCCTTCGGAGTGCGCTCGCGCAGCATCCGCCAGAACTGCAGCGGCATCAGCGCGAGCGCGACGCCCCCGCCGACGATGTGCGCGTAGAACCCCGCGACGACGACCGGGGCCTGGGTCGCATAGTGGTCCGCGAGACCGCCGGTGCCTCCGTCCGCCTCCGCGAGAACGGGGAGTGCGGCCGTGAGGTACGGGATGACGGCGTACGCGACGACGGCGAGCGACGACAGCAGCACCCAGGTCCATCCGATGCGGGTGCCGAGTCGACCGACTTCCGGTGAAGCGCCGCTCGACGCCCGTCCGTTCGCGGTCGCCACCCCTTTGTGCTGGCTCATGCGCTCAAGCTAGGGCCGCGGGTGCCTTGCGGGCGATGCCGCCAGCCCCCCGACTCGGCCGGGGGCTGGCCCCCGGTTCGCGGGTTCGCAGCCGGTCGGCGACGGCACGCGCGGTGGAGCGCGTGAACGTCGGCGGTCCGAGGCAGAGTGTACGCATGACCTGCGTCGGCGCGATCTTCAGCCCCTACCCGAACCCGCCCGAGGCGTTCCGCGCGGCGGTCGAGGCCGCCGAGGAGGCAGGCGTTCCCGAGTTGTGGATCTGGGAGGATTGCTTCCGCCAATCGGCGTTCGCGACCGCATCCGCCGCTCTCGCGTGGACCGAGCGGCTGCGCATCGGCATCGGCATCGCACCCATGCCGCTGCGAAACGTCGCGGCGACCGCGATGGAGATCGCGTCGATCGAGCGCATGTTCCCGGGGCGTCTGCTGCCGGGCGTGGGGCACGGCGTGCTGCCGTGGATGGCGCAGGTCGGCGCACGCGCGGCGTCGCCGCTCACGCTCATGCGCGAGTACGTGCCGGCGCTGCGCTCACTGCTGGCCGGGGAGGAGGTCAGTGTCGATGGGCAGTACGTGAAGCTCGACCACGTGCGCCTCGACTGGCCGCCCGTGGCCGGGCCGCGCGTGTACTGCGCCGCGGAGGGGCCCAAGACGCTTCGGCTCGCAGGCGAGGTCGCCGGCGGGGTGCTCCTCAACAGCGGGTACGCGCCCGACGCGCTCGCGCGATCGGTCGAGACCGTGCGCGACGGGCACGCCGGGGCGGGGCGCACGGATCAGCTCGACGTCGCGGCGTATGTGGTCGCGGCATTCGGACCGGATGCCGCCGCACGCGCCGCTGCCGGGGTGGACGACACCGCACCAGGATCGGACCCGATCGCGGCGGTGCTCGCCGGCACGCCCGACGACGTCGCCGGCGACATCGCACGCTTCGCTCGGGCCGGGATCGACGACATCGTGCTGCTGCCGCCGCGCGAGGAGTCGGATTTGGCGGCGTACTTCCGGAACGTCGGGGAGGTGGCGCGGCTCCTCGGGTGAGCCCGCTCGCCGGCGCGTGCCGACATCGTGTCGGACGGCGGTGCGAGAATTCGGAGATGCTGCTGTCCGGGGTGGTCGACACCGTCGATGCTGTCGGCGCGACGCGATCGCGGCTCGCCAAGATCGATGCGCTCTCGGCGCTCGTGGGTGGGCTGACGCCGGAGGAGCTGCCCGTCGCCGTGGGCTTGCTGACGGCGAGTCCTCGGCAGGGGCGCCTCGGCGTCGGCTGGCGCGGCTTCGCTAACCTCGCCATCGAGCACACGGCCGAGGCGACGCTCACGGTGCTCGACGTCGACGCTGCGTTCGAGACACTGGCGGGCACCGCCGGCGCGGGCTCGGTCGCCGCACGACGCGAGGCGCTCGAGTCGCTCGCGCGCCTCGCGACCGAGCGGGAGTGGGATTTCCTCGTGCGCGTCGTGCTGGGTGAGCTGCGCACGGGCGCGCTCGAGGGCGTGCTGCTCGACGCTATCGCGAAGGCGTCGGGACGTCCCGCAGCGGCGGTGCGGCGGGCCGCGATGCTCGCGGGCGATCTCGGCGAGACGGCCCGCATAGCGCTCACCGAACCGCCCGAGAACCTCGACGCGGTCACGCTTCGCGTCGGCCGCGCGGTCCTGCCGATGCTGGCGTCGACCGCCGCCACGGCCGCCGAGGCGGTGGAGGCGGTGGGTGAGGCATCCGTCGAATACAAGCTCGACGGCGCGCGCATCCAGGTGCACCGCGACGGCGACGACGTGCGCGTGTTCACGCGCAACCTCGCGGACGTCACGCACCGCGTGCCCGAGCTCGTCGAGATCGTGCGGACGCTGCCTGCCGCGCAGCTGATCCTCGACGGCGAGACGCTGTCGCTCGACGAGGACGGCGGGCCGCGGCTGTTCCAGGACACGATGGCGCGGTTCGGGTCCGAGACCGCGCCGCAGTTCGTCCTGCGCCCCTGGTTCTTCGACGTCCTGCACGCCGACGGGCGGGATCTCATCGACGAGCCGCTCGCCGATCGACAGGCCGTGCTCGAGCAGCTCGCGGGGGAGTGGCGGATCCCCGGCATCGTCACCGCCGACCCGGCCGCGGCCGATGAGGTCTCGCGCGAGGCGCTTGCCGCCGGGCATGAGGGCGTCGTCGTGAAGGCGCTCGATTCCCCGTACGCCGCGGGCCGCCGCGGAAAGAGCTGGATCAAGGTCAAGCCCGTGCTGACCTACGACCTCGTCGTGCTCGCCGTCGAATGGGGGTCGGGCAGACGCACGGGGCAGCTGTCGAACCTGCACCTCGGCGCGTACGACCCCGAGGGTCGGTTCGGGCCCGAGGGCGGATTCGTCATGGTCGGCAAGACCTTCAAGGGGCTCACCGACGAGCTGCTGCGGTGGCAGACCGAGTATTTCCCGACGATCGAGACGGATCGCTCGGCGTACGCGGTGCACGTGCATCCGGTCACCGTGGTCGAGATCGCGATCGACGGCGTTCAGCGGTCGACGCGCTACCCGGGCGGGATCGCGCTGCGGTTCGCGCGCGTCAAGGCGTACCGTCCCGACAAGAACCCGAACGAGGCCGACACCATCGAGACGCTGCGGGCGCTGCTGCGCTGACGCGGGGCGCGTCGCCGGCGCGGTGGTGTCATCGGATCTGCTCCTCGTGGATCGGCACGTGCGGGATCGCCATGCACGCGAACAGCATCGCGACAGCCCCGATCGCGACGCCGATGTAGACGCCGATGGCGCCCGCCTGCACGGCGGCCGTGGTCTCGTGCCCTCCGCGATCGTCGATGAGACTGTTCGCGATCGCGCCGAACACCGCGACGCCGACAGAGCTCCCGATCGAGCGCGCGAGCGCGTTCGTGCCCGAGACGACGCCGCGCTGGCGCAGCTCGACGGATGACTGTGCGGCGATGAGCGACGGGTTTGCGACCAATCCGAGCCCGACGCCGACGATGAAGCATCCGAAGCCCGTCAGCCCAGCCGACGGGAGGAACGCGAAACCCGCGAGCCATACGGTGCCCGCGATGACGATCGTCGACCCGACGAGCGTCGTCGACCGGAAGCCGATGCGCAGGTAGAAGCGCCCGGCGAGCGCGCCGCTGATCGGCCACCCGATCATGAGCCCCGCGACGGCGAGGCCGCCCACGATGGGCGAGGCCCCGGTCGTCGATTCGAGGAACGTCGGCGTGTAGGAGACGAGCCCGATCAGCACGACCCCGATGAGCAGGCCGACGAGCGAGGTCGAGCGTACGAGACGGCTGCGGAAGACCCACGGCGCGAGGATCGGGTCGTCGGCGCGGCGCTCCACGAGAACGAAAGCCACGAGCAGGATCACGCCGCCGCCGAACACGGCGAGCGACTGCCACGAGAGCCAGTCCCAGTCCACGCCGCCCTCGAGCACGCCGAGCACGAGCAGCACGAGTGCGCCCGTGAGGAGCACTGCGCCCGCATAGTCGATGCGGCGGCGATGGCGCTCGAAAGCGGGGCGGTAGTTGCGCCACAGCAGGAAGAGCGCGAAGAGGCCGAGGGGGAGGTTGATCCAGAAGATCCACCGCCACGACGCGAACTGCGAGAGCACGCCGCCCAGCGTCGGGCCGACGACCGCCGAGATCGCCCAGACGCTCGACAGGTAGGCCTGCGCGCGAGCGCGTTCGCGCACGGTGTAGATGTCTCCGGCGATCGTGAGAACGGTGGGCATGATCGCGCCCGCGCCGATGCCCTGGAGCCCACGGAAGGCGATCAGCGACGGCATGTCCCACGCCGTGGCGCACAGCACGGACCCGACGAGGAAGACCCCGACGCCCACGAGCATGATCGGCTTGCGACCGAACGTGTCGGCGAGCTTCGCGTACACGGGTACGGTCGCCGCCTGCGCGAGCAGGTAGATCGAGAAAAGCCACGGGAACAGAGCGAAGCCACCCAGGTCGCGCACGATCGTCGGCACCGCCGTCGAGAGGATCGTCGAGTCGATCGCGATGAGGAACATCGACAGCATGAGCGCGAGCAGGATCGGCCCGCGTTCGGATCGCAGCCCGATATCGCTCATCGAGAATCAGGGAACCATATGGGAGGGTGCCGTGTGCAACCGGTCCCGTTGAATGGGGCGTATACGGAGCATCCGCCGCGCCGTTGACGCTGTCGATCGAGCTGGCGTGATCCGGGCGACGAACTCGTTCCCCGGCCGTGTACGTCGGCGGTCGGGGACAATAGAGCCCATGCGGATCGTGGTGCTCACCGGCGCCGGCATCTCGGCGGAGAGCGGCGTGCCGACGTTCCGCGACGCCGGGGGACTGTGGGAGGGCCACCGCGTCGAGGACGTCGCGACGCCCGAGGCGTTCGAGCGCGACCCCCACACGGTGCAGGCGTTCTACGACGCGCGGCGGCGGGCCGCGGCATCCGTCGAGCCGAATGCCGCCCACTGCGCACTCGCACGTCTGGAGGCCGCACTCGGTGACGATGTCCTCGTCGTCACGCAGAACGTCGACGATCTGCACGAGCGGGCGGGAACCCGCAACCTCGTGCACATGCACGGCGAACTCAACCGGGCGCTGTGCGCCGTGTGCGGCGCGCGGCCGGAGTGGCGCGCCGACCTCATCGATCGGCCGCCGTGCCCCGCGTGCGGCGCGCGTGCGCTGCGGCCAGACGTCGTGTGGTTCGGAGAGATGCCGTACGACCTCGACCGCATCGAGCGCGCCGTCATCGCGTGCGACGTCTTCGTGTCGATCGGGACGTCGGGCAGCGTGTATCCCGCGGCCGGGTACGCCGCGCTCGCGTCGGCGTTCGGCGCCCGCACGGTGGAGCTGAACCTCGAGGCGACCGACGGGCTCATGCCGTTCGACGTCGCGCGCACGGGACCCGCGAGCGTGCTCGTAGCCGAGTGGGTGGACGAGGTGCTCGCGGTCGCCGAGTGACGGCGAATCGCGCCACACGGATGCGACAGGCGCCGGCCGGAGTGGCCGACGCCTGTCGCGCGAGCGCGAAGCCGCGGGCTAGGTTCGCGCGCCGCCCGACCGCAGACGCGAGACCGCGTCGACGGTCGCAGCGAGGATCAGCACGCCGCCCGTGACGAGCAGGTTCACGCCCGCCGGCAGGCGCAGCAGCGCGAGGCCGTTGGTGATCGTCGCGATCACGAGCGCGCCGATGGCCGCGTGCATGAGGCGTCCTCGGCCGCCGAAGAGGCTGACGCCGCCGACGACCGCTGCCGCGACGCCCGACAGGACGATGTCACGACCGACAGTGGCATCGACCGAGCCCACGCGCGCGACGCTGAGGAGCGCCGACAGCACGGCGAGGCTCGAACAGATCACGAACGCCCACCACTTGATCCAGCGCACCTTGACGCCGGAGCGCCGAGCCGCCTCGGCGTTGCCGCCGATCGCGTAGATGTAGCGGCCGAACTTCGTGCGGTCGAGCACGAACGTGCCGATCCACAGGATCGCGAGGACGACCGGGACGACGATCGGCACGCCCGCGACCTCGACGACGGACTGGCCGCGGTTCTGGTTGAGGACGTAGACCACGATGCCGCCGATGATCGCGATGCTCGCGAGCTTGATCCACACGAGCGAGATCGCGCGGTTCGGCACGCCGGCGCGCGTGCGGCGCGCACGGTCCCAGAACGACGTGCCGGCCGAGATCGCCAGCATGATTGCGAGCATGAGCCAGCCGCCCCACACCGGGAGGTTGCCGTTCTGGATCGCGATGAGCTCGGGCACCTGGAGGCGGTAGAGCCCACCGGGGCCGATGATCACGAGCGCGAGGCCCTGGAAGCCGAGGAACAGGCCCAGCGTCACGACGAAGGATGGAATCCCGACGCGTGCGACGAAGAATCCTATGAAGGCGCCGGTGAGGAACCCGAACCCGAAGCCGATGATGAGCGCGATCGGCCACGCGATGCCGAGCACGGCGTTGAGCACCACGAACAGCGCCATGCCGACGCCGCCGGTGACACCCGCCGACAGGTCGATCTCGCCCAGAAGCAGTACGAACACGAGGGCCATGCCGAGGACGACGAGGGTCGCCGCCTGGTTGAGCAGGTTCGCGAAGTTGCGCTCCGTGAGGAAGAACGGGCTCAGGAACGAGAAGAGGGCGCCGAGCACGAGGAGGCCGGCGACGGCGGGAAGGGCTCCCATGTCGCCGCTGCGCACGCGCTGCCACCACGCCTGGACCTGATCGGCGAGACCGCCCTCGACGCCGCTGCCGATCAGGTCGGACGAGACGGGGTCGGGCGCGGCTTCGGTGCGAGTGGCATTGCTGCTCATTCCGCATCTCCCTCGGTCGTGATGTTCGACGTCTCGATGAGGTCGACGCCTTCCATGGTCTTGGTGCCGGTGATGTAGCCGACGACGTCGTCGCGCGTCGTCTCGCTCGTCGCCACCTGGGCGACCATCTGCCCGAGGTACAGCACGGCGATGTCGTCGGCGACGGCGAAGACGTCGGCGAGGTTGTGGCTGATGAGGATCACAGCCACGCCTTGGTCGGAGAGTCGCCGGACGAGGTTGAGCACCTGCTCGGTCTGGGCGACGCCGAGAGCGGCGGTCGGCTCGTCGAGGATCACGACGCGCGCATTCTTGAGGACGGCGCGCGCGATCGCGACGGTCTGGCGCTGACCACCGGAGAGCGACGACACCTTCTGGCGCACCGACTTGACCGTGCGGACGGAGAGCGATCGCAGCGTGTCGGATGCCTCGCGCTCCATGACGCCCTCGTCGAACGTGCCGAACGAGAGCTCCTCACGGCCGAGGAACATGTTCTGCACGATGTCGAGGTTGTCGCACAGGGCGAGGTCCTGGTACACGACCTCGATGCCGAGGTCGGCGGCGGCGCGGGGCGTGTGCAGATCGCGGTGCTCGCCGTCGATGCGCACCTCGCCCTCGTCGTAGGGCTGCACGCCGGCGAGGCCCTTGATGAGGGTGGACTTCCCGGCGCCGTTGTCGCCGACGAGGGCGGTGACCTTGCCCGGGTACACCTTGAGGTCGACGCCCTTGAGCACGCTTACGGGGCCGAACGATTTCTTGACGCCGATCAGCTCGATGATCGGCTCAGTCGCGGTGAGGGTCTGAGACATACTCGCTTCCTTGCGGTGTCGGATTCAGCGCGCGAGGGGCGCCGCGCCTCGTTGACGCGACGCCCCCGCGGCTCTGACCGTTACGTTACGGCGTGACTCCGAACTCTTCACAGGCCGCCTGGACATCGGGCGTGCAGACGTCGTCGTACGACGCGTCGCCTGCGGCGATGACATCCTTGACCTCGTTCGGTCCGACGAGCAGCGGCGTCACCTGGACGTACGGCGTGCCGTCGTCGAGCTCGGCGTCGGTCTCGACGGTCTCGCCGCTCAGCAGTGCGATCGCGACCTCGACCGCAGCCTCGGCCTCATCCTTGACGGGCTTGTAGACCGTGGCGGTCTGCCAGCCGAGCAGGATGTTCTGCAGGCCCGCGACGTTGGCGTCCTGGCCGGACACCGCGACGCCCTGGAGGTTGTTGTCCTGCAGGACCTTGATGACGCCCGCGGCGTTCGTGTCGTTCGCGGCCCAGACGCCGTGCACCACGCCGCTCAGGCTCGTGAGGGCCTGTTCGAAGTTGGTCTGCGACTTGGCCTGGTCCCACGCCCCCGGCGGCTCGGCGGCCGGCGTGATGCCCGCCTCGGAGAGGACCTCGTCGGCGCCGTCGTGGAACATCTTCGCGTTGCCGTCGGTCGGGTCGCCGCCGATGTAGACGACGACGGCCTCTTCGGGAGCGACGCCCGCGGTCTCGAGGCCGTTGAGCACCGTCTGGCCTTGCAGACGGCCGACCTCGACGTTGTCGAACGAGACGTAGTAGTCGGCACCCGCGAACGGGCGGTCGTAGGCGATGACCGGGATGCCCTCGGCCTTGGCCTTCGCCGCCACGGCCTCGGCGGCGCCCTGGTAGTCGACGAGCAGCATGACGCCGCAGCCCTG
Source organism: Microbacterium immunditiarum (assembly GCF_013409785.1). Classification (NCBI taxonomy): domain Bacteria; kingdom Bacillati; phylum Actinomycetota; class Actinomycetes; order Micrococcales; family Microbacteriaceae; genus Microbacterium; species Microbacterium immunditiarum. The sequence goes on from NZ_JACCBV010000001.1 coordinate 1,907,219, forward strand.
CGTGAGCTGCTGGTCGGCGATCGTCGAGAACTTGTTGACGTCGCCCTGCGCGTTCTGGATGTCGACCTCGAAGCCGGCGCCTTCCAGTCCCTCCTGCAGGTACTTGCGGTCGAAGTTCTCCCAACGGGGCGACGACGCGGCGTCGGGGAGGATCACGCACGCCCGGCCCGCAGCGTCTCCGCCGCCGTCGCCGCCGTCCGTGGGGGTGCCGCCGCCGCTGCCGGCACACGCCGTGAGCAGCAAGGCCGCCGCGCTGCCCAGAGCAGCCACGGCGAGGAGTGATGACTTCTTCATCATTCGCCTTTCGTCGTTGAATTCGCGATCGCGAGGTTGGTGCAGTTCGCGCTGGGTCGATACTTCCGGGCCGACCCCTTGGCGTCAAGTCTTGAACATAACGCTTTTGCAACCGGCGAACGGCGTTCGGCTCGTGAATTCAGAAACGAAACGATTCGATCGGATGCGGCGCCTCGAGGGCTACGCGCGGCCCGTCGCGACTCGCGTGCGGCGCGAGATCGAGTCGACGATGACCGCCAGCACGAGCACCGCGCCGGTCACCATGAACTGCACCGACGAGTTCAGGTTCAGCAGCGTCAGGCCCGACGAGATCGACTGGATCACGATGACGCCGAGCAGCGCCGCGAACGCCGTGCCGCGCCCGCCGAAGAGCGACGCGCCGCCGATGATCGCGGCCGCGATCGCGTTGAGGTTCGTGTCGCCGCCGCCGGAGCTCTGGTTCGCCGCCGCGAGGCGCGCGGCGGCGAGGATGCCGCCGACGGCCGCCAAGCTCGAGCACAGTGCGAACACCGACAGGTAGATGCGGTCGACGCGGATGCCGGCGCGCCGCGCCGCCTCGACCGAACCGCCCACTGCGTACACGGCGCGTCCCCACCGCGTACGCGTGAGCGCGACGTGCATCGCGACGACGAGCGCGACGAAGAACAGGAACATCACCCCGACGCCGCGTGCGAGGTTGAGGTACCACGCGGCCGCGAGCAGGAGCAGCAGGAGGGCGCCCGCGCGGAGCGCGATCTCGCGGTAGCTCTGGCTCTCGAGGTTCGCCGCGGCGCGCCTGCGCGCACGCCGGATCAGCGACCACGCGTACGCGGCCATCGAGACGACGACCACGACATACGAGGCCCACGCGGGGAGGAACCACTGCTGTGCGAACTCGACGAGCCACGAGTCGAACGGGAGGTTGATCGACCCCGTCTCGCCGAGGACCCACAGCTGCAGCCCGAGGAATCCGAGGAGCCCCGCGAGCGTCACCACGAAACTCGGCAGCCCGAATCGGGCGTGGAGGTATCCGTAGAGCAGGCCGACGAGGCATCCGGTCGCCACCGCCGCCGTGATCGCGAGGAACAGCGGCCACCGCAGCTGCACGAACCCGACGGCGAGGATCGCGGCGGCGAGCCCCGAGACCGATCCGACCGACAGGTCGATCTCGCCGAGCAGCAGCACCACGACGACTCCGAGCGAGATGATCCCGATAGACGCGCACTGCATCGTGAGGTCGACGAGGTTGCGGCTCGACAGGAACACGGGATTGAGCAGCTGGAACACCGTCCAGATGACGACGAGTCCGACGATGACCGGGAGCGGGCCGAGATCGCCGCCGCGGATGCGCGCCCACAGACGCTCGGCCGAGCCGCGCACCCCCGCGGCGTCGATCGCCTCGTCCGTCACGACGCGCCGCCCCGTCGCCGTCCGCGACGCGGTTCGCGCGAGGTCAGCGGGATGACGTCGGCGTCCGGACGGTCGTCGGTCTCGTCCTTGCGCACGGTCGGGGTGCGCCCGGTCGGCGCGCGGCGCGTGCCGGTGTTGTCGATCGCGCCCGTGATCGCTGCGATGAGCGTCTCGCTCGTGACGTCGGCCGCGTTGTACTCGCCGTTGTTGCGTCCGAGCCGCAGCACGACGATCCGGTCGGCGACCGCCATGACCTCGGCCATGTTGTGGCTGATGAGCACGACGCCGTGGCCGCGCTCGCGCAGACGCTCGATGAGATTGAGCACCTCGGCCGTCTGAGCGACGCCGAGGGCCGCGGTCGGCTCGTCGAGGATCACGACGCGCGGCTCGCCGATGAGCGAGCGCGCGATCGCGACGGTCTGGCGCTGGCCGCCCGACAGCGACGCGACCGGGATGCGCACCGACGGGATCTTGGCCGCGAGCTCGCGCAGGAGCGCCCACGTGCGCTGCTCCATGTCGACCTCGTCGAGCTTGCCCTCGCTCACGAGCTCGCGCCCGAGCCAGAGGTTCGCGACGACGTCGAGGTTGTCGCACAGCGCGAGGTCCTGGAAGACGGTGGCGATGCCGAGCTCCTGCGCGTCGGCGGGGCTCGAGATGGTGACCTCGTCGCGGTCGAACTCGATCGTGCCGGCATCCGGCGGATGCACCCCGGCGAGCACCTTCACGAGCGTCGACTTGCCTGCGCCGTTGTCGCCGACGAGGGCGACGACCTCGCCCTCGTTGACCCAGAAGTCCACGTCCGTGAGCGCGCGGACGGCGCCGAAGTGCTTGCCGATCCCGCGCATGGTCAGTACGCGCTCGCGCGGGCGGCCGGCGCGGGACGGGTTCACGGTCGTCACGCGTCAATCCTCCCAGAGCGGTTCAGAGAATGCCCGCCGCTTCGCATGCGGCCGCGTACTCGGGCGTGCAGATGTCGTCGACCCTCCAGAACCCGTCCGCGACGACCGTGTCGAGGATGTCGTCCACCGTCACGGCGACCGGCTCGAGGAGGGTCGCGGGAGTGCCGTTCACCTCCAGCTCGCCTTCGACCGGGCGGCCGTTGAGCAGGTCGACCGCGACGTCGGCGGCTCGCGTCGCCTGCCGCTCGAGCGCCTTGTACACCGTCATGTGCTGGTCGCCCGCGACGATGCGCTGCAGCGCCGTCAGCTCGGCGTCCTGGCCCGTCACGACGGGGAACGGCGACACATTCGCGGCTCGCAGCGCGGCGACGGCGCCGCTGGCCGTGCCGTCGTTCGCGGCGTACACCCCGGCGATCTCGTCGCCGAACTGCGAGATCTGCCCGGCGACCCAGGCCTGCGCCTTGTCGGGGCTCCAGTCGGGCGTGTCGTACTCGGCGAGCACGTGCAGCCCGCTGTCGCGGATCACCTCGAGCGCCCCCTCGCGGAAGCTCGCCGCGTTGTTGTCGGTGGGCGAGCCGTTGACCATGAGGATGCCGCCGTCGGCCTCGCCGCGCTCCTCGAGCGCCGCGACGAGGGCGGTGGCCTGGAGTCGCCCGACGCGCGTGTTGTCGAACGAGACGTAGTACGCGAGCTCGCCGCCGGCGACCATGCGGTCGTACGCGATGACCGGCACGTCCTGCGCGTTGGCAGCGTTCACGATCGTGACAGCCGCCTGTGCGTCGACCGGGTCGAGCACGAGCACGTCGACGCCCGCGGTGAGCATCGACTCCGCCTGCTGCTGCTGCTTCGCGGCGTCCTGATCGGCGTTCGCGTACAGCACCTCGTAGTCGCCCAGCTCCTTCACGCGCGCCTCGAACACGGGGCGGTCGAACGTTTCGTACCGTGCGGTCTTCTTGTCGGGCAGCAGCAGCGCGATCGTCCCGTCCGCGGACCCGGACTGTGGCACGCACGCGGTGAGCCCCCCTGCGAGCAGGGCGACGGCGACGACGAAGGCGAAGGTTCTTCTCACGGGCGGCTCTCGTACGGCACGCGGGAGCGGTGGGAGGTGCTGCGCGTGTCTTTCGAGCCTACGCGGTGAATTGGATGACGTCGGCGTCGAGGGTCACGTGGTCGAGCGCCATCGCGATCGCCCCCCGCGTCTCGGCCCACTCGCCGAACGACGCCCCGACGATCTCGGGCAGGCCGCCGACCGCCGCCAGCGCCGAGCGCTCGAGGGCATGGCGCATCGGAGCCATGAGGATCTCGCCGGCCTGCGCCAGCTCGCCGCCCACGATGATGAGCTCGGGGTCGAAGAGGTTGCACAGGCTCGCCGCAGCGATGCCGATGTGGCGCCCGGCATCGGCGATCACGCGCATCGCGCTTCCGACGCCCGCGTCCGCAGCGGCGAGCAGGTCGCCGAGACGCTGCATTCCCTCGCTCTCGGGGAAGAGGGCGAGGAGTGCGGGCCCGGACGCGTAGGTCTCGAGGCATCCGCGATTGCCGCACCGGCAGATCGGGCCGTTCTCGTCGATCGTCATGTGGCCGATCTGCCCCGTCTTGCCGCTCACACCGCGGAACAGGTCGCCGTCGACGATGAGGCCCGCGCTGATCGTGTGGCCGACGCGGATGTACACCGACGACGACGCGGTGCGGCCGCTGCCCTCGCGCGCCTCGGCCAGTCCGCCGAGGTTCGCCTCGCTGTCGACGTACACGGGGCGCTCGATGCGGGCGCTGAGGCTCTCGGCGACGTCGATTCCCTCCCAGCCGGGCAGCAGCCCGGGGGTCGAGACCATGCCCGTGCGCGGATCGATGGGCGCGGGGAGCGCGACGCCCACGGAGAGCAGGTCGCCGAGGGATCCGCCGAGGTTGTCCATCATCTCGGACAGGAGGATGCTCAGCCGGTCGAGCTCTGCGTCGTGCCGGTGGCCCGGCGCGAGGGGGATCACCGTCTCAGCGACCGTCGTGCGCGTGGCATCCGCGATCGCGATGTGCAGCTGGCGCGTCGAGAAGTGCGCGCCCGCGACGAGGCCCACCTTGCGGGCGAGTGAGACGAGGGTCGCGCGACGGCCGCTGCGCGATGTGAACGAGGTGTGGAGGATGCCGGATGCCGTCAGCTCCTTGACGATGTTCGACACCGTCGCGGGAGAGAGGCCGGTGCTGCCGGCGAGCTCGATCTGCGTCAGGCGCCCATGGCGCTTGAGCGACTCGACGAGACGTGCCCGGTTCGCTTCCCGGAGCGAGGACTGCGAGCCGGGTGGAGTGTTCCGGCGTACCACGCTGGACACTGTACCGGACGGGGTGGAATCGATGCCGGGATCCGCCCGCTCCGTGGGCGTGGGGGCGGATGCGGCGGCGGATGCCCCACCCGCCCTCGCGCGTTCGCTCGGTGTGCTGCTCAGGCCTCGGCCTTCACGGGGATCGCGGCCGTCTCGGCGGCGAGGCGCTCGCGGTCGATGCGGTCGAGCTCGTGCAGCGACGAGCCCTTCGTCTCGCGCAACGAGATGACCGCGACGAACGTGATCGCGGCGGCGATCGCCAGGTAGACGGCGATCGGCACCCACGAGCCGGTGCTCGACAGGAGCGCGGCCGCGATGATCGGCGCGAGCGAGCCGGCGACGATCGAGGTCACCTGGTAGCCGAGCGAGACGCCCGAGTAGCGCATGCGCGTCGGGAACATCTCGGACATGATCGCCGGCTGAGGCGCGTACATGAAGGAGTGGAGCACCAGGCCCAGGCAGATCGCCAGGATGATGATGAGCGGATCCTTCGTGTTGAACATCGGGAACGCCACGAAGCCCCACGCGGCCGCGGCGACGGCTCCGATCGCGTACACCGGCCGGCGTCCGATGCGATCGGTGAGTCCGCCGACGAACGGGATGACGATCAGGTGTACGACGTGCGCGATCGCGATCATGCCCAGGATCGCGGCGGTGTCCATCCCGAGCGCGATCTTCAGGTAGGTGATCGAGAACGTCACGACGAGGTAGTACATGATGTTCTCCGCGAACCGCAGGCCCATCGCGGTGATGACGCCGCGGGGGTAGCGGCGCAGCACCTCGAGGACGCCGTAGCGGTCGCGACGCTCGTCCTCGGCCTCCTTCTGGGCCTCGAGGAAGATCGGGGCATCCGTGATGCGCGTGCGCACGTAGTAGCCGACCGCGACGATCACGACCGACAGCCAGAAGCCGATGCGCCAGCCCCACGAGAGGAACGCCTCCTGCGACAGGGTGTTGCTCAGCACGAGCAGCACGACGGTCGCGAGCAGGTTGCCGATCGGCACGGCCGCCTGCGGGAACGACGCCCAGAATCCGCGAGTGCGGTCGGGGGAGTGCTCGGCGACCAGGAGCACGCCGCCGCCCCACTCGCCGCCGACGGCGAAGCCCTGCGCGAAGCGCAGGAGCACGAGCAGCGCGGGCGCCCAGTAGCCGACCTGGGCGAACGTCGGAAGGCATCCCATGAGGAACGTCGCGACGCCGACGAGGATGATGGCGAACTGCAGCAGCCTCTTGCGGCCGTACTTGTCGCCGAAGTGGCCGAACACGATGCCGCCGAGGGGGCGCGCGATGAAGCCCACGGCGTACGTGAGGAAGGCCGAGATGACGCCTGCGTAGGGGTCATCCGATGGCGGGAACATGATGACGTTGAACACGAGCGTCGCGGCCGTGGCGTAGAGGAAGAACTCGTACCACTCGACGACGGTGCCCGCCATCGACGCTGTGACGACGCGTCGAAGGCTCGACTGGGGATAAGCCTTCGAGGACGTGGCTGATGCCATGCGCTTGATACCTCCTTGTAGAGCGCGGAAGCGGCGGGGGGAGCCGCCCGGCGAATCTACTGAAAGGGGATTCAGGTTTCAATACGAAGAGTGCACGGGCACGCGTGACCTACCCGGGTACCCGGGTAGGAGGGGGCGGGATCAGCGCCTGCCGGCCGCGAGGCGGATGAGGACGACGTTGCCGGACTCGTCGACCTCTGCGACGTCGGTGTGCGCCTTCACGAACTCCGAGAAGCTCTTGTGCCCATACGCCCGTTCGCTGAAGGAGGGGTCGAGCCGCTTGATGAGGCTCTTGACGGCGGAGGCGTGCTGCCAGTCGTCGCCCTCCTTGTCGCTCTCGAGCCGCAGGGCGCGTTCGAGCAGATCTGCCCCGGGATCGGTCGCCTTCTTGCGGGCGCGCCGCCGCGCGGGCGCCGTGTCCTTCTTCTCGGACGGCTCGGGCCCGTCGGCGGGCTGCACGCCCGGCAGCGCGTCGTACGAGTCGAACTGGTCGCACGCGGCCGCGAGGGCCTTCGCGGTCGAACCCGCGACGCCGACGCCCACGACGAACCGCCCGAGGCGCTTGCAGCGCTGCGCGAGCGGCACGTAGTCCGAGTCGCCCGCGACGATCACGACGTGCGTGAGGTCGGGGAGGCGGAACATGTCCTCGACGGCGTCGACCGCGAGCCGGATGTCTGCGCCGTTCTTGGCGTAGGCGGCGGTCGGGAACAGCTGCACGAGGTCGACGGCACGGGCGACGAGCTGAGAGCGGTAATCCGCGTTGACCGAGGAAGACCAGTCCGCGTACGCACGCGTGAGCACGAGCGTGCCGAACGAGGCGGCGTAGTCGATGATCGCGCCGACATCGACCGTCGCGCGCTGCAGCCGCTCGGCGACCTCCGGTGCGATCGGCGTCTCGGCGATGCGCGCGCGGTCGCGTGAGTACGTGTTGCGGCCGTGCACGCGGTCGTACCACGACATGACGATGTTGTCGAAGTCCAGGTACACGGCGACGCGGGCGTTCTGCGAGTCCGGCATGGCTTCAGTGTGCCAGCGGACAGCCCGCTGCGTCGCTATTCCGTCTCGCCCGGATAGCTCACGCCGATCTGCTTGCGGATCTCGTCGAGCGCGCCCATGATGGCGATCGTCTCGTCGATCGGCAGGACGTCGCTGTCGGTCTGCCCGGCCGCGACGTACTGCTCGGCGGCCAGCGCCTGGAACTGCATGCCACGACCCTCGACCTGCGAGACGTAGTCCTCGAGCACGGTGCCATCGGGGGCGATGAGCCGGAACGACGTGGGGGTGTACCAGACGCGGTCGATGTCGATGCGCGCGTCGGTGCCCACGATGTGCGCCGTGTTGGGGCCGGCGGAACGCGACGCCGAGATCGAGGTCGAGATGGCCCCGTCTGTGTGCGTGAAGATCGTCGCGACCTCGGTGTCGGCGCCGGTGTCGCCGAGGCGGGCCGACGCGGCGATCGCGCGCGGAGCGCCGAGCACGTCCCACGCGAACGAGATCGGGTAGATGCCGAGATCGAGCAGCGCGCCGCCGCCGAGCGCGAGGGAGTTGAGCCGGTGGTCGGGATCGGACGAGATCCGCTGGGTGTGGTCGGCGAACACCGCGCGCACGTCGCCCAGGGCACCGGCCTCGAGCAGCTCGCGCACGCGGATCATGTGCGGGAGGTACCGCGTCCACATCGCCTCCATCGCGAGAAGCCCGCGCTTTCGCGCGACGTCGCGCACGCGCGCCGCCTCGGCGGCGTTGATCGTGAAGGGCTTCTCGACGAGCACGTGCTTGCCGTGCTCGAGGGCGAGGGTCGCGTTCTCGGCGTGCATCGGATGCGGCGTCGCGATGTACACGATGTCGACGTCGTCGTCCTCGACGAGCGCCTCATACGTCTCGTGCGCGCGCGGGATCTCGAACTCGTCGGCGAACGCCTGCGCGGCGCCGGGGCGACGGGCGCCCACGGCTCTGACGTCGAGCCCCGCCGTGCGGAGGTCTCTCGTGAACGCGGTGGCGATGCCGCCCGCGGCGAGGATGCCCCACCGCAGGCCGGAGGTCGAGTCGGTCATCCCCCGAGCGTAGCGAGACGGGGGGACGCGGGCACGGCGACCTCGAGCGCGCGGTCGAGATCGCCGATGACGTCGGCGACGTCTTCGAGGCCGATCGAGAGCCGCAGCGTCGTCCACGCGATGCCCGCCTCGGCGAGCTGCGCGGGAGAGAGGTGGCTGTGCGTCATCGACGCGGGGTGGGCGATGAGGCTGCGCGCGTCGCCGATGTTGGCGACCAGCTGCACGACGCGCAGGCGCCCGACCACTTCCTCGGTGAGGGCGAAGTCCTGCTCGGGGTCGCCTGCCGAGTGCACGTCGAAGGAGAAGACGGAGCCTGCGCCGCGCGGCAGGTACTCGGCCGCCGCGGCCCGCCACGGGCTCGACTCGAGGCCGGGGTGGTGCACGCGCGCGACGGCGGGGTGCTGCTCGAGGAAGCGCGCGACCGCGAGCGCCGACGACGAGTGCCGGTCCATGCGAAGGTCGAGCGTCTCGAGGCCCTGCAGCAGCTGGAAGGCGTTGAACGCCGAGAGCGATGGCCCGAGGTCGTGCACGTACTTCGTCTTGACGAGCGCGATGTACGGCGAGCCGTGCGCACCGAACCGCTCGACGAGGCTGCCGCCGGGCACGCGGCGGTAGGGCGCGGTGACCTGCGGCCAGCGGGACGGCTCGCGGGTGAAGTCGAACGTGCCGAGGTCGACGACGACGCCGCCTAGCGACGTTCCGTGACCGCCGAGGAACTTCGTCGCCGAATGAACGACGATGTCGGCGCCGAAATCCTTCGCCCGCTGCAGGTACGGCGTCGCGAGGGTCGCGTCCACCACGAGGGGCACGCCGGCGTCGTGCGCGACTGCGGCGACGCGGCGCAGGTCCAGCACCTGCGCGTTCGGGTTGGTGATCGACTCGGCGAACACGGCGCGTGTCTCGGGGCGGAGCGCGGCGGTCCAGGCATCCGGATCGTCCTGATCCACGAAGGTCACGTCGATGCCCCAGTCGGCGAACGTCTCGTCCAGCAGGTCGACGGTGCCGCCGTAGAGCTGGCGGGCCGCGACGATGTGCTCGCCCTGCTTGGCGAGCGCGAGGAGCGCGACGGCGACGGCGGCCTGACCGGATGCCACGCCCGCCGCCGCGGTGCCGCCCTCGAGCGCGGCGATCCGCTCTTCGAGCACGAGCACCGTGGGGTTCGCCGCGCGGCTGTAGATGTCTCCGTCGCGGCGCAGCGCGAACAGCTCGCGTGCCTCGGTCAGCGACGAGAAGGCGAAGGCGTTCGACTGGTGGATCGGCGGGACGGCGGTGCTGTGGACGACACCGGGAACGTAACCGGCCTGGACCTGAGCCGTCGCGAAGCCGCTGGAAGGCTCGGACATGCGTCCATTCTCGCGGCGGGTGCCGACGCTCTCGACGAACGTGTCGAACTGTTGCGTCCGCGACCCGCGCCGCAGGCCACGTCGCACCGCATGATGGGAGGCATGAATCCCCTCATCTCGGCCCGCGAGCTCGCGGCGCTCCTGGACGGCGGGCGTCCGGTGCGCTTGCTCGACGTGCGGTGGCGGCTCGGCCGTCCCGACGGCCGCCCGGAGTACCTCGAAGGACACCTCCCGGGCGCCGTGCACATCGACCTCGACGACGAGCTCGCCTCGCACGGACGACCCGAGGATGGGCGGCATCCGCTCCCGTCCCGCGAGGTGCTCGAGCGTGCGGCGCGGCGGTGGGGCCTCCATGCGGGCGACACCGTCATCGCGTACGACGACGCGGGTGGGCTCGCGGCGGCGCGCGCGTGGTGGCTGCTCTCGCGCGCGGGCGTCGCCGACGTGCGCGTGCTCGACGGCGGTCTGTCGGGGTGGACGCGCGAGGGACTGCCGCTCGAGGAGGGCGACGTCGTGCCCGTGCCGGGCGACATCTCGCTGCACGACGTGACCGAGGGCGTCGCCGACATCGACGACGCGGCCGCGTGGCCGAGCCGCGGGATCCTCCTCGATGTGCGCGCGGCGGAGCGCTATCGCGGCGAGGTCGAACCCCTCGATCCCATCGCGGGCCACATCCCGGGCGCGGTGAATCTCCCGATCGCGACGCTGCTCGACGACGGGCTCCTGCGGTCACCGGACGCGCTTCGTGCGGCGTTCGCGGAGGTCGGCGCGACACCCGGCACGCCGGTGGCGGCCTACTGCGGCTCGGGCATCACCGCCGCGCACGCCGCGCTCGCGGGCGTCGTCGCAGGCATCGACGTGACGGTGTACCCCGGATCGTGGAGTCAGTGGTCGAACACGCCGGGGCGTCCGGTCGCGACGGGCCCGGAGCCGGGAGACCCTTCGGTGTGAGCTCGCGCCCCGGTCAGGGCACGAGCACGATCTTGCCGTCGACGCCGCCCTCGAGCAGGCGGTGCGCCTCGGCCGCCTCGGTCAGCGGCAGGGACGGGCCGAGCTCGACGGCGAAGCGGCCGGCCGCCATGAGGGCGAGCGTGACCGGCATCGCCTCGGCGCGCCACGCGAGCTGCTGCGGCGTGAGGGGCACGGGCGAGCCGCCCGAGAAGGCACGGATACCGCGACCCGCGGCGTCCCGGCCGCGCACGAGCGTCGCGATGCGCGCCTTCTCCGCCACGAGTTCCTCCGAGACCTCGAGCGCCTCGTCGGTTCCGGCGGCGTCGATCGCGACGGTGACGCCGCGCGGCGCGGCGTCACGCACGCGGTCGATGAGCCCGTCGCCGTACTCGACGGGCGTGGCGCCGAGCTCGCGCACGCGATCGAACCGTCGGGGCGACGAAGTCGCCACGACCCGCGCACCCCACAGGACCGCGTACTGGATGACCGCCTGACCCACCGCGCCCGAGCCGGCGTGGAGGAGCAGCGTGTCGCCCTCGCCGACGGAGAGGGAGCGGAGCGTCTGGTACGCGGTGCCGACGGGCACGCCGAGTGCCGCGCCCTCGGCCGCGGACACGGCGGGCGGCCGCGGCACGACGTGCGTCGCGGGCATGACGACCTCCGTCGCATAGGAGCCGGGCGCGGCGAACACGGCGACGTGCTCGCCGACGCGGAGTCCTTCGACACCCTCGCCGACGGCCGTCACGACGCCCGCGGCGTCCGCGCCCACGCGCCGGGGGCTCGTGATCTCGCCCGAGTGGCGCTTGCCGCTGCGCAGCTTCGCGTCGATCGGATTGACCCCCGCGGCTTCGATGCGGACGGCGACCTCGCCTGCCGCGGGCGGAGGCACGTCGATGTCGACCAGGGTGAGCACGTCGGGTGCCCCGAACTCGGTGTAGACGATCGCTTGAGCCATACCGGCAACGCTAGCGGCGCGGCGCCGCCGCGGGGCCGGTCGTCCCGATCTCGCGCAGCGCCTTTCCGATGCGCTGCGCCGACACGGGCTCGGCCGTGCCGAGGCGCTGCGCGAACAGGCTGACGCGGTACTCCTCGAGAAGCCACCGCACGTGCACGAGTGCGCGCGGAGCATCCGCCGCCGGCGGGATCGTTCCGCCCGCCTCGCTGTACTGCGCCGTCGCCCGCTCGATCTCGGTCATGCGCTGCCGGTCGCGCCCGGCGTTGTCGGCGAGGCCCTGCACACGCTCGAGCGCGCCCTGCAGATAGCGCGGCACGTGGGCGAGTCGCGCGAGCCCCGTGCGCGAGACGAAGTCTGGGAATACGAGCCCCGCGAGCTGCCCCTTGACGTCATTGAGCGCGCCGAGCAGCGTGAGCGAGTTCTGTGACCGCAGGGATCGCTCGACCTCGCGAGCCGTCGTCAAGATGCGCGCCGTGAGCGAGACCGCCGCGAAGAGCTCGTCCACGACCGCCGCCGAGAACGCGTCGCGCACGCGGTCGAATTCCGCGCGCGAGCGCACGACTCCGGAGGCGGTGCGTGCGATGACCGCGTCGGCGACCGCGGTGCGCGCATCCTCGATGAGCGCCTTCGCGGACGGGTACGGCGACGCTGCCAGCGCGAGCTTCTCGGCCGACGTGAGGTGCTCGAGCACGTACGCCGCGGGAGAGGGCACGCTGAGCAGCATGAGCCGCCGCACGCCGGCATGGGTTGCAGCGGCTGCCGCCTCGGGCGTCGACTCGATGCGCAGCGCCACTGACGAGCGCTCGTCGACGAGCGCGGGGTAGCCGCGGACGACGCCGCCCGCGACCTTCGTGTCGACGACGTCCGGCAGGGTGTCGAGGGTCCATTCAGTGAGACCGGATGCCTCGGCGAAGCCGCCGTGCCCCGGAAGCTGGGCGACGGAGCGAGGCGACGGCGACGAAGCGCCCCCTTCGGGACCGTGCTTCGTCTCGCTCGCTTCGCGTGCTCGCTCGGCCACGGACGAGGTCAGCGTCTTCGCCACTGCTCCGCGCGCCTTCCCCGCCAGCCGCTGCTGGAGCGCCGTCAGGTCGCGATCGGACCCCGCTGCCCGCCCGCGCTCGTCGACCGCCCGGAAAGACATGCGCAGGTGCGCGGGGACGCGCTCGAGGTCGAAGTCCGACGCTGTGACGGGCTGATTCGCGATGCGCTGGATGCGCGCGGCGAGCGCGTCGCGCAGGGTCGTCGGCGGGAGGCCGTCGTGCGACTCGGGTCCCTGGCCCTGAAGCTCTTCGGAGAACCGCGCCGCCCAGTCCGCCGCGGGGACGACGTGCCGGCGGATCGCCTTCGGCAGCGACCGGATGAGCCCCGCGATGAGCTCGTCGCGCATGCCCGGCACTTGCCAGTCGAAGCCGTCCGCCCGCAGTTGCGCGAGCAGCGCGAGAGGCACGACGACCGTGACGCCGTCGTCGGGCGCGCCGGGCTCGAAGCGGTACGCGAGCGACAGCACCTGGTCGCCCTGCCGCCATCGCGCGGGGAAGTCGCGCTCGTCGGAGCGCGCCGCCTCGTCGAGCAGGTCGGACTCGCTCATGTCGAGCAGTCGCGGCGTGCGGGTCGAGGTGTCCTTCCACCACGCCGCGAACGACCTCGCGTCGAAGACGTCGCGCGGGACCCGGGCGTCGTAGAACGCGAACACCGCCTCGTCGCCCACGAGGATGTCGCGCCGCCGCTCGCGCTCCTCGACCTTCTCGAGCCGGCGGCGCAGCTCGAGGTTGCGGCGCTCGAACGCGGTGAGCCTCTTGTCCGCGCCGAGGAACGCGGTCGAGTCCCACTCGCCCTCGACCAGCGCGTGCCGCACGAAGAGCTCGCGCGCGAGGGGGCGGTCGAAGCGGGCGAGCTGGATGCGTCGGCGCGGCACGATCTCGACGCCGAAGAGCGTGACCTTCTCATACGCGGATGCCGCGCCCGCCGTCTTCGACCAGTGCGGATCGCTCAGCTGGCGTCGCGCGAGGTCGCCGGCGAGGTCCTCCGCCCACGCGGGGTCGATCGCGGCGACGGTGCGCGCGAACAGGCGCGACGTCTCGACGAGCTCGGCCGCCATCACCGCCGACGGGCTCTTCCTGCGCAGCGCCGACCCGGGGAAGATCGCGAATCGCGCGCCGCGCGCGCCGACGTACTCGCCCCGTGCGGGGCGCCCGCCACCGGTGCCGCGGCGGTCCTTCGGCGGGTTGAGCGTGCGCGCGTCGAGGATGCCGATGTGCGACAGAAGCCCCGAAAGGATCGCCCGGTGGATCGCATCGGGGTCGGCGACGCCCGTCTCCTCCGTGCGCGGTGCGCGCAGGAGCGTACTCAGCTGCCGGTGCACGTCGAACCATTCCCGCACGCGCACGTAGTTGAGGTGCTCGGAGCGGCACAGGCGGCGGAAGGCGCTCGAGCCGAGCGACGCCTGCTGCTCCTGCAGGTGGTTCCACAGGTTCAGCAGCGTCAGGAAGTCGCTCGCCGGGTCGACGAACCGCGCGTGCAGGCGATCCGCTTCGTCCCGGCGTTCTTCGGGGCGCTCGCGCACGTCCTGGATCGACATGCCGGCGACGATCGCGAGCACGTCGCGCAGCACGCCCGCGCGACGAGCCTCGACCAGCATGCGCGCGAAGCGCGGGTCGATCGGCAGGCGTGCGAGCTCGCGACCGAGGTCGGTCAGACGCGGGCCAGATGCCTCGCCGTCGCGCGACGAGGGACGCGGCATCCGCACCGCCCCCAGCTCCACGAGCAGGTCGAACGCCGCCTTGACACCCCGTGAGTCGGGCGGGGTGAGGAAAGGGAAGGACGCGATGTCGCCGAAGCCGAGCGTGAGCATCTGCAGGATGACGCTCGCGAGGCTCGTGCGCAGGATCTCGGGCTCGGTGAACTCGGGCCGCCGCTCGAAGTCGTCCTCGGCGTAGAGGCGGATCGCGATGCCGGGCGCCGTGCGGCCCGCGCGCCCCGAGCGCTGCTGGGCCGAGGCCTGCGAGATCGCCTCGATGGGCAGGCGCTGGATCTTGCTGCGGTTGCTGTAGCGCGAGATGCGCGCGGTGCCGGTGTCGACGACGTAGCGGATGCCGGGGACCGTGAGGCTCGTCTCGGCGACATTCGTCGCGAGGATGACCCGCCGGCGCACGCCCGCGACCGTCGACGGCTCGAACACGCGGTGCTGCTCGGCGGCGCTGAGGCGTCCGAAGAGCGGGAGCACCTCCGTGGGGGTGGGGTCCTTCGCGTACATGCCGCGAACGGCATCCATCGCGTCCCGGATCTCGGCCTCGCCCGGGAGGAACACGAGCACATCGCCGGCGGCTTCGCGATCGAGCTCGCGCAGCGCGGCGGCGATGCCGTCGACGTCGTCGTCGGCATCGTGCGGGCGGTAGCGGAGCTCGACGGGGTACGTGCGGCCCGACACCTCGATGATCGGAGCGGGCATGCCGTCGCCCTGAGCGAAATGCTTCGCGAAGCTCTCGGGGTCGATCGTCGCGCTCGTGATGACGACCTTGAGGTCTGGACGCTTCGGCAGGATGCGCGTGAGGTAGCCGAGCAGGAAGTCGACGTTGAGCGACCGCTCGTGCGCCTCGTCGACGATGATCGTGTCGTAGCGGCGGAGCAGCCGGTCGCGGTGGATCTCGTTGAGGAGGATCCCGTCGGTCATGAGCGCGATGCTCGTGTCGGGGGAGACCTTGTCGGTGAAGCGCACCTTGTAGCCGACGGTCGTGCCGAGGGGGACCTGCAGCTCTTCGGCGACGCGCTCCGCGATCGTGCGCGCGGCGATGCGGCGGGGCTGAGTGTGCGCGATGCTCGTGCGGCCGAGCTCGAGGCAGATCTTCGGAAGCTGCGTGGTCTTCCCGGAGCCCGTGGCGCCCGCGACGATCACGACCTGGTGATCGCGGATCGCCCGCGCGATCTCGTCCCGCGCGGCGCTGACGGGCAGCTCCGGTGGGTACGAGATGACAGGGGCAGGTGCGGACACAGCCCTCCATCGTACGACGGCCGCTCGGACGCGGTCCCGATCGACCGTTGACGCGCAGAGTGGTTTGCGGTACAAAGTACTTCATGACTGAACGAACGCAGGTCCGGCAGCGGGTCTCGGAGCCGCCGTACGCCGCGCGCGCGGTCGTGGTGCTGATCGGCCGCGTGGCGCTCGTGGGTGCGGCATCCATCCTCGTCTGGGTTCTGTTCCTGCCGACCGGCGCCACCGCCTTTCCTCCTTCGCCCCTGTTCGCCGCGCTCGCGATGCTGCCTGTCAACCTCGTGTGCCTGTGGTGGGCGCGGCGCCTCGTGCACGACCGGGGAAGCAGGCTGCGCGACCTCATCGGGTACTCGCGGGCCAGGCTCGGCCGCGATGTGCTGTGGGGACTGCTGTGGCTGGTCGTGCTCTACGTGCCGTTCGCGCTCACGGTGCTCGGGGTCATGGCGCTCCAATACGGCGACGCGACGTTCGCGGCGTTCGAGACCGTGTTCTTCGACCCGGCATCCGTGCCCGACCTTCCGCGGTGGGCGATGACGATCCTCGCCGTCGTCGCGGTGCTCACGTTCGCCCCGCTCAACGCGCCGGTGGAAGAGCTCGTCTATCGCGGCTACGGGCAGCGGGGCCTCGCGACGCGCATGCCGGTCGCCCTCGCGATCACCGTCTCGGCGCTGTTCTTCGGGCTTCAGCACATCTTCTACGCGCCGACCTCGTCCGCGGCGCTCGCCTACGCGTGCGCGTTCTTCGTATGGGGCGCAGGCTCGGGCATCATCGCCCACCGCCAGGGCCGCCTCATGCCGATCATCGTCGCCCACTTCGCCGTCAACCTCTTCACGAGCGCCCCCGCTCTCGCGATCGCGTGGCTGCCGCAGTGACCGAACCAGAAGGGAACCCGTCGATGACACCCCACGAGACAGCCGACGACGGCCTCGACCCGGCCCTCGATCCGGCCGCCGCGCTCGAGCTGGTCACCAGCGAGCAGAACCGGATGCAGCGCCGCATGGCGTCGTGGCTCCCGGTGATCCTCGGCGCGTGGGGCCTCGCCTGGAGCGTGGGCTTCATGATGCTGTGGCTGATCGACGGGCTCGCGCCCGCGTTCCGGATGCCGCTGCCGATCGCGGTCGCGTCGTTCATCGTGCTCATGGCGGGGGCGATCGCGGCGAGCGCCGTCGGAGGGGCGCGCATGGGGCGGGGCATCCGTGCCGGCGCCGCGGCGGCGTGGACCGGCTCCGTCTTCGGGCTGGCCTGGCCGGTCGGGTTCCTCGCGATCTACGCGCTCGGCGGTGCGCTGCTGGCGGCCGGGATGAGCCGCGACGTCGCGAACATCTACTACCCGACCGCGGCGGTGATGTTCGTCGGCATCATGTACTTCCTCGCCGGCGGCATCTGGCAGAACTGGGGCTCGATCGTCATGGGGTGCTGGATCGTGCTCGTGGCGTGCGTCGCGCCGTACTTCGGGTACCCCACGCACTACCTCGTGTTCGCCATCGCCGGCGGGGGAGTCTTCCTCGCCGCCGCCGTCTTCACCGCGATCTGGGCGTACGGTGGACGAGACACGGGGGCACGGCGACGATGACGGACCTGGACCCCGTGATCCACGCGCAGGGGCGACTGCGGATCACCGCCGCGCTCGCGACGCTCGACGTCGGCGAGAGCATCTCGTTCCCGCGCCTGCAGGAGCTGCTGGGAATGACGGCGGGCAACCTGTCGACCCACCTGCGCAAGCTCGAGGACGCCGGCTACGTCGACGTCGCGAAGAGCTTCAAGGGTCGCACACCTGTGACCTACCTCTCCCTCACCAAAGCAGGGCGCCGTGCGTTCGAGGACTACACGGAGACCCTGCGATCCTTCCTCGGAGGCGTCTCATGAACTCCACACCTCTCGCACGCTTCGAACGCGTGACCCGTCGCTTCGGGGACCTCGTCGCCGTCGACGACGTGACCCTCGACATCGAGCCGGGCGCGATCCTCGGTCTCCTCGGTCCGAACGGCGCCGGCAAGACGACGCTCCTGTCGCTGCTGCAGGGGCTGCGCCGCCCGACCTCGGGCACCGTGACGCTCTTCGGCGCCGATCCGCGCGACGCCCGCACGCGGCGCCTGCTCGGCAGCACGCCGCAGGAGACGGCGCTGCCCGAGACGCTGCGGGTCGGCGAGGTCATCGACTACGTCGGCGGGCACTTCGCCGACCGCGTCGAGACGGATGCCCTCGCCGAGGAGTTCGGGCTGAGCGACCTCCTGCGCCGCCAGAGCGGCTCGCTGTCGGGCGGCCAGAAGCGCCGTCTCGCCGTCGCCCTCGCGTTCGTCGGCCGCCCGCGCCTCGTGCTGCTCGACGAGCCGACGACGGGGCTCGACGTCGACGCGCGGCGCGTCCTCTGGGACGCGATCCGGCATCAGCACGAGCTCGGCGCCACCGTCGTCGTCACGAGCCACTATCTCGAGGAGATCGAGGCGCTCGCGCAGCGCGTGATCGTGCTCGGCGAGGGGCGCGTGCTGGCCGACGACTCCGTCGCCCGGATCGTCGCGGAGGTCGGCGTGAGCCAGGTGCGGCTCGAGGTCGAAGAGCCGGATGCGCTCGATGCGCTCGACGGCGTCGTGCGACGCGACACGGCGGACGGCGTGCAGGTCCTCACGGTGTCCGACTCCGACGCGTTCGTGCGCGCGCTCGTCGGCTCGGGCATTCGCTTCCGCAATCTGGGCGTGCGCGGCGCGACGCTCGAGGAGGCCTTCCTCGCGCTCACCGCGCGACGCCCCGCGGACGAACTCGTCACCTCCCACGGAAAGGAACTGCGATGAGCACCATCGCCTCCACCGGGCCGTCGCTCGTGCGACTCACGCTCCTGCACGCCCGGTACCAGTTCATCGAGACGCTCCGAGTGCCGATGGCCGTCATCGGCACGCTCGTCTTCCCGGCCCTCGCGCTCGTGTTCTTCGTCGTGCCGCAGCGCGTCGTCGCCGAGAATCCCGTGTACGCGACGCAGGCCGTCATCTCGCTGGCGGTGTTCGCGGTCATGTCGAACTCGCTGTTCGGGTTCGGACTCGCGATCGCCGAGAACCGCGAGAAGCCGTGGGATCCGTACCTGCGCACGCTGCCCGCTCCCGGACTCGCGCGAGTGCTCGCGCTGCTGCTGTCGACGGGCGGTCTCGGGCTCCTGGCGGTCGTGCCGGTCATCGCCGTCGGCGGCATCCTGACCGCGGCCGAGGCGTCGCCCGCACGGATCCTGGCGGGGTTCGTGGCGCTCGCGATCGCGGCCCTGCCGTTCATGCTCATCGGCACGGCGATCGGCTACTCGATGCCGTTCAAGGCCGCGATCGCGGTCATCCAGATCGCGATGTTCGCCCTCGCATTCATCGGCGGGCTCTTCCTGCCTCCGCTTCTGTTCCCCGACTGGCTCGAGGTCATCTCGCGCTTCACGCCGACGCGGCAGGCGCGGGAGCTCGTCATCTGGGCAGTCGAGGGCGGCACGCTCGAGTGGTGGGTCTGGGTGGGCACCCTCGCGTGGATCGCGGTCTCGCTCGCCCTCGCCCTGGCGCTGTTCCGGCGCGACGAGGGACGGCGCTACCGCTGAGCCGATGCGAGCGGGCCGGTCCGAGGGGCGTCGGCCCGCTCGTAGGCTGGTGGCATGACGATCCCCACCGTGACGCTCAACGACGGCAACAGCATCCCGCAGCTCGGCTACGGAGTCTTCCGTGTTCCGCCCGCCGACACCGAGCGCGCCGTGACCGAGGCGCTCGAGCTCGGCTACCGCCACATCGACACCGCCGCCATCTACGGCAACGAGGAGGGCGTGGGCGCGGCGATCGCCGCAAGCGGGATCGCGCGCGACGAGCTGTTCGTCACGACGAAGCTCTGGAACGACCGCCACGACGGCGACGAGCCGAACTCGGCGATCGCAGAGAGCCTCGAGAAGCTCGGCCTCGACCACGTCGACCTCTATCTCGTGCACTGGCCGACGCCGGCCGCCGACAACTACGTGCACGCGTGGCAGAAGCTCATCGAGCTGCGCGACGCGGGCCTCACGCGCAGCATCGGCGTCTCGAACCACCTCGTGCCGCACCTCGAGCGCCTCGTCGCCGAGACGGGCGTCGTCCCCGCGGTCGACCAGATCGAGCTGCACCCTGCGTACCAGCAGCGCGACGTGACGACGTGGGCGGCCGAACGCGCCGTGAAGATCGAATCGTGGGGTCCGCTCGGGCAGGGCAAGTACGACCTCTTCGGGGCGGCCCCGGTCGCGGCCGCCGCGATGGACCACGGGAAGACTCCCGCGCAGGTCGTCATCCGCTGGCACCTGCAGAAGGGCCACATCGTCTTCCCGAAGTCGGTGCGTCGCGAGCGCCTCGCCGAGAACCTCGATGTGTTCGACTTCGAGCTCACCGCGCCGCAGATGGCCGCGATCGACGGCATGGACCCGGGCGACGGCTCGGGCCGCGTGAGCGCGCACCCCGATGAGGTGAACTGACCCCGGGGGTAGCCTGGGGCTGTGCCCCCAGGGACGGATGCTCCGGACCGAGGCGACTCGGGAGTCTCCCGCCTCGCCGGATCGACGAGCCCGTACCTGCGGGCGCACGCCGACAACCCCGTCGCGTGGTACCCGTGGGGCGATGCCGCGTTCGACGAGGCGGCGCGCCGCGGCGTGCCGGTGCTCGTCTCGATCGGGTACTCGACGTGCCACTGGTGCCACGTCATGGCGCGCGAGTCGTTCGCCGACCCCGAGCTGGCCGCCGTCCTCAACGACGGCTTCGTGAGCATCAAGGTCGACCGCGAGGAACACCCCGAGGTGGACGCGGCGTACATGGCCGCCGCATCCGCCTTCAGCCGCAGCCTCGGGTGGCCGCTCACCGTCTTCGCGACGCCCACCGGCCGCCCGTTCTTCGCGGGCACATACTTCCCGCCCGAGCCACGCGTCGGGCTGCCGTCGTTCCGGCAGGTGCTCGACGCCGTGCGCGAGGCGTGGACGGTACGCCGCGGCGAAGTCGAGCAGACCGGGGCGGCGATCCTCCAGGCGCTCGCGGCCTCGCGCGGGACGGAGCCGTCGGAGGAAGCCGGCGTTCCCAGTGCGGAGGAGCTCGCCGACGCCGCCCGCGCGCTCGCGGACCAGGAGGATCCGGAGTTCGGCGGCTTCGGCGGCGGCAACCCCGCCGCTCCCAAGTTCCCCGTCGCGACCGCGCTGCGGTTCCTGCAGACGCCGCTCGTGCGCGAGGCCGCGGGTGGGGCATCCGCCGTCGCCGACCGTGCGCTCGCCGCGATGGCCGGGTCGGAGCTGCGCGACCCCGTCGAAGGAGGCTTCTTCCGCTACGCGACGCGCAGCGACTGGACGGTGCCCCACTACGAGCGCATGCTCACCGACAACGCGCAGCTGCTCGAGGTGGCGCTCGACGCGGGCGACGACGAGACGGCGCGGGGCGTCTCCGGGTTCCTCATCGGCGTGCTGCAGCAGCCCTCGGGAGGCGTCGGCGCCGCGCAGGACTCCGAGTCGTGGATCGACGGCGCCCGCAGCGAGGGCGGCTACTACGCGCGCGACGCCTCGGAGCGCACCGAGCTCGAGCCGCCCGCCGTCGACGGCAAGGTCGTGACCGGGTGGAACGGGCTCGCGATCGCCGCGCTCGCGCGGGCGGGATCGCGGCTCGGCGAGCCGGCATGGGTCGAAGCTGCGCGCTGGGCGGCCGACACCGTGCTCACCACGAACGTCGACGCGGACGGCCGCCTCGTGCGCGCGTCGCTCGACGAGATCCCGTCGCGCGCCCCCGCGACGCTCGCCGACTACGGTCAGCTCGCCGGAGGACTCCTGGCGCTCGCGGCGGCGACCGGCGACGTCGCGTACGCGGTGCGGGCGCGAGATCTCGTCGCCGAGTGCGTCGAAGAGAGCCGGATGCCCCGCCCGCCGGCCGGCGGCGACCCCGTGCTCGCGGCGCAGGGCGTCGAGGCTCCAGCCGAGGCGAGCGACGGCGACGAGCCGTCGGGTCCGGCGTCGATCGCGCTCGCGGCGCTCGACTTGTGGCGGCTCGGGGCGGGGGAGCAGTGGCGCAGGATCGCGGAGCAGATCGTCGCGTTCCACGGGCGGAGGGCGGTCGCTCAGCCGCTCGCTCACGGGGCGCTGCTGCGCGCCGCCGCGGGACTCGTCGTGGCGCCGCGGCAGGTCGTCGTCGTCGCGGGGGACGCCGACGATCCGCTGGTGACGGCGGGGCGGGGCATCCGCGCAGATGTCTTCGCGGTTGTCACTCCCGCACAGTCGGAGGCGTTCGCGAGCGCCGGCTTCGAGCTCTTCGAGGGCAAGGCCGCGCTCGACGGCAGGGCGACGGCGTACGACTGTCAGGACTTCGCCTGCAGGCTGCCGTTCACGAATGCGGCGGAGCTCGTCGCCTCGCCCTCATCCGGTCGCTGAGCGGAGCGGAGCGAGACGAAGCGCACCACGAACCCGCGCCGTTTCGGCTCGGTCGCAGCGCGTCCTCGCTCAACGTCCGGGGCGCCGGAAACGTCAGCCGATCGCCCGCAGATCGCCGCGGTCCTCGCGGTCGACGCGGATGCCGAACACGAGCTCGATCGCGCGCTCGAACTCGTCCAGCCGGCCCTCGGCCGCCGCCTCGCGCGCTCGCACCGACGGCGTATGCGACAGCACACCGGCGAGGTGCCGGAGGGCGGCCTCGGTGCGCCCGTCGTCGTCGCGGAGCCGGTCGATCTCGGACTCGAGCGCCGCCTGGATGTGCGACCGCACGGCGACGACCGCCGCGGCCGCGTCGCGCTGAGCAGTGAACGACGCCGCGGCGGAGCCGACGACTTCGTGGGCGCCGTGGCCGAGCTCGGGCACCGACGCGTGCTTGCCGAGGAGCTCCAGGTCGACGAGCGTGACGCCGTCGACGTCGGCGACCGCCGGGTCGACGTTCCGCGGCAGCCCGAGGTCGACGATGATGCGGTCGCGGCCTCCCGCGACGTCGTCGGCGGTCACGGTGTAGCGGGCGGTGCACGTGATGACGACGTCGGCTTCGCGGATGCCCCGCCGCAGGTCGCTCTCGGCGCGCACGCCGTACTTCGCGGCGAATTGCTGCGCGCGGCCGGTGGCCGAGTACACGCGCACGTCGGCCGCAGCGCGCGCCTGGAGTGCGGCGATCGTCGTGGCGGCGTAGCTTCCCGTGCCCACGAGCAGGACGGCGGTGTCGTTCCAGTCGGTGATGCGCGACCCGACGAGGTCGAGCGCGAGGCGTGCGAGCGAGCGGCCCTCGCCGATGAGATCCGCTCGGGCGCGCACCTCGCGCGACGCCTGCGCCGCGCGCTGGAAGACCTGCTCGAGCAGCGGGCTCGTGACGCCGGCCTCGCGCGCGGAGCGCAGCGCGCGCTGCACCTGTCCGCTGATCTCCTCCTCGCCGACGACCATCGACTCGAGGCCCGAACTCACGGCGAAGAGGTGCCGCACGACGTCGTCGCCTCCGAGAGTGACAGCCGATCGGCGGAGCACCTCGGTGTCGGCTCCGACGCGCGCCTCGAGCATCTCGAGCACAGCCTCGTGCGCGAGAGCCGCGGCGCCCGTGACGGGCTCGTCGAGCTCGAGATACGCCTCGAAGCGGTTGCAGGTGGCGAGCACGACGGCACCGCGCACGAAGTCGTGCGCGGCGAGAAGGTCGGGCCCGGCCGCATCCGCCGCCTGCGAGATCCGCTCGAGGACCTCGAAGTCGGTGTTCCGGTGATTCGCCGTGAGGCAGAAAAGCACGCCGCGAGTTTACCCGCCCTGTCGAGGTGGTGCCGCATCCACGCGGTCCTTCCTCCCAGCACGGCGAACTAGCCTGGACGGGTGACGTTCGCCACCGCCGCCCTTCCCGCAGACCACCCGCTCACCGACGGGCGAACCGCCCGATCGCCGCTCGTTCGCGCCGCGCAGGGCGACCGTCCGGCGATCCCTCCGGTGTGGTTCATGCGTCAGGCGGGCCGCTCGCTTCCCGAGTACCGCGAGAGCCGCGCGGGCACTGAGATGCTCGACGCGTGCCTCGACCCGGCCCTCGCCGCCGAGATCACGCTGCAGCCCGTGCGCCGCCACCGCGTCGACGCCGCGGTGTTCTTCAGCGACATCGTCGTGCCGGTCCTGCTGGCGGGTGTCGGCGTGAAGATCGTGCCCGGGCGGGGTCCCGTGCTCGACGAGCCGGTGCGCACGGCATCCGACGTCTTGAATCTCCGTCCGATCGACCCGGCGGCGCTCGACCCGATCCGCGAGGCGGTGCGCATCGTCGTCGCCGAGCTGGGGAGCACGCCGCTCGTCGGCTTCGGCGGGGCGCCGTACACGCTCGCGAGCTACCTCGTCGAAGGCGGTCCGTCGAAGGAGCAGCTGCGCACGAGGGCCCTCATGCGGACGGATCCGCGCACGTGGGCGACGCTGCTCAACTGGTGCGCCGACGTGACGGGCGCGTTCCTGCGCGCGCAGGTCGAGGCCGGCGCGAGCGTCGTCCAGCTCTTCGACTCGTGGGCGGGCTCGCTGTCGCGCAGCGACTACCAGCGCCGCGTGTCCCCGCACTCGCGCCGCGCGTTCGACGCGCTCCGCGGGCTCGATGTGCCGCGCATCCACTTCGGCCTCGGCATGGGCGAGATGCTCGACCTGCTGCCGGGCATCGGCGCGGACGTGGTCGGCATCGACTGGCGGCTGCCGCTCGACGTCGCCAACGAGCGCCTCGGGGGCCGCGTGCCGCTGCAGGGCAACATCGACCCCGCGCTGCTGCAGGCGCCGTGGCCGGTGCTCGCGGCGCACATCGAGGACGTCATCGACCGCGGCGCCGCCGCGCCCGCGCACATCGTCAACCTCGGCCACGGCGTCCCGCCCGAGACCGACCCGACCGTGCTCACGCGCATCGTGGAGTTCGTGCATGCCTGACGACGTCCTCGTCGTCGGCGGGGGAGTCGGCGGTCTCGTGCTCGCGCGCCGCCTCGCCCTCGCCGGCAGGCGCGTCGTCGTGTTCGAGCGCTCCGACCGCTTCGGCGGACAGGTCGCGCGACACACGGTCGCGGGCGTCGACCTCGATGCCGCCGCCGAGTCGTTCGCGACGCGCGGCGGCACGGTGGCCGCGCTCCTCGGCGAGCTCGGTCTCGCGGACGACATCGAGACGCCGCTGCCGAAGCCCGCGTGGCTGTACCGCGCCGACGGATCGGCGGTGCCGCTGCCCGCGACCGGGGTCCTCGGCATCCCGGGCGATCCGGCCGCGGCGGACGTCGTCCACGCGATCGGCCGCCGCGCGGCGCTGCGTGCGCGGCTCGACGCACTTCTTCCGGCACGGGTGGGGGCGGATGCCTCGTCCCTCGGCGACCTCGTGCGGCGGCGCATGGGCAGGGGAGTCGTCGACGGCCTCGTGTCGCCCGTCGTCCGCGGCGTCCACTCGAGCGACCCGTACTCCCTCCCGGTCGAGACCGCCTCGCCGCGCCTGCGCGACGAGCTGCGCGCGAGCGGGTCGCTCGCGGCGGCGGTGGAGCGTATCCGTGCGGCGGCGCCCGCGGGATCGCAGGTCGCCGGCATCCGCGGCGGCATGTTCCGGCTGGTCGATGCGCTCGTGGCGGAGTGCGAGGGGCGGGGCGTGCGGCTCCAGACCGGCGCCGATGCGAGCGACATCGGCGCCGAAGGCGTCACGGTGAACGGGCGGCGGCTCACCGGCGAGGTCGTTCGCGCCGGCGCGCCGGCCGACGCTCCCGCGGGGCGACACGTCACGCTCGCGACGCTCGTGGTCGAGGCATCCGGTCTCGATTCGGCCCCGCGCGGCACGGGAGTGCTCGTCGCGTCCGGCGCGTCCGGCGTCTCGGCGAGGGCGCTCACGCACGTCTCGGCCAAGTGGGCGTGGGTCGGCGAGCGCCTGCCTGGACTCCACGCGCTGCGGCTCTCGTATGACGGCGAGCCGTCCGACGCGATCGAGCGGGCGAGGGCGGATGCCGCGACGCTCACCGGCGCGCGCATCGAACGCATCGTCGACGCGACGTCCGCGGTGTGGCGGCGGCGACCCGGCGGTGCGTGGGCGGGGACGCCCGAACCCGCCGTGGGAGAGGGGCCTGCCGGAACGGGTCTCGCGTCGGTCGTGGCGCACGCCGAAAGGGTCGCCGAGCGGCTGGGCGCGGATTCGCCGGAACCGGCGTCCGGGGGGAGGATGGAAGGGTGACCGAGACCACCCCCGCCGTCGAAGCCCGGTACTTCACGCTTTTCGCCGTCCTCCGTCGCGACCCGCATCCGGCCGATGTCCCGCTCGGCGCTGTGTCGATCGAGGACGCGTCCGCCGAGGTCGGCGACGCGCTGCGCGGCGTGTACGACGTGTCGGGACTGCGCGCCGATGCCGACGTCCTCCTGTGGCTCACGGGGCACTCGGTCGACGAACTGCAGGGCCACTTGCGCACGCTGCGCCGCAGCCGCGAGCTCGCACCGCTCCTGCCGACCTGGAACGCGATGGGCGTACACCGCGACGCCGAGTTCAGCCGCGACCACGCGCCGGCGTTCTCGCGCGGCCTCACGCCCAAGGACTGGCTCACCGTGTACCCGTTCGTGCGCAGCTACGAGTGGTACCTCCTGCCGCCCGAGGAGCGGGGGCGGATGCTGGGCGACCACGGGCGCAAGGGCCGTGAGTTCCCGCAGGTGCAGAGCAACACCGTCGCGAGCTTCGCGCTCGGCGATTATGAGTGGCTGCTCGCGCTCGAGGCCGACGACCCGGTCGACCTCGTCGACCTCATGCGCCACCTGCGCGCGACGGATGCTCGCCTGCACGTGCGCGAAGAGGTGCCGTTCTTCACCGGCCGGCGCATCGCGCCGTCCGAGGTGCGCGAGGTGATCGAGTGACGCCCTGGGGCTCGATTCATGCCGCCGAGATCGCGCGAACGGCGACGCTCGCCGCGCGCAGGCCGTCATCCGGGCGATCTCGGCACGGGTGGGCAGACGCATGACCCTCCGCATCGGGACCCGCGCGAGCGCGCTCGCGATGGCGCAGGCCGGCACGATCGCCGACCTGCTCGGCGGCGAGCTCGTGCCGATCCTGTCCGAAGGAGACACGTCGACCGCGTCGCTGTCCACCCTCGGCGGGCGGGGCGTGTTCGCGAACGCACTCCGCGAGGCGCTCCTCGCCCGCGAGGTCGATGTGCTCGTCCACTCGTACAAGGACCTTCCGACGACCCCCGTCGAAGGGCTCGCGATCGCGGCCGTCCCCGAGCGCGCGGACGCGCGCGACGCGCTGTGCGCGCGCGACGGACTCACGCTCGAGACCCTCCCCGAGGGGGCACGCGTCGGCACCGGCTCGCCGCGCCGCCGTGCGCAGCTCGCGGCCCGGCGCCCCGACCTCGAGCTCGTCGACCTGCGCGGCAACGTCGACACGCGGCTCGGACGCGTAGGCTCCGCCGACCCGGAGCGCGCGCTCGACGCCGTCATGCTCGCCGCCGCGGGGCTCGGACGGCTGGGACGCCTCGACGCCGTGACCGAGTACCTCGACCTCGAGGCGTGGCCCACCGCCCCCGCGCAGGCGGCGCTCGCCGTCGAGACGCGCGCGGGCGACGAGCGTCTCGCCGCGGCGATCGACCACCGCCCGACGCGGCTCGCCGCCGACGCGGAGCGCGGCGTGCTGGCGCTCCTCGGCGCCGGCTGCGCCGCCCCGATCGGCGCGCACGCGTTCGTCGAGGACGAGCTGCTGTTCCTGACGGCGGTCGTCTACCGGCCCGACGGCACGGCGCAGCTGTCGAGCTCGCACGCGGCCGCGCTCGACGACGACGGCACGGATGCCGCGGCATCCGTGGCCCGCAATGTGACCGACGAACTGCTTCAGCAGGGCGCGGCCGACCTCGCACCCCTCGGCGACTGACGACACCGGGCCTCGCGCGTACGCAGCGAGACGGCGCGCGCCGAACACACGAAGGACTCCCCATGACCGACCCGAGCTTCCCGTCCGTCCGTCCGCGACGCTTGCGCGCGACGCCGGCATGGCGTCGCCTTGCGCGCGAGACGCGCGTTCACCCCGAGCAGCTCGTGCTGCCGGTGTTCGTGCGAGAGGGCGCCGGCGAGCCGCTGCCGATCGCGTCGATGCCGGGCGTCGTGCAGCACAGCATCGACTCGCTGCGCCGCGAGATCGTGCGCGCGGCGGAGGCGGGCCTCGGGGGAGTCATGCTGTTCGGTGTGCCCGAGCACAAGGATGCGGAGGGCTCCGGCGCGACCGACCCCGACGGCATCCTCAACGTGGCGACGCGCCTGGCGGTCGAGGAGGCGGGCGACGCGCTGGTCGTGCAGACCGACCTGTGCCTCGACGAGTTCACCGACCACGGCCACTGCGGCGTGCTCGACGCGCACGGCGCCGTCGACAACGACGCCACGCTCGATCGCTACCGCGACATGGCGCTCGCGCAGGCCGAGGCCGGGTCGCAGCTGCTCGGCCTCAGCGGCATGATGGACGGCCAGGTCGACGTCGTGCGCTCGGCCCTCGACGACGCCGGTCGCACGGATGTCGCGATCCTCGCGTACGCGGCGAAGTACGCGTCGGCGTTCTACGGACCTTTCCGCGACGCGGTGCAGTCCTCGCTGCAGGGCGACCGCCGCACGTATCAGCTGGATGCCGCGAACCGCCGCGAGGGCGCGCGCGAGGTCGCGCTCGACCTCGCCGAGGGCGCCGACATCGTCATGGTCAAGCCTGCGATGTCGTACCTCGACGTGCTCGCCGACGCCGCCGCGACCTCGCCGGTTCCCGTGTGGGCCTACCAAGTGAGCGGCGAGTACTCGATGATCGAGGCCGCTGCCGCGCACGGCTGGATCGACCGCGAACGCGCCGTCGACGAGTCGATCACGGGCATCGTGCGGGCGGGTGCCGACGCAGTGCTGACGTACTGGGCCGTCGAGGCGGCGGAACGCCTCTCCGGTCGCGGCGCGAGGAGACGAGACGCATGACGACGAACAATGCGGATGCCGCGGCCCGCGCCCGCGCGGTGATCCCCGGCGGAGTCAACTCGCCCGTGCGCGCGTTCGGGTCGGTCGGAGGAACTCCCCTGTCGATCGTGTCGGCCTCCGGTGCGACGGTGCGCGACGTCTCGGGGCGCGAGTACGTCGACCTCGTCGCGTCGTGGGGGCCCGCGCTGCTCGGTCACGCGCACCCCGAAGTCGTGAAGGCTGTGACGGATGCCGCATCGCGCGGCCTCTCGTTCGGCGCGTCGACCCCCGGCGAGACCGAGCTCGCGGAGCTCGTCATCGACCGGCTCGCCAGCCCATCCCCGGTCGCTGAGCGAGCGACCGCTGGGAGCGAGACGAAGCGCGCGATCGAGCGCCTCCGCCTCGTCTCGACGGGCACCGAAGCGACGATGACCGCGATCCGCATCGCGCGCGGCGCCACGGGGCGCGACGTCATCATCAAGTTCGCCGGCCACTACCACGGTCACTCCGACGGCCTTCTCGCCGAGTCGGGCTCCGGGGTCGCGACGTTGGGACTTCCCGGATCGGCGGGCGTCCCCGCCGATATCGCGGCGCTCACCCTCGTGCTGCCCTACAACGACCGCGACGCCGTGCGCGCCGCCTTCGAGACGCACCCGGGCCGCATCGCGGCGATCATCGCCGAGGCCGCGGGCGCGAACGCCGGCGTCCTCACGCCCGAGCCCGGCTTCAACCGGTTCCTCATCGAGACAGCGCACGAGCACGGTGCCCTGTTCATCCTCGACGAGGTGCTCACGGGCTTCCGAGTCGGTCCCGCCGGCTGGTGGGGCCTCGAGCAGGCGTCGGGCGAGGACTGGAGCCCCGACCTCGTCACGTTCGGCAAGGTCATCGGCGGAGGCATGCCGCTCGCCGCGATCGGCGGCCGCGCCGCCCTGATGGAGCTGCTCGCCCCGGTCGGGCCGGTGTACCAGGCGGGTACGCTCAGCGGGAACCCGCTCGCGGTGGCGGCGGGCATCGCGACGCTGAAGCTCGCCGACGACGCGGTCTACCGCCGCGTGGACGAGGCGGCGGACGCCGTCGCGAGCGCCGCGCACGAGGCTCTCGACGCGGCGGGTGTCGCGCACGTCGTCTCACGTGCGGCGAACCTCTTCTCGATCGCGTTCCGCCCGGATCCGGTGCGCGACTACGACGACGCCCGTGCGCAGGACGCGTTCCGCTACCGGGCGTTCTTCCACGCGATGCTCGACGCCGGAGTGTCCCTCCCGCCGAGTGTCTTCGAGGCGTGGTTCCTCACCGCGGCGCACGACGACGCGGCGATCGAGCGCGTCACGGCCGCGCTTCCGGCCGCGGCGCGGGCCGCGGCATCCGCCTCGCCTGCCTGACCGCCTCCTGAGCGCGCCGAGAACAGGTCGATCCCGCGAGAACAGGACGTTTCGCGCGAATCGGTCCTGATCCCGGTGCATCCGCCTGATCCGGCGACGCGCGGGCGCAGGTCAGATCCAGGTGGGAACCCAGTTGTGCAGGCGGTAGAACTCGTACGGCACCGCGATGCCGTTGACGACGGGGTACCAGAACGCGGCGACGAGCAGCGCGACGACGAGGAACACGATCACGAGCCGCTGCCCGGTCGCGCGGCGGTACGACGACTCGGGAGAGCCCGGCACGGCGGACGCCGCGACGCCGCCTCGCGCGATGTCGCGCAGCGCGAAGGTGAGCGCGAGCAGCAGGAACGGCAGCACGACCACCGTGTAGAACTGGAACGTCGTGCGCTCGGGGTACAGCAGCCACGGCACGTACGTCACGCCGATGCCGAGCAGCACGAGCGCGAGGTGCCAGTCGCGGGCGACTGCGAACCGGTACACCGCGTAGAGCACGGCGGCGACGCCCGCGAACCACACGAGGGGGTTGGGCATGCTGTAGATGTTCTGCACGCAGCCGCTCGCCCAGCCGCATCCGGCGTCGCCGAACGGGTCCTGGTGGAAGTACATCGACGTCGGCCGGATCAGCAGCGGCCATTGCCACGCGGGGCTCTCGTAGCTGTGGTCGGTCGTGAGGCCGACGTGGAACCCATAGATCGCCTGGTGATACCGCCACAGGCTCTGCAGCGCGAGGGGCGCCCACGACCAGAGCCCGGTCGCCGGCTCCGCGTCGGCCGAGTGGCGGTCGTACCCGCCGTCGGTGAGGAGCCAGCCGGTCCACGACAGCAGGTACACGACGAACGCCACCGGCACGAAGAGCACGAACGTCACGACAGCCTGCCGCACCGCGTCGAAGGGCCACAGCTCGACGCCGAGGCGCCGACGGGAGAGCGCATCCGTGACGACGAGGTAGACGCCGAGCCCCGCGAGCACGTACAGGCCGGACCACTTGACGGATGCCGCGGCACCCGCTGCGACACCCGCGGCGACGACCCACGGCCGGTTCCACATCACGGCGCCCCATCGCAGGCTCACGGTCGCCGGTTCGCGCCCTTTGTGCGGCGATCGCGCGAGCATCGCCGTGGCGAGGCGCTCATCGAGGCGGCGCCGGTCGAGCGCCGCGAACCAGAACGCGAGCACGACGAAGAACGCCACGAAGATGTCGAGGATCGCGACGCGGCTCATCGCGATCGCGAGGCCGTCGACCGCCATGAGCCCGGACGCGATGGTGGCGAACACGACCGAGCGCGTGAGCGCGTGAGCGAGGAAGTACAGCACGAGCACGGTCGCGGTGCCGAAGAGCGCGACGGCGAAGCGCCAGCCGAATGTCGAGTCGGCGCCGAACAGGGCCATGCCGGCGCCGATCAGGTACTTGCCGAGGGGCGGATGCACGACGAAGCTGCCCTGCCCCGTGAAGATGTCGGTCTCACCGTTCAGGAAGCGCGCGTCGGCGTTCTCGGGCCACGTCGAGGAGAAGCCGAGCACCCACTGGCTCCACGAGTCCTTGACGTAGTAGGTCTCGTCGAACACGAGCGCGTGCGGGGTCGAGAGGTTCGCGAACCGCAGGACGGCGGCCACGAGCGTGACGAGCAGGGGAGCGATCCACCCCCATCGCGCCGCGATGCGAGGGTTCGCGGCGGCTCGGGCGGACCAGCGGTCGTACAGCGTCGGGCGGGCGGCGGGCAACAGCTGCGGCTCGGCGACGGTCGACACGGCGACCAGCCTAGGGCGTCGGATGCACGAGACGCTTCGTGCTGTGGAGAACATAGGCTGGCCGCGTGATCATCCTCGCCGCGACCCCCATCGGGAACCTCGGCGACGCCTCCACGCGTCTCGTCGAGGCACTCGAGTCGGCGACCGTCGTCGCGGCCGAGGACACGCGCACGACGCAGCGACTGCTTGCGGCGCTCGGCATCGAGAACCGCCCGCGCCTCATCGCGTTCCACGACCACAACGAGAAGGCGAAGGCGGCCGAGCTGGTCGAGCTCGCGCGCGACGAGGATCTGCTCGTGCTGAGCGACGCCGGCATGCCGACCGTGAGCGATCCGGGCTTCGGCCTGGTCGCCGCGGCCGCGGAGGCGGGCGTGACGGTGACCGCGATCCCGGGGCCGAGCGCCGTGCTCACGGCTCTCGCGGTATCGGGGCTTCCCACCGACCGGTTCACGTTCGAAGGCTTCGTGCCGCGCAAGCCGGGGGAGCGCTCCGCCGCGCTGCGAGGGCTCGCCGCCGAGCGACGGACGATGGTGTTCTTCGAAGCGCCGACGCGCGTCGCGGCGACGCTCGCCGACATGGCCGCGGAGTTCGGCGTGGAGCGCCGTGCGGCGGTGTGCCGCGAGCTCACGAAGCTGCACGAGGAGGTCGTCCGCGGCCCGCTCGCCGAGCTCGCGGAGTGGGCGCAGGGCGGTGTGCGCGGTGAGGTCGTGATCGTCGTCGCCGGTGCCGAGGCGCATGCGATCGCGCTCCCGGATGCCGTGACGCAGGTGCTCGAGCTCGTGCGGTCCGGCACGCGTCTGAAGGACGCCGCCGCTGAGGTCTCGGCCCACACGGGTCACTCGTCGCGAGAGCTGTACCAGGCCGCCCTCGCCGTGCGGGGCTGAGTCGGGCCCGCACCGGCTCGGCGCGGATCCGGCTCACCCGCTCAGTGCTCGATCGTCGGCTTCGACATACCGGCGGCGCCGCACGAGCACGGCCACGGCGCCGGCCAGCAGCAGTCCGAGGCCGAGGCCGAGCGCGATCAGCGTCACACCGGTGGGCGGGAGCATGGACGGCACCGGTGCGCACGCCTCGTCCTGCGCCTGACCGTCCGTGAAGACGACGGTGGCGCGGTTCAGCGTGCCGGTCCCCTCGGTGGCGGACGCGGTCGTGCAGTCCGCCTGATCGGTGGTGATCGTCGGCGAGACCGTGAAGGTCACGAGCACGTCGAACGTGTGCGTCACGCCCGGGTCGATCTCGGCGGCCGTCGCGACGCGCGTGTCGCCGATGCCGTTCCATGCCGTGTTGACCGCGATCCCGTTCAGCGACGTCACCGCGGCGTCGGTGACGGTGACGCCGACGCCGTAGAGGAGCTCGTCGTCGAGGTCGTAGACGTCGGCAAGCCCGCCGGGGTTGACGACCAGCAGCGAGTACCCCACGACGAACGACCCGTCGGGCTGTTCCTCGGGCGGCGTCGTGACCGTCTTGGACAGTTCGAGCGGCGCGAGGTACGCGTTCTCGAAGGTGCAGTACACCGTCGCCTGCAGCGCGAGGTCGAACGTCACCGTCGCTCCCTCGACGAGAGGCTCGCCCTCCGCGCCGACGCAGTCGAGGCCGGTGAGCTGCCAGCGGGGCAGCTGGCTCGTCTCGGACACGCTGTACTCTCCCGGAGGAACGAGCCCGGTCGAGTACGGCGCGGTCTCGTCGGCCAGCGTGAACGCCTCACCGTCGGGGCCCCACTCGAAGTCGAACTCCTGCGGGGATCCGGCCGGGAGCGTCGTCTTGTCGACGATGATCGATCCCCACTCCGTGTTCGTGAAGGTGCAGACCACCGTCTCGCCCGGGTCGAGCTCGATCTGGCCGACGAGGTCCTCGACCGTCGACGCGGTGCCCTCGGGGTCTCCGTCGTCGCAGATCAGCAGCGTGTTGTCGAAGCCGACCGGGTCGGTCTCGGACACCTGGTAGGAGCCGGGTATGACGTTCGGGAACGTCGCCGAGCCGGTGCCCGCCGAAGTCGTGATCGAGAAGTCCGCCGGGTCGAGCCAGGTGCCCGTGAAGTCGAACGTGCCGTCAGGCCCCTCGACGTTCTTCACGATCACGATGGTTCCGACCGCCTGGTTCTCGATCGTGCACGCGATCTGGTCACCCGGCTCCACGGTGAAGCCGCTCACGTCGATCGGCTCCGCCGAGCCGTCGGCGTGCGTCACCGTGCACTCCAGCTCGCCCTCGATCCAGCCCTCGAAGTCGAGCTCGTCGAGCGAGTACGTCGTGCCTGCGACGAGGCCGGTCAGCGTCGCGGTGCCGGTGCCGCCCTCCGTCGCGACGGTGGCCACGATCGCCGGACCCACTGGATCAAGCGGAGTGAGCACCCACTGGAACGTCGCGTCCCCGCCCAGGGCGGTCTTGACGATCTCGAGGTCGATCGGCTCCGGCGTGTTCGTGATGGTGCACGAGAGCGCGAGACCCGGCGTGGCGACGAACTCGACCACGTCGGCCGACGGGTCGAGGTCCTCGACGCCGGCGCAGGTCAGCGTGCCCGGCATCCATCCGGGCACCGCCTCCTCGGTGAGCGTGTAGGTCTCGCCCGGCAGCAGACCCTCCCACGTCGCCGACCCGGTTCCCGGGCCGGTGCCGTCGATGGTCTGCGTCGCGCCCGGGGTCACACCGTCGGACGGGTCGAGGGTGAAGTCGAACGACCACTCGTATCCGGGCGTCACGTCGGTGACGGTCTTCTCGACCGAGACAGTAGCGGGCGTCGCCGTGTTCGTGGCCGTGCACTGCAGATCGAACGCCGGAGGCACGCTGAACTGCCAGCCGGCCGCCGTGGCATCCGCATCCGGAATGTTCGGATCGCACGAGAGGGTGCCGGACCAGCCGGCCTGTGCGACTTCGATCAGCGTGTAGTCCGCCCCTGGGAGCACGTCCCCCAGCGTGCCGATCGGGTTCTCCGAGTCGACGGTCAGCGTGCGGACTTCGTCGGTGTCCTCGTTGATGAGCTGGAACTCGAACGACCACGGGTAGTCGTCGGCGATGCCGGTGGCGGACTTGGCCACGGTGACCTGCGCTCGGTCGGCGGTGTTCGTGAAGATGCACTCCGCCGCGCCGTCGGGGGGGAGATCGACCGTCGCCGTGCCGGCTGCGAGATCGGACGTGTACGAGCCGCCCGGAACGTCGCAGACGATGCCCGTGAGCGCCCAGTTCGGTACGTCTCCGATCAGCTCGGTGATGTCGTACTGGCCCGGGCCCACCGGGCCGCTGCTGAAGGTCGCCTGGCCGGGCAGCGGGTTCAGCGTGAACGTCTGTGTGGGATCCGCGCCCGCCGGGCCGAACTCGAACGGGAAGTCCTGGTCGTACTCGAACGGATCCGTCTCCTTGACGACGAGGATCTGCCCCGGCGTCACGTTGACGAAGTAACACGTCACGGTGTCGCCGGGCGCGAGTGTGAACTGGGCAGTCGGATCGTCGAAGTCGACGTCGGTCCCGCCGATCGTGCACAGCAGCGAGCCGAACAGGGTGCCGTTCTGGCCCGGCTCCTCCGACACGGTGTACGTGCCGGGCAGGACGCCCTCGAACGTCTGCGTGTAGTTGGTGCCGTCCCCGGTCGCGACGTTGATCGAGAACTCGCCGTCCGGGCCGAGGGCCGGCGTGCCGGTCGTCCAGTCGCCGGTGAACTCGAACACGGAGTCGTCGGGCGTGCCGAACGCCTCCTTGCTGATCACGATCGTGCTCAGCTGCGTGTTCGTGAAGACGCACGAGACGTCCTCGCCCGCCACGGTCGTCACCTGCGCGCTCGTGCCGCCGATCACGGCGTTCGCGTCGGTGCAGGTGATGTCGGCCGCGGCGACCCAGCCGGCCGGGATCGTCTCGGAGATGTCGACGGTCGTGCCGGGCGCGAACGAGAATGTCGCGCTCTCGCCGTCCGAGAGCGCGACGGCGTTCGCGCCGACCTCGAAGGCGAACTCGGTCGGCGAGCCGTCGGGGAGAGTCTGCTTGGTCACCGTGACCGTCGAGGTCGCGTTCGTGATCACGCAGTCCGTCGTGGTCTCCGGGAAGACGGTGAACGTATCGGCCGGGT
Source organism: Microbacterium immunditiarum (assembly GCF_013409785.1). Lineage (NCBI taxonomy): Bacteria > Bacillati > Actinomycetota > Actinomycetes > Micrococcales > Microbacteriaceae > Microbacterium > Microbacterium immunditiarum. Next base: position 1,942,926 of record NZ_JACCBV010000001.1, read on the forward strand.
CGTCCAGCATGAACACGATCGGGGTCTCGGTGCCCGGCGCGGTGACCGTGCAGACGATGGATTGCAGCGCCCACGGCGACGCGACCGTCTCGGAGAGCCGGTAGTCGGTCCCCTGAAGTACGTTCTCCCACACATCGGTCTCGCCGATGCCCAGGTCGTCGTCGATCTGCGTCGCGTCGGTGTCGGGCAGCACGATGCCGCCGCCCGCGCGGTTCACGAGGTAGTCGAAGCGATCGGCGCCCTGGTACCCCGCGGGCTCGACCTGCTTCGTGACGGTGAGCGTTCCGCAGTTCGCGATCGTGAGCGGGTCGCCCGGGGTGAGGTAGTCCTCCGTCTGCGCGGTGAAGTCGTTTCCGGTGCGCGACAGCATCGTCGAGGCGGTGAACGCCGAGCAGCTCTCCGGGCTGAACAGGCCGGCGGTCGTCAGGTCCACCGCGAACTCCCCGAACGTCGTCTGCGGCTGGTTGTCCAGGGGCGGGCCTTCGGTGCGGATGCCCGTGGACCAGTCGAAGTCGACCGGCTCGCCGGTGAGGAGCCATTCCCCGGCTCCGTTCGGGTTCGCGCAGTCATCGCCCGCGGTGGGGGTCCAGCGCCGGAACGAGACGGCGAGCGATGCCGCGCTCGAGTCGTAGTCGAAGTCGACGAGCACGTCATCGCAGCGGCCGGCCAGCGGACCCTCGAGCAGCTGGATGGTGCTCATGTCGCCGTTGCCGGTGAAGCGCGTCCAGTACGTGTAAAGGATGGCGTGCTGCACGCCCTCGGCGTCGGTGACGATCTCGTACGCCGCCGCCGAACTGCAGATGTTGTCCTTGTCGTTCACGTTCGCCGGGCCGGGCGCCCAGGGGTTCGTGTTGGGCGTCTGGCTGCCGGGCGAGCCCGTGGCATCCACACCCGAGCACGCGGCGGCGAGGGTGCCGTTGTCCCAGTCGAATGTCGCGTCGAGGATGCCAGTGGACGCGTATCCCTGCGTCGTCGTGTACGGCCCCGTCGGGGTGAAGGTGAACGATCCGTCCGGCACGGGCGGGGACAGGAACGAATCCCAGTCGAAGGTGCCGGGTGGCGTGCCGCCGCTCTTGTCCCCGTCGATCTGCATGCCGGTTGTCAGACCCGAGGGCGCGAGCGTCGCCGCCGACGCAGTTCCCGTCGCGCCGAGCGGCACGAGTGCGGCGCCTATCAACGCGCCGATCGAAAGGAGAAGTATTCCACGGTTGCGTTGCATGGCATCCTCCCAGAAGTGGAAGCCATGTGACGGATTTTAGTTGACGCATACGAGGCGCAACAGGGGAAGCGTCGCGAGCGCGGTCGTCACACGGGCTGCCGCGGCATCCGCGCATCCTAGAATCGACGGGTGACTTCCGGCCGCCCGTCCTTCTACATCACGACGCCGATCTACTACCCGAGCGACGTGCCGCACATCGGCCACGGCTACACGACCGTGGCCGTCGACACGCTGGCGCGCTGGCACCGTCAGTCGGGCGACGACACGTGGATGCTCACGGGAACCGACGAACACGGCCAGAAGATGCTGCGCGCGGCATCCGCCAACGGCGTGACGCCGCAGCAATGGGTCGACAAGCTCGTGGCCGAGTCGTGGTTCCCGCTGCTGGAGGAGCTCGATGTCGCGAACGACGACTTCATCCGCACGACGCAGGAGCGCCACGAGCGCAACGTGCAGGTGTTCTTCCAGGCGCTGTACGACCGCGGGTACATCTACGCGGGTGAGTACGAGGCGCTGTACTGCGTCGGCTGCGAGGAGTTCAAGCCTGAGACCGAGATCGTCGACGGCACCGGTCCGTTCGAGGGGCTCAAGGTCTGCGTGATCCACTCGAAGCCGCTCGAGCTGCTGCAGGAGAAGAACTACTTCTTCAAGCTGAGCGAGTTCCAGGACCGCCTGCTCGAGCTCTACAAGACCGACTTCATCCGGCCCGAGACCGCCCGCAACGAGGTCGTCTCGTTCGTCAAGCAGGGCCTGAAGGACCTGTCGATCTCGCGCTCGACGTTCGACTGGGGCATCAAGGTGCCGTGGGACGAGTCGCACGTCATCTACGTGTGGGTCGACGCGCTGCTCAACTACGCGACCGCCGTCGGCTACGGCTCCGATCCCGAGCAGTTCGCGCGCCGCTGGCCCGCGTACCACGTCGTCGGGAAGGACATCCTGCGCTTCCACGCGGTCATCTGGCCCGCGATGCTCATGGCCGCGGGCGTCGACGTGCCCAAGGGCGTCTACGCGCACGGGTGGCTGCTGGTCGGCGGCGAGAAGATGTCGAAGTCGAAGCTCACCGGCATCGCCCCGACCGAGATCACGAGCGTGTTCGGCTCGGACGCCTACCGGTATTACTTCCTGTCGGCGATCCCGTTCGGGCACGACGGCTCGTTCTCGTGGGAGGACCTGTCCGCCCGCTACCAGGCCGAGCTCGCGAACGGCTTCGGAAACCTCGCGTCCCGCACGACCGCGATGATCGAGCGCTACTGCGAGGGTTTCGTTCCGCCGGCCGACGCGTACGCAGAGGGCGACCTGCACATCCAGAAGACGGTGGCGGATGCGGCCGCCGCCGCCGACGCGGCGATCGAGCGGTTCCGCATCGACGAGGCCATCGCCTCGATCTGGACGATCGTCGACGCGCTCAACCTCTACATCACCGAGAACGAGCCGTGGGCGCTCGCGAAGGACGAGGCCAATCGCGCGCGCCTCGGCACCGTGCTGTACACCGCCGCCGAGGGCCTTCGTGCGCTCGCGGTGCTGCTGTCGCCCGTGATGCCGAAGGCCACCGAGAAGCTGTGGGTCGCGCTCGGCGCCGACCAGGCGCTCGGCCGCCTCGGCGAGCAGCCGATCCGCGAGGCCGGGTCGTGGGGGCTCCTCCCGGCCGGCGCGTCGGTCAACGCTCTCGCACCGCTGTTCCCCCGTGTAGAGCAGAGCCAGTGAGCGACGAGAAGCCCGAGGCCGAGGTCTCCGGATACATCCGCGCGCGCCACAACGACGGCTCGCGCGACGTCCGGTGGCCCGATCCGCCCGTGCCGCTCACGGTGCCGGTGTACGACAACCACGCGCATCTGGAGATCTCCGACGGCGACGAGCCGCGCACGCTCGCCGAGCAACTCGACCTCGCGGAGTCGGTGGGCGTGATCGGCGTCGTGCAGGCGGGTGGCGACATCGAGTCGAGCGTGTGGTCGGCGGATGCCGCGGCATCCGATCCCCGTGTCCTCGCAGCCGTCGCGATCCACCCCAACGAAGCGCCCGCGTACGCGGCCGCAGGGCGGCTCGACATGGCGATCGAGGCGATGGACGAGCTCGCGGCGCAGCCGCGCGTGCGCGCGATCGGCGAGACGGGTCTCGACTTCTTCCGCACCGACGAATCCGGGCGCCAAGCGCAGTTCGAGAGCTTCGAGGCGCACATCGCGCTCGCGAAGAAGCACGGCATCGCGATGCAGATCCACGACCGCGACGCGCACGAGCCGGTGCTCGAGACCCTTGAGCGGGTCGGGGCGCCCGAGCGCACGGTCTTCCACTGCTTCTCGGGCGACGCCGACATGGCGACGAGCGCGGCCGAGCGCGGCTACTACCTGAGCTTCGCGGGCAACGTGACGTTCAAGAACGCCCAGAGCCTGCGCGACGCGCTCAAGGTGACGCCGCGCGAGCGGATTCTCGTCGAGACGGATGCCCCGTTCCTCACGCCGACGCCGCACCGGGGCCGCCCGAACGCGCCCTACCTCATTCCGGTGACGGTGCGTTTCATCGCCGCTGAGCTCGGGGTCGAGCTCGACGAGCTGTGCGCGCAGCTCGCCGCGAACACCGTCGAGGTCTACGGCGCGTTCTCGGACTGACGTCAGCCGCCGATGCGGATGCCGACACCCGGCGGGATCGAGTACACGAAGTCGGTCCACGCCGCCAACCGGGCCCGACGTCGTGCTCTGCGCGTCTCAGTCCTGGCGGCTCTGAGCTCGCGCATCCGATCGCGCAGATCCCGGTCGCCGGCGCCGTCCGCGTCCGAATCGTCCATGGCGGTTCCTCTCCTGGGCGGGACGGACCCGGTGGTCCGCCCTCATTCGATCCACGAACGGAGGGAGCGGACTTCGACACTGCGTCCCATCGGGATTCCGTGGACTTCTTCCGCGCGGCGGTGTCGAATCGACGAGGGCCCGTTCGTGGTGAAGGTGAACGAAGGAGAGACCGAGATGGCGTGGTGCCCGTGACGTCCGCCGTCGACGAGGCGATCGCCCGCACTCACCGAGAGGAGTGGGCGCGGATCGTCGCGGGACTCATGCGGCGGTACGGCGACCTCGATCTCGCCGAGGAGACCGCGGCCGAGGCCTTCGCGAAGGCCGTCGAGCGCTGGCCGGCGGATGGCGTGCCACCCAACCCGGGCGGGTGGATCACGACGACAGCCCACCGTGCGGCGATCGACCGGCTCCGGCGCGAGGCGCGCCGCGGCGAGCTGCATCGGGAGGCGCGCATGCTCGAGGACGATTCGCCGGCCGAGCCCATCGGTGCGGTCGAGGATGACCGCCTGCGCCTCGTGTTCACGTGCTGCCACCCCGCTCTCCCGATGGAGGCTCGCGTCGCGCTGACGCTGCGCATCGTCGGTGGGCTCACGGTGGCGGAGATCGCGCGCGCCTTCCTCGTGCAGGAGACGACGATGGGCCAGCGCATCAGCCGCGCGAAGGCCAGGATCAAGGCCGCACGGATCCCGTACCGTGTCCCCGAGCGCGAGGATCTGCCGGGACGCGTCGACGGCGTGCTCACCGTGCTCTACCTCGTCTTCAACGAGGGCTACCTCGCCTCCGGTGAGGGCGCCGAGCCCATCCGCCGCGACCTGACCGGCGAGGCGATCCGCCTCGCACGGCTCGTGCGCGACCTGCTGCCCGAGGCATCCGCCGAACGCGCCGAGGCCACCGGGCTGCTCGCGCTCATGCTCCTCACCGAAGCCCGCGCCGGCGCGCGCGTGTCGGCAGACGGAGAGCTCGTGCGGCTCGACGAGCAGGACCGCGCAGCGTGGGATCGTGCGGTCATCGAGGAGGGCCTCGCTCTGCTGGCCGACCAGGCGAGTGCGGATGCGCCCGCCGACGCGCCCGGTCGCTATCAGCTTCTCGCCGCGATCAACGCCGTGCACGTGTCCGCCGCAGACGCCCCGGATACCGACTGGTCCCGCATCGTGACGCTCTACGCCCGACTCGAACGCGTCGACCCGAGCCCCATGGTCACCCTCAACAGGGCCATCGCCGTCTCGGAGGCCCACTCGCCGCAGGCAGGACTCCGGGTCGTCGAAGACCTCGTCGATGTGCTCGGGGACCACCACGCGTTCCACGCGACGCGGGCCGAGCTGCTCCAGCGCGTCGGCCGCCCCACCGAGGCGCTCGCGGAGTACGACCGCGCGATCGCGCTGGCGGGGAACGCCGCCGTCGCCGCGCACCTGCGCCGGAGCCGCGACGGACTCGCCGAGACCGCCGCCGCACAACGACCACCACAAGAAGGAGAGCCGTCATGGCCCAGCAGTACCTCGTGATCCACATGACCGATTCGTCGGGAACCCTGCTCGCGCAGGACGAGGACCAGCGCATGCTCGAGTCCTGGGCGAAGGAGGGCGAGGACGCCGGCCGGCTCGGTCCGGGCGCCCCCGTCGCCGGCCCCGAGCAGGCGAAGTCGGTGATCGTGCGCGACGGGAAGGTCATCGTCACCGACGGTCCGTTCCCCGAGTTCAAGGAGTGGTTCGCCGGCTACGACCTCCTCGAGGCCGCCTCGATCGAGGAGGCTGCCGCGTACATGGCCAAGCACCCCACCGCCGTCGCCGGGAAGGTCCTCATCCTGCCCGTCGTGCGGCTGCCGTGGGAGGACGACGCCGACGCGGCGACCGCCTGAGCGGCATCCGGCTCGTCTCGTTCAGCGGGTCGCGGCCGCCGCGCCCTTTCGCACGAACAGGGTCTCGGTCTGCTCGAGCTCCATGCCCTTGGTCTCGGGCGGAGCCGGTCGCGCGGCAGGGGCGTTTGCGAGAGCAGCGATCGCTCCATTGCTACCGTGAGACGCATGTCGGTTCAGCTTCTCGGCGCGTCTGAGATCCGCGTCCTCGCGGCCGAGCTCGATCTCACGCCAACTAAGAAGCTCGGGCAGAACTTCGTCGTCGACGCGAACACCGTGCGCAGGATCGTGCAGGTCGCGGGCGTCGAACCGGGCGAGCGCGTCGTCGAGGTCGGGCCCGGACTCGGCTCGCTCACCCTCGCGATCCTCGAGGCCGGGGCATCCGTCACCGCCGTCGAGATCGACCACCGTCTGGCCGAGAAGCTGCCCGAGACGGCCGCCGCCCACGGTGTGGAGGACGGCGCGCTCACGGTCGTCGATGCCGACGCATTGCGCGTGACCGCGCTGCCGGGCGCCCCGACCGTGCTCGTGGCGAACCTGCCGTACAACGTATCGGTGCCCGTGCTGCTGCATTTCCTCGAGACGTTCCCCGCGATCGAGCGCGGCGTGGTGATGGTGCAGGCCGAGGTGGGGGAGCGGCTCGCCGCACCGCCCGGGTCGAAGGTCTACGGCGCGCCGAGTGCGAAGGCCGCCTGGTACGGCCCATGGCGCCTCGCCGGCACGGTGTCGCGGCACGTCTTCTGGCCCGTGCCGAACGTCGACAGCGTGCTCGTCGCGTTCCGGCGCGACCCGGAGCCACGCGGAAGCGAGGAGGAGCGCCGTCGCACGTTCCGCATCGTCGACGCAGCCTTCCAGCAGCGGCGGAAGATGCTCCGGCAGGCGCTCGCGGGTGTGCTGGGGGGGACGGCGGCCGAGGCATCCGCCGTGCTCGAGAAGGCGGATGTCGCGCCCACCGCCCGCGGCGAGGAGCTCTCCATCGGCGATTTCCAGCGGATCGCGCAGGTGGCCGCTCGCTCGACCTGACTCCAGGGATTCATCGGGGATTCACCGCGTCTTTCCGGGCCCCTCGGATTCGGCAGACCTAAAATTGACGGAGTCCCGGACGATCACGGGGCGGGGAGAGTTCGATGCGCACCGCCGAGCATGCGGCACCCGAGCGCACGCTGTTGCACATCAGTGACACCCATCTTCGCGGGCCCGGACCGCGGCTGTTCGACAGTGTCGACGGCGCCGCCAACCTGGCCCGCGCGCTCGACGCGATCGAGGCGTCGGGCGTGGCTCCCGACGCGATCGTCTTCACCGGCGACCTCGCCGATCTCGGCGAGCCGAGCGCCTACCAGGACCTCCGCAGTCTCGTCGAGCCGTTCGCCGAGCGGATCGGCGCGCGCGTGCTGTGGGTCATGGGCAATCACGACGACCGCGCGGCGTTCCGCCGGGGTCTCTTCGGCGAAGACAGGGGCGCCGGCGACCTGCTGCGTCCGTTCGACCGTGTCGACGAGCTCGACGGCCTGCGCGTCATCACCCTCGACACCACCGTGCCAGGGCATCACCACGGCGAGGTGACCGACGAGCAGCTCGAGTGGCTCGCCGCGGAGCTCGCGACGCCCGCGCCGCTCGGCACGATCCTGGCGATGCACCACCCGCCGATCCCGAGCGTCCTCGCACTCGCGGCGAGCGTCGAGCTGCGAGACCAGTCACGCCTCGCGCGCGTGCTGCGCGGCACCGACGTGCGCGCGATCATCGCGGGCCACCTGCACTACTCGACGTTCGCGACGTTCGCGGGGATCCCCGTCTCGGTCGCGTCGTCGACGTGCTACGCGCAGGACCTGACAGTCCCCGTCGGCGGAACGCGGCCGCAGGACGGCGCGCAGGCGTTCAACCTCGTGCACGTGTATGACGACACGCTCGTCCACTCGGTCGTGCCGCTCGACGCGCCCAAGCCGCTCGAGCACATCGACGCCGCCGAGGCTCAGCGCCGGCTGCGCGTCGCGGGCATCGCCGACGTCAGCCGCGCGTCGAGGGATGCGCCGACCGAGCCGATTCCCGTCCTGCGCTGAGGTCGGCGCGCTCCCAGGGGGCGCGCACCGGGAACATCCGGTCCAGCACGGCCCGCAGGGCCCGCACGCGGAGCTCCTCGGGCACGTCCTGCTCGGTGCCGCCGTCATTCAGGCAGAACATGTCGATGTCGCGCCGCTCGGCGAGGCGCTCCATCTTGCGCAGCTGGCCCGTCGTCGTGGTCTGCACGTACTGCACGCGCGGCTGCGTCGTGGCCACGGCGCGTCCGGTCATGAGCGCGTAATAGTGGTACAGGCTGTTCGTCACCGAGATGTCGGTCGCGGACCGGAACCGCGTGGCGGCGGTGCGCGCGAAGTCCTCGGCGAACTCGCGCTCGAGCTCAGCCAGGACGCTGCGGCGCAGCGGCGCGGCGCAGTGCTCGAGGTCACGGGTGATCGTGCGCCCGAACCGCTCGCGCAGGAGCGCGCGGTTGACGCGCAGCGCGTTGTCGTGACCGCTGCGGTGGGCGGCGGGCTCGCCCGTGCCGATGCGCACGCCGGACTCGACGAACTTCGTGACGCCCGCGGGCGTGAAGAAGAGCTCGGGCTCGACAGGCCGACCGAAGAACATGTCGTCGTTCGAATACAGGAAGTGCTCGGCGATGCCGGGGATCCGGTGCAGCTGCGCCTCGACCGCGTGCGAGTTGTGGGTCGGCAGCGTCGACGGGTCGGCGAAGAACTCCTCGCTTCGCACGATGCGGATGCGCGGATGCTCCGTGAGCCACCCCGGAACGGGGGAGTCGGTCGCGATGTGGATGCGCCGCACCCACGGGGCGTACATGTACACGCTCCGCAGCGCGTACCGCAGTTCGTCGACGTGCCGGTAGCGGGCGGGGGAGTCGTCGCCCTCGCCGACGACGTACTCGGCGAGGGCGGCGGCGCGCTGCCGCTGGAATTCGCTCGTCGAGCCGTCGACCCACGAGAAGACGATGTCGACGTCGCCGCGGAACTCCTTGGGGAGCGGGTCGAACATGCCCTCGATCGTGCGCCACACGCGTCCGTGCTGCTCCACCGTCGTGAAGCCCACGTCCTCGGCGGGCGTCTGGCGGCGCATGAGGACGTTCTCGTCGGGCGCCTCCACGAGGACCTCGCCGAAGCGCCAGAACTCGACGCGCGCGGCGAGGGACGCCCCGTACCGCAGCGTGCGCCGCGGAGTGATGCGGGGCCGGTACACGCGGACCGCGAACGGATCGCTGCTCAGGGGCGCGGCATCCGCCGCCAGCACAGGCGGCCGCCGCTTGCCCTTGACGTAGAAGGGGTCGTGAGCGAGCGAACGCAGCGCGGCGAACGCGTCTTCGCGACGGTCGAGATCGACCACGATCGCGGGCGTCGAGCGGTCGCGACGGATGAGCAGCAGCGGAACATCGGCGGCGTCGAACGCATCCGCGACCGCGAGCAGGTCGTCGATGCGCGCCCGCCATCCGGGGACGTCGTCGTGCACGAGGTGCAGGAGCCCGCGGTCGAGCACGACGTCCGGCCTCGTGAGCAGGTCGTCTGCGGGTTCGCGGCGAGTGGGGAGTGCGGACAATCTCACCATCGCGGCTTCCTCCTCTCTGTCTTGACGGATGCCTCCCGCCAGGGTCGGCGGATCGACACCCTAGTCAGCCGGTGTTTCGCCGGCGTTTCCGGTCGTGGTCGGGGACCAGCGTGTACCGTCGCGAGACGTCGTTCGACCCCGTCGCCGCGGGGGGTCGCGCGCGCTAGCCTGACAGGATGACCGACGCACCGCGCTTCCGGCCCGACGTCCTCGACATCCACCGTCCCTTTTCCGCAGCCGGAGATCGGTACTCGGTCGCCGACTATCGCCAGGTGGGGGCGTCTGGTCTCTATCTTCCTCCGATTTCGCTCGGACTGTGGTGGAACTTCGGTGACAACATCCCGCTCGACGACCAGCGGGCGCTGCTGCGGCACGCGTTCGATAGGGGGATCACGCACTTCGACCTCGCGAACAACTACGGGCCGCCGTACGGTTCGGCCGAGAAGAACTTCGGCCGCATCTTCGCGGAGGACTTCCGCCCGTATCGCGACGAGCTGATCATCTCGTCGAAGGCGGGGTGGGACATGTGGCCGGGGCCGTACGGCGACTTCGCGTCGCGCAAGTACATCCTCGCCAGCGCCGACCAGTCGCTCACGCGCATGGGGCTCGACCACGTCGACATCTTCTACTCGCACCGCGCCGACCCGGTCACCCCGATCGAAGAGACGGTCGGCGCCCTCGACACGCTCGTACGGCAGGGCAAGGCCCTCTACGTGGGCATCTCGTCCTACAGCGCGCAGCGCACCGCCGTGGCGGCCGCGTGCGCGCGGTCGATGGGCACGCCCCTGGTCATCCACCAGCCTGCCTACTCGATTCTGAACCGGTGGATCGAGGACGGCCTGACGGGGCTGCTGAAGAAGGAGGGCCTCGGCGCGATCGCCTTCACACCCCTCGCCCAAGGGCTGCTCACGAGCCGGTATCTCCAGGACGGCACGGCGCAGCGCGCTCAGCAGCGGTCGTCTCTCCCGGGCGGCCGACTGAGCGACAGGGCCCTGTCGGCCCTGCGCAGCCTCGATGTCGTCGCGAAGGAGCGCGGGCAGACGCTCGCCCAGCTGGCGATCCAGTGGGTGCTGCGCGAGCCGGTCGTGGCATCCGCCCTCATCGGCGCATCGCGGCCCGAGCAGCTCGACGAGAACCTCGCCGCTCTCGACGGCCCCGCCTTCACGACCGAGGAGCTCGAGCAGATCGACGCGGCGGCCGACAGCATCGACGTGGATCTCTGGGCGGAGTCGACCGAGCTGTGAGCGAGGCGCTCGCGACGGAGCGCGTCCACGCGAGGGCGCCGGGCAAGCTGAACCTCTTCTTCGAGGTCGGCGCGGTGCAGGACGACGGCTACCACGACGTCGCCTCCGCGTATCAGGCCGTGTCGCTGTTCGAGGAGGTGTGGGCGGAGCCCTCGCCCGAGTTCACGGTGTCGGTCAGCGGCACGGTCGACGTAGCGGGCGTGCCCGCCGACGACCGCAACCTCGCGCTGCGCGCGGCGCGGCTCGTGGCCAAGGAGCTCGGGCACGAGGGCGGCGTGCACCTCGAGATCGTCAAGCGCGTGCCGGTCGCGGGGGGCATGGGCGGAGGGTCGGCGGATGCCGCGGCCGCACTCGTCGCGTGCGACGCGCTGTGGGGCGGCGAGCTCGGCTCCGCGCATCTGCAGCGGCTCGGCGCGAAGCTCGGGGCGGACGTGCCCTTCGCGCTCATGGGCGGCACGGCGATCGGCACCGGACGCGGCGACCGCCTGAGCCCCGCGCTCGCCCAGGGGCGCTTCGACTGGGTCGTCGTGCCCTTCGAGGGCGGCCTGTCGACGCCGGAGGTCTACCGGCACCTCGACGCGCTGCGCGAAGGGCCTGACATCGCCCCGCCGCTGCGCGGCCCGTCGGTCGACACCGCCGTGCTGCACGCGCTGCGCGCGGGAGACCCCGTTGCGCTCGCGCAGTGCGTGCGCAACGACCTGCAGTCCGCCGCGCTGTCGCTGCAGCCCGAGCTGCGCGAGACGCTCGAGCTCGGTGAGAGCGCGGGTGCGCTCGCCGGGATGGTGTCGGGATCGGGTCCGACCGTCGCGTTCCTCACGCTCGGCTCCGAGGCGGCGCTCGACCTGCAGGTCTCGCTCACCGCGGCGGGCTACAACGCCCTCCACGTGCACGGCCCGGTACCGGGGGCGCGCGTCGTCGGGTGAGCGCCCGCGGCGGTGGCCGACCCGGGCCCCCCGGGAGGGCGTCAGCGGATCAGCGGCCGAAGAGCGACGCGAACAGGCCTCTGCGCTCGGCGGGTGCGGCGTCGTGACCTTGGCAGCGAGCGGATGCGGGCACGCCGGCGAGTGCCGACTCGACGTGCTGTCCGCAGCCGGTCCAGGTGGCCTTGCCGCACGTGGTGCAGGTGATCTTCTGACACATGATGGGTCTCCGTGGGTCGATCAGGGGTGGGTGGTTCGGCTCAGGCGAGCGCCATGAAGAGCTTCTCGAGCTCCTCGACGGTGAGGCCTTCGGCATCGGCCGCGGCATCCGGGTCGAGCACGCAGTCCCGCATCGCTGCCGAGACGATGGCGAAGCCCGCGCGGTCGAGCGCGCTCGACACCGCCGAGAGCTGGGTGACGATGTCGCGGCAGGATCCGCCGGACTCGATCGCGCCGATCACGGCGGTGAGCTGGCCCTGGGCGCGCCGCAGGCGGTGGGAGATGCGCTTGCGCGTGGCCGCCTGCTCTTCGGGTGTTCCGGTGATCATCATGCGAGGACTCCCTCGGTCTGGACGATGCGGTCGATCTCGGCGCCGTGCCACTGGCGCAGGGTCTGGATGCCGCCCGAGAGCGAGGCCGAGTCGAACCCGGCGCCCACGAGCACGCGGTGCGCGATGTTGGCGCGCACACCGGCGGCGCACAGCACTCGGACGGGACGGCCGGACGCGGCATCCGTCACCTCGTCGAGGCGGTCCCGCAGCTCGGTGTGCGGGATGTTGAGCGCACCCGGGATGTGCCCGGTCGCGAACTCGGCGCGCGTGCGCACGTCGAGTACGAGCGCGTCGGCGGCGACCTGCTCGACCTCGTCGGCGTACCACAAGCGGAGACGCCCGTTGAGGACGTTCTCGGCGACCATGCCGACGAGGTTGACGGCGTCCTTCGCCTGGCCGTAGATCGGCGAGTACGCGAGGTCGAGGTCGATGAGGTCGGGAGCGGCGAGGCCGGCGCGCAGCGCGGTGGCGAGCACGTCGATGCGCTTGTCGACGCCCTCGACGCCGACCGCCTGAGCGCCCAGAAGGCGCCCGTCGGACGCGGCGATGTGCACGACGAGGTGCATCGGCGCGGCGCCGGGGAAGTAGCCGGCGTGCTGGTTCGGGTGCAGGTGCAGGGTCCGGTACTCGATCTCGGCGGCATCGAGCGACGCGCGATTCGCGCCGGTCATTGCGGCGGTCAGCTCGCCGACCCGGATGATGGCGGTGCCCGCGGCGGAGGGGATGGGCCGCGCGCCGGTCATGCCGAAGATGTCGTCGGCGATGAGGCGGCCCGCGCGATTCGCGGGCCCGGCGAGCGCGACCGGGCGGGAGACGCCGGTGACGGCATCCGTCGACAGCGTCGCGTCACCCGCGGCCCACACGCGCTCCGCCGACGTGCGGCCGCGCGCGTCGACGACGATCGCGCCGCGCACCGTCTGGATGCCGGCCGACTCGGCGAAGGCCGTGTCGGGCCGCACGCCGACGGAGAGCACGACGAGGTCGGCGTCGATCGCGGTTCCGTCCGAGAGGACGACGGATGCCGCATCCGGCCGGTCATCGATCCGATCGGCTGCCACGCCGTCGTGCACGCCGATGCCGAGGCGGACCAGTTCGTCGCGCACGAGCGTGGCGAGCTCCCGCTCGAGAGGGGGCAGGACGTGCGGGGCGAGCTCGACGACGTCGACGGCCAGGCCCGCGGCGCGCAGCGACTCGGCGGCCTCGAGGCCGATGAAGCCGGCGCCGAGCACCACGGCGCGCTGGGCGCCGGATTCGACGCCGTCTCGCAGGGCGACCGCGTCGCCGACCGTGCGCAGGGTGTGCACCCGTGGGGAGTCGAGTCCCACCAGCGGCGGACGCACGGGCGCCGCGCCGGGGGCGAGCACCAGCGCGTCGTACGCGATCGTGACAGGACCCTCGGGCGAGCTCGCGGTCACCGTGCGCGTGGTCGTGTCGATCGCGACGACCTCGTGGCCGGTGCGCACGTCCAGGTTGAGCGAGGCTCGCAGCGTCTCGGGCGTGTGCAGCAGGAGGGCGGATGCGTCCTCGATCTCGCCGCCCACGTAGTAGGGCAGGCCGCAGTTCGCGAACGACACCTCGGGCCCGCGCTCGAGCACGATGATCTCGGCCGACTCGTCATGCCGCCGCGCGCGGGCGGCGGTGCTCATGCCGGCTGCGACTCCGCCGACGATCACGATGCGCATCTGTCTCTCCTCCTATACCCCTAGGGGTATCCACGGGCTTGAGATCAAGATACCCCCAGGGGTATAGGAACGCAAATCGGGATCCGGCTTGGGGGTGCATCGAATCCCGCCATCCGACCCCCTGTGTCGTAGGGGTCCGGTACCGTGGGGAAACCCTGACACCGACCCGAAGGCGACGAACGCGTGATCGAATTCGCCGATGTCACGAAGCGGTTCCCCGACGGCACGGTCGCCGTCGAAGGGTTCAGCATCGTGATGCCCGCGCGGCGCACCACGGTGCTGGTCGGGTCGTCCGGAAGCGGCAAGACCACGCTGCTGCGAATGATCAACCGCATGGTCGATCCCACCTCCGGCACCGTCTCGATCGACGGCGAAGACGTCGCAGGGCGCGACCCCGTGCGCCTGCGGCGCAGCATCGGCTACGTCATGCAGAACTCGGGCCTCATGCCGCACTTCACGGTGGCCGAGAACATCGCCACGGTTCCCGTGCTCGAAGGCACCTCACGGCGTGAGGCGCGCAGCCGTGCGCTCGAGCTCATGCGGACGGTGGGCCTCGACGAGAGCATGGCCGACCGCTATCCGAGCCAGCTCTCGGGCGGTCAGCAGCAGCGCGTCGGCGTCGCGCGCGGGCTCGCCGCCGACCCGAACATCCTCCTGATGGACGAGCCCTTCGGCGCTGTCGACCCGATCGTGCGGTCCGAGCTGCAGCAGGAGGTCATCCGCCTGCAGCGCGAGCTCGACAAGACCGTCGTGTTCGTGACGCACGACATCGACGAGGCCTTCCTCCTGGGCGATCAGGTGGTGATCCTCGAGACGGGGGCGCACATCGCGCAGGTGGGCAGTCCGAGCGAGATCATCGAGGACCCGGCATCCGGGTTCGTCGAGTCCTTCATCGGCGCCGACCGAGGCCGACGCGCGCTGCGCCTCAAGCAGACGGCGCGCGGCACGGTCGTCGTCGACACCGACGGGCGCACGCAGGGTGCGCTGGTGTCAGAGGCGGATGCCCCGTGAGCTGGGTGCTCGACAACCTCGACCTCATCTGGTCGCTCACGCTCGTCCACCTGCGGCAGAGCCTCATCCCGATCGTGCTCGGCTTCGTGATCTCGCTGCCGCTCGGGTGGGTCGCGTGGCGCTTCCGCCTGCTGCGCAGCCCGGTCGTCATCGTAACGGGGCTCCTCTACACGATCCCGTCGCTGGCTCTGCTCGCGATCCTGCCCGGGATCATCGGCGTGCCCGCGTTCTCCGAGGTGAACCTGATCCTCGCGCTCACGATCTACGCCGTCGCGCTGCTCGTGCGCTCGGTCGTGGACGGGTTCGACTCCGTCGACGCCGACGTGCGCCTCGCCGCCGTCGCGATGGGCTTCGGCGGACCCCGGCGATTCTTCGCCGTCGACCTGCCGCTCGCAGGTCCCGTGCTGCTCGCGGGTCTCCGCGTCACCGCCGCGAGCACGATCGCCCTCGCCACCGTCGGCGTGCTCGTGGGCGTCACCAACCTCGGGTACCTCTTCACGAACGGTCTGCAGCGGCGAATCGTCGCGGAGGTGTTCGCAGGCATGGTCGCCGTCGCGGTCATCGCGCTCGTCGTCGATCTCGCGCTCGTGGCGCTGGGCCGTGCACTCATGCCGTGGCTGCGCACGATGGCGCGGCGGCGGCGCGGCATCCGGATCGGGCTCGAAGCAGGGGCGACGACGTGAACCTCTTCCTCGACGCCTTCGCGTGGCTCTTCTCGCCCGAGCGGCTCGAGGGGCCGACGGCCATCCCGGTCGCGCTCGCACAGCACCTCGCGTACACCGCGATCTCGGTGCTCGTCGCCGCGGCGATCGCGGTGCCGCTCGGGTGGCTCATCGGCCACACGGGGCGCGGGCGCGACATCGCGGTCGCGGTCTCGGGTGCGGCGCGCGCGATCCCTTCGTTCGGGCTGCTCGTGCTGCTCGTGATGCTCATCGGCGTGCTGCACAAGCCCGAGGCGGCGGTCATCAGCTACGTGCTGCTCGCGATCCCGTCGATCCTCGCCGGCGCGTACGCGGGGTTCGAGGCGATCGACCGCGACGTCATCGGCGCGTCGCGCGCGATCGGCATGACGCCGTGGCAGGTGCTGTGGCGCGTCGAGGTGCCGCTCGGCCTGCCGCTGCTCGTCGCCGGGCTGCGGGCAGCGACGCTGCAGGTCGTGGCGACGGTCACGATCGGCGCGTACGTCGGCCTCGGCGGGCTCGGGCAGTACATCATCGCCGGCATCCCGCTGCGCCGCTACGACATGGTGCTCGGCGGCGCGCTCCTCGTCGCGGCGCTCGCCCTCGTGCTCGACGGGCTCTTCGCGCTGACGCAGCGCGCCGTCGTGCCGCGGGGCGTGCGCGCGAGTCGCGCGGCGGGTCCCGGTGCGCCCGGCTCCTCCGCAGGCGCGGCGGCCGCGGCATCCGACACCCGGCCCGTCGACCGCAGTCCCGTCCTCACGTGAGTTCCGAAGTCCCCACCAGAAGGAGATCCCCCATGTTCACACGCAAGAAGTCCCGGACCGCCGGCGCACTGCTGGCGGGCACGGTCGCGGCCCTGGTGCTCGCGGGCTGTTCGTCCAGCGATCCGCTCGACCCCGGTGCCGGCGGCGGCGACGACACGGATGCCCCGAGCGACACCATCGTCGTCGGGTCGCAGGCGTACTACTCGAACGAGATCATCGCCGAGATCTACGCCCAGGCGCTCGAGAACGCCGGCTTCGAGGTCGAGCGCCAGTTCAACATCGGCCAGCGCGACGCCTACATCCCGGCGCTCGAGAACGGCGAGGTCGACCTGTTCCCCGAGTACAGCGGCAACCTGCTGCAGTTCTTCGACCCCGAGACGACCGCGCGCACGTCCGAAGACGTGTACGCGGCGCTGCCCGACGCCCTTCCCGAGGGGCTCGTGGTGCTCGATCAGTCGACGGCGAGCGACCAGGACTCGTACACCGTCACGGCGGCGTTCGCCGAGCAGTACGACCTGGCGGCGATCCCCGACCTCGCGAATGTCACCGAGCCGCTCACGCTCGGCGGCCCGCCTGAGCTCGCCGAGCGGCCGTACGGCCCGACCGGTCTGCTCGAGACGTACGGCATCGAGGTGGAGTTCACCCCCACGGGTGACACGACCGTGGAAGACCTCGTCGCAGGGACGGTCAACGTCGCGAACGTGTTCACCGCCGACCCGCGCATCCAGACCGAGGATCTCGTCGTGCTCGACGACCCCGAGGGCCTGTTCCTCGCGTCGAACGTCGTGCCGGTGGCGAACGCCGACATCGCGGATCAGATCTCCGAGGTGATCAACGCCGTGAGCGCAGCGCTCACGCCCGAGGGCCTCGTCGCCCTCAACGTGCAGAGCACGCAGGACCAGCTCTCGGCCGAAGACATCGCGTCGCAGTGGCTGGAGGAGAACGGGCTCGTCTGACGCGCGGGCACGACTGACGACACACCCCGGAGGGGCGCCCGCCTACCCTGGATGGGCGCCTCTTCGGGGACCGGCAGTGCCCGTAGGCGCCGCCGAATCGCGGACAGGAGCATGAACATGAGCGAACGAGCGACGGCCCTGGTCGCGAGCGAGGACGACCGCGCGGCGTTCCGCGCCGGCCCCGTCGACGAGCAGTCCCAGGAGCGACTGGCGGCTGGCGGCCTCGCGTATCGGAGGGTGCCGGTCGACAGCGACGCGTTCGCACCGTGGCTGCAGTCCGTCGCACGTGGGTTCCAGGATTCCGAGCGCAGCGACGAGCACGTCGCGTCCTCGCGCGAGCGGTCGGCCTACCGCCGGCTGACGGGTGTCTACGACCCGGCATCGCCCGTGTCGGAGGCGCCCGTCGCGACGATCGCATCGTGGATCGGCGAGCTCACTGTGCCGGGCGGCGCCGTGATCCCGTCGTGCGCGATCACGGCGGTCACGGTGGCGCCGACGCACCGCCGCCGCGGCATCGCACGCGCGATGCTCGAGGGCGAGCTCCGGTCGGCCCACGCGGCGGGCATCCCGATGGCGATGCTCACCGTCAGCGAGTCGACCCTGTACGGGCGCTACGGCTTCGCACCGGCGGCCGCGAGCGCCACGTGGCGCATCGAGACGCGGCGAGCGGGATGGATCGGGCCGCTCCCCGAAGGACGCGTCGATTTCATCCCGCGCCAGCGCTTCCGCGAGCTCGCACCGGATCTGCACGACCGCGCGCGGCGGCTCGTGGCGGGCGAGATCGACGTCCCGCCGGGCCACTGGGATCAGATGTCGGGCACGACGCCGGTCGCCGAGAAGGCGGGCGAGAAGCGTGCGGTCCAGTACACGGATGCCGTCGGCGAGGTTCGCGGTGTGGCGATCTACGCGGTGCACGAGAACCACGACGACTTCACGAAGGCGAAGGTCTCGGTCCACTACCTGCTCGCCGAGACCGCCGACGCGTACGCCGCACTGTGGCGCTTCCTGCTCGAGCTCGACCTCGTCGGCGAGGTCAGCGCGCACGAGCTGTCGGTCGAGGAGCCCCTCTGGTGGATGATCGCCGATCAGCGCGCCGCGACCATCACGCTTCGCGACCACCAGTACGTGCGCATCCTCGACGTCGTCGCCGCACTCGAGACGCGACGCTTCGGGGCGGCCGGGCGGCTGCTCCTCGACGTGTCCGACACGCTCGGCTTCACTCACGGCGCCTTCGTGCTCGACGTCGACGCGGACGGCGTCGGCCGGGTGACCCCGGTCCAGCCCGACGCCGAGCCGGATGACGCTCTCGTGGTGCGCCTCGGGATCACCGAGCTGTCGGCGGTGTACCTCGGCGGCGTCTCACTCGCGACGCTGCACCGCGCCGGCAGGGTGACGACCGACGATCCCGTCGCGGCCGCTCGCGTCTTCTCGTGGCACACGCCGCCTCGTCTGAGCTTCTGGTACTGACCGGCGGCACGCCGATCGCAGAGGAGGCGAGAGCAGCGGCGTGCGGACCGCCGCGTCGTGTCGCCTAGCCTGGAGCGGACATGGCACATCTTCTCGGGGCCGAGGCCCTGCACCTGGAGTTCCCCACGAAGGTCGTCTTCGACGGCGTCTCGCTCGGCGTCGAAGAGGGCGACCGCATCGGCATCGTCGGGCGCAACGGCGACGGCAAGTCGAGCCTGCTCGCGATGCTCGCGGGGCGCCTCGAGCCCGATTCCGGACGCGTCACGATGCGCGGGGGAGTGCGCGTCGGAGTTCTCGACCAGTCCGACACGCTCGACGACTCGCTGACCGTGCGCGAGGCGGTGGTCGGCGATCGCGCGGAGCACGAGTGGGCGGGCGACGCGAGGGTCCGCGACGTCATCGCCGGGCTGCTCGACGGGATCGCGTGGGACGGTCCAGTGACCGACCTCTCCGGCGGCCAGCGCCGCCGGGTCTCGCTCGCCGCCCTCCTCACGCGCGACGACGACGTGCTCTTCCTCGACGAGCCGACCAACCACCTCGATGTCGAGGCGATCGCGTGGCTGGCGTCCCACCTCAAGCGCCGGTGGGCGGCGACCGTCGGCGGTCTGCTCGTCGTGACCCACGACCGCTGGTTCCTCGACGAGGTCTGCACCAGGACGTGGGAGGTGCACGACCGCATCGTCGAGCCGTTCGACGGCGGCTACGCGGCCTACATCCTCCAGCGCGTCGAGCGCGACCGGCAAGCGGCCGCGATCGAGGCCCGGCGCCAGAACCTCGCCCGGAAGGAGCTCGCGTGGCTGCGCCGAGGCGCACCGGCGCGCACGTCCAAGCCCAGGTTCCGCATCGAGGCCGCGAACGCGCTCATCGCCGACGTGCCGGAGATCCGCGACAAGACCGAGCTGCAGTCGCTCGCCGTGACGCGTCTCGGCAAGGACGTCGTGGACCTCCTCGACGTGTCGGTGACGTACGACTCGACCGAGGTGCTCCACGACGTGGAGTGGCGTCTCGCGCCTGGTGAGCGCACCGGCATCCTCGGCGTCAACGGAGCCGGCAAGTCGACGCTGCTCGGGCTCATCTCGGGTGACGTCCTCCCGACGGCGGGCCGCGTCAAGCGCGGAAAGACCGTCAAGGTCGCGACGCTCACGCAGCGCCTCGACGAGCTCGAGGACCATCTCGACGACCCCGTGCGCGTCGTCGTCTCGCGCCTGCGCACGACCTACACGTTCGGCACGGGCTCCAAGGCGCAGGAGCTCACCCCCGGACAGCTCCTCGAGCGCATGGGCTTCGCGAGCGCGCAACTGGCCACGCCGGTCAAGGATCTCTCCGGCGGCCAGAAGCGGCGTCTGCAGCTCCTGCTGATCCTCCTCGAGCAGCCCAACGTCCTGATCCTCGACGAGCCGACGAACGACCTCGACACCGACATGCTCGCCGCGCTCGAAGACCTCCTCGACTCGTGGGCCGGCACCCTCATCGTCGTCTCGCACGATCGCTACTTCATCGAGCGTGTGACCGACCAGCAGTACGCGATCCTCGGCGGGCGCCTGCGGCACCTCCCCGGCGGCGTCGACGAGTACCTGCGTCTGCGCGCCCGGTCGTCGAGCGAGCGCAGCGAGACGAAACGCAGCGGCGAGACGGATGCCGCGGCATCCGCCTCGCCCGTCTCGACCGGTCTCACGGGCGCAGAGCTGCGTGCCGCACAGAAGGAGCTCGCGGGGCTCGAGCGCCGTCTCGAGCGGCTCGAGAAGGAGATCGACGCCGCGCGCGTCGCGCTGGCCGATCGCGACCAGTCCGACTACGTCGCTCTCAGCGCCGAGATGGAGCGGATCGGAGCGCTCGAGTCCGAGCGCGACGAGGTCGAGGCGCGCTGGTACGAGCTGAGCGAGCAGACCGGCTGACGTGGTCTGCCGCCGGGGGAGCGGGGCGGGGTCATTCGGCCGTGTCGAAGCTCAGGCTCAGTTTGCGCAGCAGCGACGCGAGGCGCTCCCGATCCGCGCGTGAGAGCGCGTCGAGCAGCAGCGCCTCCGCGTCGACGAGTCGCGTGATGGCGGCGTCGACGCGCGTGCGACCGTCGTCGGTGAGGATCACGAGGATGCTGCGCCCGTCATCGGGGTCGGCCTCGCGCCGCACAAGACGCCGGCCCACGAGGCGGTCGATGCGGTTCGTCATGGTGCCGCTCGAGACGAGCGTCTGCTGCAGGAGCTGCTTGGGGCTGAGCTGGAAGGGCTCGCCCGCGCGGCGCAGCGCCGACAGCACGTCCCACTCCCACGGCTCGAGCTCGCTGCGGTGGAACGCGTCGCGCCTAGCGCGGTCGAGGTGGCGCGACAGGCGGTCGACGCGCGAGAGGACTTCCAGGGGCGAGAAGTCGAGGTCGGGACGCTGGCGGGTCCACGCGCTGACGATCCGGTCGACCTCGTCCGTCTCCTTCGGCATACCCCCATTGTTCCGGGGATTGGGGCGGGATTCCGACGTTGGGGCGCACGAAACGCGCCCCAACCCACGGAATCCGCCCCGAACCGCGTCTCGCGAGCCGACCCGCGGAGGGTGGCACAGGCGCCGTCTGGCAGACTTGACGAGGCGCGCCTCCGGCACCGGAGGAGCGCGATCCGCCGTGGTGTAATGGCAGCACGACAGCCTTTGGAGCTGTGAGGTCCAGGTTCGAGTCCTGGCGGCGGAGCATGGAGAACACCGCATCGTCGCTCGCCGTGATCGTCCTCGCCGCGGGCCAGGGCACGCGCATGAAGTCCCGCACGCCGAAGGTCCTGCACGGCATCGGCGGCAGGCCGCTCGTCGCGCATGTGCTCGACGCCGCGCACGCCCTGTCGCCCGAGCGCGTCGTCGTCGTCGTGCGCCACGAGCGCGAGGCGGTCGCGTCCGCGATCAGCGAGCTCGACCCCGCCGCGGTCGTCGTCGACCAGGACGAGATCCCCGGCACGGGACGTGCCGTCGAGGTGGCGCTCCCCGTCCTCGACGGATTCGCAGGAGACGTGCTCGTGCTGAGCGGCGACGTCCCGCTCCTCGAGCCCTCGACGCTCGCCGACCTCGTCGCGACCCACCGCGCGCGCCGCGCGGCCGTGACGCTGCTGAGCGCGGTCGTCGGCGATCCATCGGGCTACGGCCGGGTCATCCGTGACGACTCGGGCGACGTCCGCCGCATCGTCGAGCAGAAGGACGCGACCGACGACGAGGCATCCGTCAGCGAGATCAACGCCGGCGTGTACGTGTTCCGCGTCGACGCGCTGCGCACGCATCTGCCGCGCCTCGACTCCGCCAACGCGCAGGGCGAGCGCTACCTCACCGACGTCGTGGGTCTCGCGCGCGGCGAGGGCGAGGTCGTGTCGGTCCAGCAGGCGCCGGATGCCGCGGCCGCGCTCGGCGTGAACGACCGAGCCCAGCTCGCCGAGGCCGCGCGAATCCTCAACCAGCGCATCGTGCGCCGGTGGCAGCTCGAGGGCGTGACGATCCAGGATCCCGCCACGACGTGGATCGACGTGACGGCGACGCTCGCCCCCGACGTGGTGGTCCTTCCCAACACGCACATCCTCCGGTCGACGACGGTCGCGACGGGTGCCGTGATCGGCCCTGACACGACGCTGGTCGACTGCGAGGTGGGCGAGCAGGCGACCGTGCGCCGGGCGGACGCGACCCTCGCCGTCATCGGCGCGGGCGCGAGCGTCGGGCCCTTCGCGTACCTGCGCCCGGGCACGTACCTCGGCGACAAGGGGAAGATCGGCACGTTCGTCGAGACGAAGAACTCCACGATCGGCGAGCGCAGCAAGGTGCCGCACCTGTCGTACATCGGCGATACCACGATCGGCACGGGGGTGAACCTCGGCGCCGGTGCGATCACCGCGAACTACGACGATCTCGCCAAGCACCGCACCGAGATCGGCGACGAGGTGCACAGCGGGTCGCACAACGTCTTCGTCGCGCCCGTTAGGATCGGAGACGGAGCGAAGACCGGGGCGGGGGCCGTGATCCGCAAGGATGTCCCCGCTGGCGCCCTGGCCTTGAGCGTGTCACCCCAGCGCAACATCGAGGGGTGGGTCGAGAAGAACAGACCGGGAACCGCGGCGGCCGAAGTGGCGGCCAAGGCCCGAAGCGCACAGAAGGCGGACGATGGGGCGCAAGAACAAGACGGTTGACCTCGATCGAGAGCACGACATCGCCCCAGGGCTCGTCGCGAAGACCAAGAAGCGCCTCGTCGTCGCATCCGGTCGATCTCATCCCGAGCTTGCGAGCCAGGTCGCGAAGGCGCTGGGCACCGAGCTCGTCCCCACCGAGTACCGCACGTTCGCATCGGGTGAGATCCTGACCCGGTTCGAGGTCTCGATCCGCGGGTGCGACATGTTCCTCATCCAGTCGTTCGGCCAGCCGGTGAACGAGTGGATGATGGAGCTGCTCATCATGCTCGACGCGGCGAAGCGGGCGTCCGCCAAGCGAATCACCGTCGTGGCGCCGTACTTCCCGTACTCCCGGCAGGACAAGAAGGGCCGCGGCCGCGAGCCGATCAGCGCGCGCCTCGTCGCCGACCTGCTCAAGACGGCCGGCGCCGATCGCGTCATGAGCGTCGATCTGCACGCGGCGCAGGTGCAGGGCTTCTTCGACGGGCCGGTCGACCACCTCTTCGCCAAGCCGGTGCTGCTCGAGTACTTCCAGCGCACCCTGACCGAAGAGGATCGTGCGAAGCTCACGGTCGTTTCGCCCGACACGGGGCGTGTGCGCGTCGCCGACACGTGGTCCGACAGCCTCGGCGCCCCGCTCGCGATCATCCACAAGCGCCGCGACCCGAACGTCGCCAACCAGGTCACCGTCAACGAGATCGTCGGCCGCGTCAATGGCCGGGTGTGCCTGCTCGTCGACGACATGATCGACACGGGCGGCACGATCGTGAAGGCGGCGGAGGCCCTCAAAGCGAACGGCGCCGAGCGCGTGATCGTCGCGGCGACGCATCCGGTCTTCAGCGATCCCGCGTCCGAGCGCCTGCAGAGCGATTCGATCGACGAGGTCGTCGTGACCGACACGATCCCCATCCCGCTCGACAAGCGCTTCCCGAGCCTCACGATTCTTCCGATCGCCCCGCTGCTGGCGCGCGCGATCAAGGAGGTCTTCGAAGACGGCTCGGTCACGCGCATGTTCGACGGAGCCGCCTGACCCCACCGTCCCGCGCGCGAGGAGCCGCCATGGCAGAGCAGAGCAGCACCGCGGGTACCCTCAGCATCGCACCCGAGCGGCCGTACGCGCTGCCGGTCGACGACGTCGCCGAGGCGCTTGGAACAGGTTTGGAAGGCCTGTCGTCGGCAGCCGCCGCCGACCGGCTCGAAGAGCACGGCCCGAATCTGCTGCCCGAGCCGAAGCGCAAGCCCGCGATTCTCCGCTTCCTCGCACACTTCAACGACACGCTGATCTACATCCTGCTCGGCGCGGCCGCGGTCAAGGCGATCATGCAGGACTGGCTCGACTTCTGGGTCATCATGTCGGTCGCCATCATCAACGCGGTGATCGGCTACGTGCAGGAAGGCCGCGCCGAGAAGGCGCTCGCCGGCATCCGCGGCATGCTGTCGGCCGATGCGAGCGCGCGCCGCGACGGACGCTGGGTCACCGTCGTCGCTGCCGACCTCGTTCCCGGAGATGTCGTCCGGCTCGCGCCGGGCGACAAGGTGCCCGCCGACCTGCGGCTGTTCCAGTCGTTCCAGCTGCGGATCGACGAGTCCGCCCTGACGGGCGAGTCGGTGCCGGCCTCGAAGTCGGTGGATCCGGTCGCGGCGGATGCCGGGGTCGGCGACCGCGCGTCGATGGCGTTCTCAGGCACGATCGTCGCCGCGGGCCAGGGGCGCGGCATCGTGACCGGCACGGGGGCTTCGACCGAGATCGGCAAGATCCAGAGCCTCGTCGGAGAGGCGGGTTCGCTCGACACCCCTCTCACGAAGCAGCTCGCCGGGTTCGGGCGCGTGCTGACGCTCGTGATCCTCGGCATGGCCGTCGTCATGCTCGCGATCGGCCGGTTCCTGCACGGCATGCCGTTCGGCGAGCTCATCTCCGCCACGGTCGGCTTCGCCGTCGCGGCGATCCCCGAAGGGCTTCCCGCGCTCGTGACGATCACGCTCGCGATCGGCGTCCAGCAGATGGCCAAGCGCCACGCGATCACGCGCAAGCTGCCCGCCGTCGAGGCGCTGGGTTCGGTCACCACCGTGTGCTCCGACAAGACCGGCACCCTCACTCGGAATGAAATGACCGTGCGGCGCATCGTCACGCGCGTCCGGGCGTACGGCGTCTCGGGGCTCGGGTACGATCCGCGCGGCGAGATCACACCCGACGGAAGCGAAGGGGCGGATGCTCCCGAGCGCCCCGCACCCGATCTTGCGGCGATCCTCGCCGTGGCGACTCTGTGCAACGACGCCCACATCGTGCGCGACGCGCCGGCGGCCCAGGATGTCGCCGACACCTCCGCGGGGCGCTGGTCGCTCGTCGGAGAGCCGACGGAGGGGGCGCTCAAGGTCGTCGCGATGAAGGGCGGCGTCACGAGCGAGGGCACACGCCGCGTGGGAGTGCTGCCGTTCGACTCGGCCAACAAGCTCATGGCGACAGTGAACGAGTCCGCCGACCACTCCCGCGCGATCCTCGTCAAGGGCGCGCCCGACCGCCTGCTCGAGCGGTCCTCGGGCCAGCGGGGCGCTTCCGGCACGGAGCCGCTCGATCTCGCGCTGTGGGGGAGCACGATCGACGAGCTCAGCGCGCAGGGGCTCCGGGTGCTCGCGGCGGCTCGTCGCCCCGTCGCGCCGCCGGTCGACCATGTGGACCTCGACGACCTTCACGACCTCGAGTTCCTCGGCGTGTGGGGCATCCTCGATCCGCCTCGGCCGGAGGCGATCGACGCGATCGCGGACTGCCACACCGCCGGCATCCGGGTCAAGATGATCACCGGCGACCACGCCGGGACAGCCCTCGCGATCAGCCGGGAGATGGGGCTCGTCCCCGACGGCGAGGACGTGCACGTGATCACGGGCACCGAGCTCGAGGGGCTGTCGCAGGAGCAGCTCAAGGAGGTCGTGCGCGAGGTCGACGTCTACGCGCGCACGAGCCCCGAGCACAAGATCCGCATCGTGCGCGCGCTGCAGGCCCACGACGAGGTCGTGGCGATGACGGGCGACGGCGTCAACGACGCACCGGCTCTCACGCGCGCGAACGTGGGCATCGCGATGGGCATCAAGGGCACCGAGGCCACGAAGGAGGCGGCCGAGATCGTCCTCGCCGACGACAACTTCGCGACGATCCGCAGCGCGATCCGCGAGGGCCGCCGCATCTACGACAACCTCCGCAAGTCGATCGTCTTCCTGCTGCCGACCAACGGCGCGCAGTCGCTCGTGATCCTCGTCGCCGTCGTCCTGGGCATCGCCCTGCCGCTCACGCCCGTCCAGGTGCTGTGGGTCAACATGGTGACCGCCGTCACGCTGTCGCTCGCGCTCGCGTACGAGCCCGGTGAGAAGGGCATCATGCGGCGCCCGCCGCGGCCGCCGGGCGGCTCGATCATCAACCTGCGCGAGCTCGGCTTCGTGCTCATCGTGTCGCTGCTCATCGGCGGCGCCACGCTCGGCGTGTTCTACAGCGTCGTCGCCGCCGGCACCGACATCCCGTACGCGCGCACCGAGGCCGTCGCGATGCTCGCGCTCGGCCAGCTCGCGTACCTGTTCAACTGCCGGTTCCTCACGCGCTCGAGCATCACGTTCGACGTGTTCCGCGGCAACCGGGTCGTGTGGTGGTCCGCCCTCGCGCTCATCGTGCTGCAGCTCGTCTACACGTACGCGCCGTTCATGAACGACCTGTTCGACTCGCGTCCGCTCACGCTCCAGTCGTGGCTGCTTCCGCTCGGCTTGTCCGTCGTCCTGTTCTTCGCGATCGAGCTGCTGAAGCTCATTCGCCGCCGCCGAAGCCGCTCGTAGCCGGTCGAGCGGGCGCCCGGCTGCGGCGCCGAGGTGCTCAGCGCGACCGCTAGCGTTGAACCGTGACCGACAGCCTCGCAGGGACCGTCGTTGCCGTGGCGCGCGACGACGGCCATCGATTCAGCAAGCCGACCCGCGACAGCATCACGCTCATCGAAGGACTCGGGGTGGAAGGCGACGCCCACGCCGGAGCCACCGTCAAGCACCGGTCCCGCGTGCGCCGCGACCCGAGCTCGCCGAACCTGCGGCAGGTGCACCTCATGCACGCGGAGCTCTTCGACGAGGTCGCGCGGCGCGGACATGCGGTCGCCCCCGGTGAGCTCGGCGAGAACGTGACGACGTCGGGCATCGACCTGCTGTCACTGCCCCGCGGCGCGCGGCTGACACTCGGCGACGAGGCGGTCATCGAGGTCACGGGGCTGCGCAATCCGTGCACTCAGATCAACGGCCTGTCGGCTGGCCTCATGAAGGAGCTCATCCACGTCGACGAGGACGGCGCCACAGTCCGCCTCGCGGGCGTCATGTCGGTCGTCGCGCGGGGCGGCGTCGTGCGCCCCGGCGACGGCATCCGCGTCACCCTCCCCGACGAGCCGCACGAGCCTCTCCCGGTGGTGTGACCGTGCCCGCGTGGCTCACGGCGGCGTGGAACCGCGTCTTCGCGCTCCTCGGCCGCGTGTCGATGTACCGGCTGGTGCTGCTCGCGCTCGCCGCGCTCGCCGCGATCGCTTTCGTGCTGTCCTTCTTCGGTCTCGTCGGTCCGGGGCCGGGCGAGCTGGTCGCGACGCTCGCGGTGCTCGTTGTCGTGTGCGGGGCGACGGATGCCGCGGCCCACGCCGTCCTCCGCCTGCCGTGGCGCCTCGAGTCGTCGCTCGTGACCGCCCACATCCTGCTGTTCGTGCTGCGGCCGACGCTCGAGCTCGCGGGGCTCGGTGGGATCGCGATCGCGGGCGCCGCCGCGTCGCTGTCGAAGTACGTGCTCGCATGGCGCGGCCGGCACGTGTTCAACCCCGCCGCCGTCGGCGCCACCGTGCTCACGCTGCTCGCCCTCGCATTCCCGGCGCTCGGCACGTCGTCGTGGTGGGTCGGCACTCCCGCGCTCGCAGGACCGGTCGTCGTGCTCGGCGTCGCGGTGCTGTGGCGCACCGAGAAGCTGCGCATGGTGGCGCTGTTCGTCGTTATCGCCGTCGGCGTCGCGGTGCTGCGCACGTCGGCGCAGTACCAGGCGGCCGGGACCCCGCTCGACTTCGCACAGGTGTTCTGCCCGGTGCTGTGGTCGTCGCCGTTCCTGTTCCTCGGCGCGTTCATGCTGTCCGAGCCGCTCACGATGCCGCCGCGCCGCTGGCAGCAGCTCACGGTCGCCGCTGTCGTCGGCGTGCTCGCCGGGTGGCCGATCGATCTCGGCGCGGTCAGCCTCGGAGAGGAGCGCGCCCTGCTCATCGGCAACCTCGTGGCGTTCGCGTTCTCGGTGCGGGCCGCCGTCCGCCTCACGCTGCGTTCTCGCCAGGACGTGACCCCGACCGTGCGCCAGCTCACGTTCGACGCGAAGCGCACCGTGCGGTTCGAGTCCGGGCAGTACATCGAGCTCGATGTGCCGCACCGCCGCCCCGACGCGCGCGGAACGCGTCGCGAGTTCAGCATCGTCTCCGCGCCCGAGGACCTGCCCGAGCTGCGCATCGCGTTCCGCGAGAGCATGGGCGCACAGGCGGCGCATCCGAGCTCGTACAAGCGCGCCCTCGCGCAGGTCACGGCCGGCAACGACCTCGCGGTGACGGGCGTGTGGGGCGATTTCGTCCTTCCGAAGAAGGCTCACGTGCCGCTGCTCATGGTCGCGGCGGGCATCGGCGTGACGCCGTTCGTATCGCAGCTGCGCCACCTGCGCCTCGCGCAGGAGGACCGCGACATCGTGCTCGTCTACGTCGCGTCGGATGCCTCCGAGCTCGCGTTCCGCGACGAGATCGAGGCCTCGGGGGTTCCGGTCGTGGTGTTCACGCGCGACCGTCCCGAGAACCTCCCCTCGCACTGGACGTGGGCGCGCGGGGTGCGCCTCGACGCGGAAGGCCTCGTGCGGGTCGTGCCCGACATCTCGGCCCGCCACGCGTTCGTGTCGGGGCCGCCGAACCTCATCGCCGACCTCGCGCCGGCGCTCGAGCGCGCGCGGTCGATCACGACCGACGCCTTCAGCGGCTACTGAGCGCGCGGCATCCGTCTCGCGCTGGCGGTCCGGGTCCTCGCGCCGTCGTTTCCGTCACGCGCGGTGTCGAGAAGGGGGCGCGGATGCCGGAAACGGCAGCGCACGCACCGCGCGCCCGACTGCCGCGGTCAGGCCGGGTCGGACGGCCTCGCGGGCATCCGCAGCTCGAACACGGTGTCGCCCGGCTCGCTGCGCACCGAGAGCGTCCCGCCGTGGGCGTTCGCGATCGCGCGGGCGATCGACAGGCCGAGGCCGGTCCCGCCCGTCTGGCGCGCGCGCGACCGATCCGCGCGCGCGAAGCGCTCGAACAGCTCGTTCGCGATCGAGGGGTCGATGCCGGGCCCGTCGTCGCGCACGCGCAGCACGGCGTCCTCGCCGTCGCGCTCCACGCCCACGGCCACCGTCGTGCCGGCCGGCGTGTGCGTCCCCGCGTTCGCGAGCAGGTTCGCGACGACCTGGCTGAGCCGCACGGCATCGCCCGCCACGACGACCGGGTCGTCGCCGACCGCGAGCTGCCACTCGTGGTCGGGGTGCGCGGCCCGAGCATCCGTCACGCCGTCGACCGCGAGACGCGTGAGGTCGACCGCTGCGTACACGAGCTCCTGCCCCTCGTCGAGGCGCGCGAGCAGGAGGAGGTCTTCGACGAGGCGCGTCATCCGCAGCGACTGCGCCTGGATGCGCTCGAGCGAGGTCTCGGTGGTCTCGAGCGCCGCCGGTGCGTCCTCGCGCTCGAGGGCGCGCAGCGAGAGCTCGGAGTAACCGCGGATCGACGCCAGCGGCGTGCGCAGCTCGTGGCTCGCGTCTGCGACGAAGCGGCGCATCCGCTCCTCGTTCCGCTGCCGCGCGGCGAGCGAGCTGTCGACGTGGTCGAGGAGCGTGTTGAGGGCGCTGCCCACGCGCCCGACCTCGGTGCGGGGATCGGCCTGCTCGGCGGGAACGCGCTCGGCGATCGACACCTCTCCCTGCGACAGCGGCAGGCGCGAGACGTCCTCCGCGGTGTCGGCGACCGCCCGGAGCGGGGCCAGCCCTGCGCGGATGACCCACGCCGTGCCGGTTCCGAGCACGAGGAGTCCGCCCGCGGTGAGGAGCCCGATCGTGACGAGCATGCGGCCGATCGTGGCGGCGACTTCGTCGCGCGAGAGGCCGACGACGACGATGGACGGGCCCGTCGCCTCGCCGACGACCCGGAACGTCCCGACGGCGTCGATCGTCACGACCAGCGGGCCGTCGGCGCGCAGGCCGGACGCGAGCTCGCGGAGCTGGTCGTCGGTGAGCGCGGTCACCGTGCCGTCCGCCTCGGTCACGGCGGCCGTCGGGTTTTCGGGCGGCGTCACGACGGCCAGCAGCAGGCCCGCCTGCTGCGGATGCTGCCGCAGGATTTCCTCCGCGCTCAGCCCGCCCACGATGAGGGGTCGCGCGAGTGAGACGATGCGAGCCGTCGTCGCGGAGAGCCGGTTCGTGAGCCCCTCTTCGAGCACTCCGCCCAGCAGCGCGCTCGTCGCGACGCCGACGAGCACCATGATGAGCGAGGTGATGGCCACGACCGTGACGATGAGGCGGCGCTGCAGCGTCCACGGCCGCCGCGCTGCGGTCATTGCGGGGCCTTGATCATGTACCCGACGCCGCGCACGGTGTGGATGAGTGGCTCGCGGCCGGCGTCGATCTTCTTGCGCAGGTACGAGATGTAGAGCTCGACGATGCTCGAGCGCCCGCCGAAGTCGTAGTTCCATACGCGGTCGAGGATCTGCGCCTTGGATACGACCCGCCGCTGATTGCGCATGAGGTACCGCAGCAGCTCGAACTCGGTCGCGGTGAGCTCGATCTCGACGCCGTCGCGGATGACCTCGTGGCTGTCCTCGTTGAGCGACAGGTCGCCCACGCGCAGGATCGGCTCGGTTCCGGCCGCGTGCGCGACGCCCGCTCGCCGCATGAGCCCGCGCAGCCGTGCGACGACCTCTTCGAGGCTGAACGGCTTGGTGACGTAGTCGTCCCCGCCGGCGGTGAGTCCCGCGACGCGGTCGGCGACGGCGTCCTTCGCGGTGAGGAACAGCACCGGGACGTCGTCCCCGCCCTGACGCAGCCGCTGCAGCACCGACATGCCGTCGAGGTCCGGCATCATGATGTCGAGCACCATCGCGTCGGGGTGGAACTCGCGCGCCGCCTGCAGCGCCTCGTAGCCCGATGCGGCCGCGCGCACGTCCCAGCCCTCCATGCGCAGCGCCATCGACAGCAGGTCGGTGAGCATCTGCTCGTCGTCGACCACGAGAACCCGCAGCGCGGTGCCGTCTGGGCGGTGCAGGGAAGGGGTCGTCATCCCCTCATTGTGCGCGCCAACCTATGCGTTTCCTATGGAGCGAGCTATGCGCCGCCTGTGAGCGCCATCGCGTGCGCGGCCATACGGTCGAACGCGGCGTCGAGGTCGTCGTCGACCACCTGAAGCTCCGGATGCGCGTCGTAGTGCTCGACGATCCGCCGCGCACCCTCGTCGAACGTGATGGTCGTGCGGAACTCCGGCGCGAGCGCTTTGACCTTCGCGTTGTCGAACACCATCGAATGCGCCTTGTCGCCGAGAAGGCCCGGCCCGAGATCGGGCGCGAAGGCGGCCATGGTCTCGGATGCCACGTGCACGAGGTGCGGGTCGGTCACGCCCGCGGCATCCGCCAGCCATCCGTAGATCTGGTTCCATGTCGGCGCGTGGTCGCCCGTGATGTGGAAGGTCTCGCCGATCGCGTAGGGATTGGCCAGCAGCGCCGTGAAGGCGACCGCGAAGTCGGAGCTGTGGGTGAGGGTCCACAGGCTCGTGCCGTCGCCGTGCACGATGACCGGCCTGCCGGCGCGCATGCGCGCGATGTCGGTCCAGTGGCCCGACGTCGGCAGGAGGAGCTCGTCGTACGTGTGCGACGGCCGCACGATCGTGATCGGCACGCCGCGCTTGCGGTAGGCGGCCACGAGCAGGTCCTCGCACGCGATCTTGTCGCGCGAGTACTGCCAGAACGGGTTGCGCAGCGGCGTCGACTCCGTCACCGGCAGGCGCTTGGGTGGGGTGTCGTACGCGGATGCCGAGCTGATGAACACGTACTGGCCGGTGCGGCCCTCGAACAGTTCGAGGTCGGCCCGCACGTGGTCAGGCGTGAAGGCGAGGAACTCGCACACGACGTCGAAGCTCTCGTCGCCGATCGCGGACCGCACCGAAGCGGCGTCGCGCACGTCGGCGCGGAGGACCCGGATGCCGTCGGGGAGCGGCCTGCGGCCCGTCCCGCGGTTGAGGACGGTCACGTCGTGCCCGATCGCGGCTGCCCGCGCGACGCACGCCGCGCTGATCGTGCCCGTGCCGCCGATGAAGAGAATGCGTGCTTTGCTCACGGATCGACCATAGACGTTCGGCGTGCGTGCTTAGGGTGAGTCCATGACGGTCGTCGATGTGCGGATCTTCTCCGATGGCGAACAGGTCGGACGCGGGATGTCGCCGGCCGATGCCGCGCGGGAGGCGTCGGTGCGGTCGGGGTTCGCGTGGATCGCGCTGCAGGAGCCCACCGCCGAGCAGCTCGATGAGCTCATGGGCCTGCTGAAGCTGCATCCGCTCGCCGTCAGGGACTGCCTGCGCGATCACCAGCGGGCGAAGCTGTCGGACTACGGCGAGGATCTGTTCCTCGTCATGCAGGCGGCCACCTACCACGACGACACCGAGACGGTCGAGCTCGCCGAGGTGGACGTCTTCGCGGGCGTCGGGTACGTCGTCACCGTGGCACGCGGCCAGGACCTGCTCGACCTCGACGACCTGGCCCGCCGGATCGCGGAGCATCGGGACGCGGTCTCACGGGGGAGCCACTCGGTCGTCTGGGCGCTGTTCGAGCGCATCCTCTCGGAGTACGGCCCCGTCCTCGACGGGGTCGAGAACGACATCGACGAGATCGAGGACGAGCTGTTCGCCGACGACGTCGGCGTCTCGCGGCGCATCTTCGCATTGCAGCGAGAGGTGATCGATCTGCAGCACGCGACGGCGCCGCTCGCGGACATCTTCGACCGGCTCACCGATGCCGAGAAGGCACGGACGGGGCGAGCGGATGCCCCCGCCCTCCGCAACCTCGGAGAGCAGGCGCGTCACGTGGCCGACCGCGTCGACGGGTTCCGCCAGACGCTCGGCACGGCGCTCGACGTGCACGCGACGCTCGTCGAGCAGCGCAACAACGAGGTGATGCGCCGCATGACCGAGTTCAACCTGGAGCAGAACGACCAGGTGAAGAAGGTGTCGTCTTGGGCGGCGATCCTCTTCGCGCCTACGCTCGTCGGGACGGTGTACGGCATGAACTTCGACGCCATGCCGGAGCTGGCGTGGCCGTGGGGCTATCCATTCGCACTCGGGCTCATGCTCGCGACGAGCCTCACGCTGTACATCATCTTCAAGCGAAGGAACTGGCTCTAGCCGCGCCGCGTCATTCGCTGTGCGCGAACGGCCGGTCGCATGTCGGTGGTCGGTCCTATCGTGGCGCGCATGACTCTTGAACAGCTGCGCACAGAAGTCTCCGGTGCGGTCATCACGGCGAACGACCCCGGATGGGACGACGCACGTCGCTTCCACGCCGGCATCGGCGAGCCGACGATGGTGGTCCGCGCATCGAGCGTCGACGACGTTCGCGCCGCGGTCCGGCTCGCGAGGGCCGAACGCCTGCCCGTCATGGTCCGAAGCGGTGGCCACAGCGTGTGGGGCGGGGTGCCCGGCGGCGTGACCGTCGACCTGTCGGCCCTCTCGTCGATCACGGTCGAGGCAGACCTCGTCCGTGTCGGCGGCGGCGCGACGTGGGGCGCCGTCGCGGCCGAGCTCACGAACCACGGCCTGGCCATCAGCTCGGGCGACACGTCGTCGGTCGGCGTGGGCGGGCTCACGCTGGGCGGCGGCATCGGCTTGATGGTGCGCGAGTGGGGCCTCGCGGTCGACCAGCTCGTCGGCGCCCAGCTCGTGACTGCGGGGGGTGACGTGGTCGAGGTCTCGGCGTCGTCGCACCCCGACCTGTTCTGGGCGCTGCGCGGCGGCGGCGGCAACTTCGGCGTCGTCACGCGCTTCGACTTCCGCGCCCACCCGCTCGACGGCGTCGTGTTCACGACGCTCGCGCTCGAAGGCGACTCTCGGCCAGTCATCCGCGTGCTGCGCGACGTCCTCGCCGACGCCCCGCGCGGGCTCACGGTCACGTTCGCGGATGTGCCCGCGATGGACCCGAACGCGCCCGCGGGCGCGTCGATCCAGGCGGTCTGGGTCGGTCGCGATGTCGATGCCGCGCGGGCGGTGCTCGCGCCGCTCATCGAGCTCGACGGAGTCACCGTCGCCGAGCTCGAGGCGCGCGACTATCCCGACATCCTCATGGACACGCCCGCGGCCGAGCCCGACCAGCCGATGCCGGGCTTCGTCGGCGGCAACACGCTCCTACGCCTGCTCGATGACGAGGCGATCGACAAGCTCGTCGCGTTCCGCGAGGCGAACCCCGCGTCCGTCGTGCTCCTGCGCTCGCTGGGGGGTGCGTACGGGGATGTGGCGCAGGTTGACACGCCGTTCCCCGCCCGAGACGCGACCTGGTTCGCGATGGCCGGCGCGTTCGACGTGCCCGGAATGCTCGACGACGCCGGCCGCGCGGCTGCTCAGGAGGCGTGGGACGCGATCGAGTCCCTCGGGCACGGTTCGTACGGCAACTTCTCCGTGTCGACCGACCCGGAGTGGGTCGCGCGCATGTATTCGCCCGAGACGATGGCGCGGCTCGCCGCGATCAAGCGCGAGTGGGATCCGCAGAACATCTTCTGCCGGACGCACAACGTCGTCCCGGCGGCGGCGGCCTGACGCACCGGTCGTGACGGTTCCGGCCCGGCCCGAGTGGTCGGGCCGGAACCTCGACGAGCGGGATCAGTGCGTGTCTTCGGCCTCGACCTCGGTGCGGTCGCCCGACCAGAGCGTGTGGAACGTGCCTTCGCGGTCGACGCGCTTGTAGGTGTGGGCGCCGAAGAAGTCCCGCTGGCCCTGCACGAGCGCGGCCGGCAGGCGGTCGGCGCGCAGGCCGTCGTAATACGCGAGCGACGACGAGAACGCGGGGGAGGGGATGCCGGCGGCCGCCGCCGTCGCGACGACGCGGCGCCACGCGGTCTGCCCGCGCGTGAGTGCGTCGACGAAGTACGGCGCGGTCAGCAGCACGGGAAGGTCGGGCTCGGCCGCGTACGCATCGGCGATGCGGTTGAGGAATTGGGCGCGGATGATGCAGCCGGCCCGCCAGATCTTCGAGACGGCGCCGAGGTCGATCGACCAGTCGTACCGCGCTGCGCCGGCGCGGATCTCGTCGAAGCCCTGCGAGTACGCGACGATCTTCGACGCGTACAGCGCGAGCCGCACCTCCTCGACGAAGGCGTCCACGTCGTCGACCGAGAACGCCTCTTCGGGGCCCGGGAGGCCGTGCGACACCGCGCGCTGCTCGGGGTGGCTCGACAGCGACCGCGCGAACACCGCCTCGGCGATGCCCGACACGGGCACCCCCAGGTCGAGCGCCGTCTGCACGGTCCACGCGCCGGTGCCCTTCGCTCCCGCCTGGTCGAGGATCACGTCGACGAGCGGCTTGCCGGTCGCGGCGTCGACCTGTCGCAGGACCTCGGCCGTGATCTCGATGAGGTAGGACTCGAGCTCGCCTCGGTTCCACTCGGCGAAGATGTCGGCGATCTCGGCGGGCGTCTTGCCCGTGCCGCGGCGGATGAGGTCGTACGCCTCGGCGATGAGCTGCATGTCGGCGTACTCGATGCCGTTGTGGACCATCTTCACGAAGTGGCCGGCGCCGTCGTGCCCGATGTGCGTGACGCAGGGCTCGCCCTCGGCCACCGCCGCGATCGAGCGCAGGATCGGGCCGAGCGTGACCCACGACTCGTCGGGACCGCCCGGCATGAGCGAAGGACCGTGGAGGGCCCCTTCCTCGCCACCGGAGACGCCCATGCCGACGAAGTTGAATCCGCGCTCGCGCGCGGCCTTCTCGCGGCGGATCGTGTCGGTGAACAGCGAGTTGCCGCCGTCGACGATGATGTCGCCCGGCTCGAACACGCGCATGAGCTCGTCGATGACCGCGTCGGTCGCGGCGCCGGCCTTCACCATGATGATCGCGGTGCGCGGCTTCTGCAGCGACGCGGCGAACTCCTCGTACGAGTAGCCGGGCACGAAGCCCGCCTCGCGGTGCTCGGCGACGAGGGAGTCGGTCTTCTCGTGGCTGCGGTTGTACACCGCGACCGTGTTGCCCTCACGGCTCGCGAGGTTGCGCGCGAGGTTCGAGCCCATGACGGCGAGACCCACGACGCCGATGTTGGCGACTGCGGCGGCCTCGGACGGAGCCGCCTCTCCTCCTTCGGGTGCGGGACGCGCGACGTCCTGCGGCTCGGGCGCGCCTTCGTGCTCGGTCGCCGCCTCGTGCGGTGCCTGTGCGTCGTCGGTGGAGATCTGGGTGGGCTCGGCGGGGTCGTTCGAAGACACGAGGGCTCCTAGAGGGGAACGGGATCGGGTTCCAGGCTAGCGGGTGAGCGCCGCGGGGCATCCGTTGGGTTACGGTCGGTGAATGGCCGAGGCGCGCATCGTCGTGATGGGCCCGAGCGGCTCGGGCAAATCCCTCGTCGGCTCGCTGCTCGCGGAGCGGCTCGGCGTGCGGTTCGTCGACGCCGATGACCTGCACCCCGCCGCGAACGTCGCGAAGATGGCAGCCGGCACGCCGCTCGACGACGCGGACCGGATGCCGTGGCTCGACCGCGTCGCCGCGACGCTGCACGAGGGCGGCGGCGGCATCGTCGTCGCGTGCTCCGCGCTCGCGCGCCGCTATCGCAATCGCATCCGCTCGGGATCACCGGGCACCGCGTTCGTCGAGCTGGTCGTCTCGCGGGACGAACTGGAAAGACGGATGCTGCGCCGCACGCACTTCATGCCGGCGGCGCTGCTCGAGTCGCAGCTCGAGACGCTCGAGCACCTGGAACCGGATGAGCCAGGGGTCGCGGTGCCGGGCGACCGGGCGCCCGGCGAGATCGTCGAGCTCGCCGTGGAAGGGCTCGCCGGACGTCAGTCCTTGCGGTAGGCGGCTCGGCCGATCGACCAGATGGCGAGCACCGTGCCGATCGTGCCGACGGCGGCGATCGCGCCGACGATCCACAAGACGACGTGGGACAGGAAGCCGTATTCCATGGGAATCCTCCGTGCGGTGCGGCTCCGCGTGACGCGGAGGTGGTCGCCTTCATGCTAGCGGGGAGCCGCTCGTCAGGGCCGCGTCGATGGCCCTGGTAGACTCGAGGATTGAACTTCGGCGAGGGATGCCTCGATCCGCCCGCAGCGGCGGCAGCGGCATCCGTGATCGACGCGGTGATGCAGGCTCACGGCTTCCTCACGCGCTCGCGTTCGAGTTGAAAAGACCCCACATCTGGGCCCGTGGGCCCGCAAGGAGAATCCATCATGTCGACCGACACCGACACCAAGGTCACGGCCGAGGTCCGCGAGAACTTCGGCAAGGGCTACGCCCGCCGGCTCCGCGCCGCAGGCAAGATCCCCGCCGTCATCTACGGCCACGGCACCGACCCCGTGCACGTCGCGCTGCCGGGCCACCAGATCTCGCTGCTCATCCGCCGCGCGAACGCGGTGCTCGAGCTCGACGTCGCGGGCAAGCAGCAGCTCGCGCTCGTGAAGGACGTGCAGAAGGACCCCGTGCACCAGATCATCGAGCACATCGACCTGCTCGTGGTCCGCAAGGGCGAGAAGGTCCAGGTCGAGGTGCCCATCGTGGTCCACGGCGAGCCGTTCCCCGGCACGATCGCCAACCTCGACGCGACGACCGTGTCGCTCGAGGTCGAGGCGACCAACATCCCCGAGCACATCGAGCTCGACGTCGAGGGCCTCGAGGAAGGCACGCACATCGTCGCCGGCGACCTGAAGCTGCCCTCGGGCGCGACCCTCGTCGCCGACCCCGAGCTGCTCATCGTGGCTGTCGCGGTGCCCGCCGCGACGATCGCCGCCGACGAGGAGATCGCCGAGGCGGACGCCGAGGTCGCGGCCGAGCAGGCCGAGGCCGCCGAGGAGGGCGCTCCCGCCGAGGAGGAGTCCGCTTCGGAGTGATCCGTCGCGCAGACGTTCGAAGAGGGGGTGCGGCTCGCCGCGCCCCCTCTTCGCGCACCCGGCGCCCGTTCGGTCGGGCGCCGATGAGGCAGGATGTGAACCATGGCTGACGCGTGGCTGGTGGTCGGACTCGGCAACCCCGGGCCGCGATTCGAGCTGACGCGGCACAACGTCGGCCAGCTCGTGCTCGACGAGCTGGCCGAGCGCCGCAGCGAGACCTTCCGAGCGCACAAGGCGAATGCTCGGGTCGCCGAGACGCGGCTGCGGCCGGGCGGCCCGAAGCTCGTCCTCGCGAAGCCGAACACGTTCATGAACGTGTCGGGCGGGGTCGTCGCCAACCTCGCGAAGTTCTACGGCATCGATCCGCAGCGCGTCGTCATCGTGCACGACGAGCTCGACATCCCGTTCGACACGATCAAGCTCAAGGCCGCCGGCGGCCACGGCGGCCACAACGGCGTACGCGATGTCGCGAAGGCACTCGGGTCGACAGCGTTCGCGCGCGTGCGCGTCGGCATCGGCCGCCCGAACGGCCGGCAGGACCCCGCGGACTGGGTGCTCGATCCCTTCGGGCCGACAGAGCGCAGGAGCCTTCCCCTGCTGCTGTCGGATGCCGCCGACGCGGTCGAGCAGCTCGTCGGCGAAGGTCTGCTCGCGGCGCAGCAGAAGCACCACGCGCCGCGCGTCTGAGCGCGGCCGACCCCGGTCGGGCGGCTCAGGCGAGCCCGGCTCCCGCCGCGAGGCCCGCCGACAGGAAGACCGTCACGGCGATGGCGAACACGAACGGTCCGATCGCGGCGAGCACGACGGCGGTCACGCCG
Organism: Microbacterium immunditiarum; assembly: GCF_013409785.1. Classification (NCBI taxonomy): domain Bacteria; kingdom Bacillati; phylum Actinomycetota; class Actinomycetes; order Micrococcales; family Microbacteriaceae; genus Microbacterium; species Microbacterium immunditiarum. The sequence continues at coordinate 1,981,692 of NZ_JACCBV010000001.1, forward strand.
GACCCGCGCCCGCGATTCTTCGCGATCGCGACGATGCCCTGCACGAGCGCCCACACCCCGAACAGCGTCCCGAGCCAGAACGACACCTCGCCCAGCAGCACCCAGTCGCGCACGGGTGTGAACACCGACGGATCGAACTCGGCGCCCGTGGGCACCAGCGCCTGCTCGGAGCCGACGCCCACCCCGATCTGCCACGACGCGACGGATGCCGCGATCGGCGCGATCACGGCGGCGAGCACTCCCGCGACGAGCGCGATCGTCCCGATGGCCGAAGTCGGCCGGGCGGCGGCCGTCGCGCCGAAGGTCGTCTGCGGCACGCGGGCCGCGGGCTGCGCGTACGGCGGCGCCCACGCTGCCGCTCCCGTTGCAGCCTGCGGCGAAGGGGCGCCGCCGTAGGGCGCCCGCCCACCCGGGTGCGCGTAGCCCGGGGGTCCGTACGCGGGTGGAGCGGTGTACCCCGGATGGGCCGGCTGGGCGGGGCCCGGCGGTCGGCCGGCGTGCTGAGGCTGACCCGGGTATGACGGCTGACCCGGGTATGACGGCTGTGAGTGCGGCTGAGGTTGCCCCTGGGGCGGATGCCCCGCGGCGCCCGGTGACCAACCCTGCCCGGGGACCGGCGGCGCCGGCTGGGGCGGGACATAGGGCGGCACGGGTGCCGTCGGAGTGGTGTCGGCCGGGTCGCTCACGCTCACATCCTATGAGCCGGAGAGGTCGCCGCCGCGAGAAGTGGGCGAGGGGTCGCGTAGACTCGTTCGGTGACAGTTCCCGGGATCGTGCGCGCCCTCGAGCAGGCTGAGCCGTTCCGGGAGGTCGTTGCCGCGGCCACCGGTTCGGGTTCGAGAAGTTCCGGCTCGCCGGCATCCGCTGACGCAGACTTCTCGCTCGTCGACGGGCTCGACGCGCCGCTGCTGGCCGCGCTCCTCGAGCGCCGCCGCGAGGCGGGTCTTCCTCCGGCGCTCCTCGTGATCGCGCCGACCGGTCGTCGCGTCGAGTCCCTCGGGCCCGCGCTCGAGGCGCTCGTGCCCGGCGCCGAGGTGCTCGCGTTCCCCGCGTGGGAGACGCTGCCGCACGAGCGCCTGAGCCCCAGTGCCGAGACGGTCGGCCGTCGCCTCGACGTGCTGCGCAGGATCACCCGCTGGACGGGCGAGACGCCGCTGGTCGTGACCGCGTCGGTGCGCGGTGCGATCCAGCCGCTCGCGCCCGGCCTCGGCGATGAGGAGCCGGTGCGCCTCGTCGCCGGCGGCCGCGGGAACGACCTGTCCGAGATCTCGGCGCGCCTCGTCGAACTCGCGTACCACCGCGTCGACATGGTGTCGCGCCGGGGGGAGTTCGCGGTGCGCGGCGGCATCCTCGACGTCTTCTCGCCGATCGCAGACCACCCGTACCGCGTCGAGTTCTTCGGCGACGAAGTCGATGAGATCCGAGCGTTCTCGGTCGCCGACCAGCGTTCGCTGCCGGGCGCAGTGAACGAGGTCGAGCTCATCGCGGGTCGCGAGCTGCTGCTCACGCAGGGCGTGCGCGACCGCGCGCAAGAGCTCGTCGGCCGGTTCCCCGGCGTGCGCGGGATCCTCGAGAAGATGGCCGAGGGCATCCCCGCCGAGGGAATGGAGTCGTTGCTTCCCGCCCTCGTCGACGGCCTCGTGACCCTCGCCGATTACCTGCCCGAGCGTGCCGCCGTGGCCGTCATCGACCCCGAGCGCGCCGTCACGCGCGCGCTCACCCTGAGCGAGACGAACCGCGAGTTCCTCGAGGCCGCGTGGAGCGCCGCGGCCGTCGGCGCGCAGACGCCCGTCGACCTGGGCGCGGGCGACTTCGTGACGCTCTCGCGCCTGCGCGAGGCGGCGCACGCGCGCGGGGCGTCGTGGTGGACGCTCAGCAGCTTCGATTCCGGGGCGGCGGATGCGGCGGCCGCCCTGCGCGACGCCGAGCAGCCCGAGTACGAGGCCGCCGCCGTGGAGCTCGAAGACGCGTCGGCTGTGCGCGTTCCCGGCTCGGGCGTGCCGTCCTTCCACGGCAACGTCGACGGCGCGACGCAGCACGTCGGGCAGCTGCTCGCCGACGGATGGCGCGTCGTGGTGGCGGCATCCGGTGTCGGCCTCGTCGAACGTGCCCGCGACGTGCTCTCCGACCGCGGCATCGCTGCGCGCAAGGTCGACGATGTCCTCCAGCCGCCCGAGCCCGGCGTCGCGCATCTCGTCGTCGCGCCGCTCGAGCGCGGGTTCCAGGCGCCCGGCGCCAAGCTCGCGGTGCTCACCGAGGCGGAGTTCTACGGGCGCACGATCGGCAGCGACAACCGCGTCGTCAAGAAGCTCGCGTCCCGTCGGCGCAACGTCGTTGACCCGCTTCAGCTCAAGGCAGGCGACTACGTCGTGCATGCGACGCACGGCATCGGCAGGTTCGTCGAGCTGACGCAGCGCGAGGTCTCCAGCGGCGGCCGCAATCCGGTCAAGAGCGTGCGCGAGTACCTCGTGCTCGAGTACGCGCCGTCGAAGCGCGGCTATCCGGGCGACAAGCTGTTCGTGCCGACCGACCAGCTCGACCTGCTGTCGAAGTACGTCGGCGGCGAGGCGCCGACCCTGTCGAAGATGGGCGGCAGCGACTGGGCCCAGGCGAAGGGCCGCGCGCGCAAGGCGGTGCGCGACATCGCGGTCGAGCTCGTGAAGCTCTACTCGGCGCGCATGGCCGCCAAGGGCCACGCGTTCGGGCCGGACACCCCGTGGCAGCGCGAGCTCGAAGAGGCGTTCCCGTTCGCCGAGACGCCCGACCAGCTGCAGACGATCGACGAGATCAAGGCCGACATGGAGAAGCCGATCCCGATGGACCGGCTGCTGTCGGGCGATGTCGGCTTCGGCAAGACCGAGGTTGCCGTGCGCGCCGCGTTCAAGGCGATCCAGGACGGCAAGCAGGTCGCGATGCTCGTTCCGACGACCCTGCTCGTGAAGCAGCACATCGAGACCTTCACGGAACGGTTCGCGGGCTTCCCGGTGAGAGTGCGGCCGCTCTCGCGCTTCCAGACCGACAAGGAGGCGCGCGAGACGGTCGCGGGGCTCGCCGACGGCACGGTCGACATGGTCATCGGAACGCACCGCATACTGACTGAGAAGGTCGCCTTCAAAGACCTCGGTCTGCTCATCATCGACGAGGAGCAGCGGTTCGGCGTCGAGCACAAGGATCAGCTGAAGAAGCTCAAGACGAACGTCGACATCCTCGCGATGAGCGCGACCCCGATCCCGCGCACGCTCGAGATGGCGGTGACGGGCATCCGCGAGATGTCGACTCTGCAGACGCCGCCGGAGGACCGCCACCCGATCCTCACGTTCGTCGGGCCGCGAAACGACAAGCAGATCGCGGCCGCGATCCGTCGCGAGCTGCTGCGCGAGGGACAGGTCTTCTACGTCCACAACCGCGTCCAGTCGATCCAGCGGGTCGCAGCGCACCTGGCCGAGCTCGTGCCCGAGGCGCGCATCGCCGTCGCCCACGGGCAGATGGGCGAGCACCAGCTCGAGCAGGTCGTCGACGATTTCTGGGAGCGCCGCGCCGACGTGCTCGTCTCCACGACGATCATCGAGACCGGGCTCGACATCTCGAACTCGAACACCATCATCATCGACCGCGCCGACAAGTACGGCCTGTCGCAGCTGCACCAGCTCCGCGGGCGCGTGGGCCGAGCGCGCGAGCGCGCGTACGCGTACTTCCTGTACGACGAGAACAAGCCGCTCAGCGAGACAGCGGCCGACCGTCTCGAGACGATCGCCGTCAACAACGACCTCGGCAGCGGCATGCAGGTCGCGCTGAAGGACCTCGAGCTGCGCGGCGCGGGCAACCTCCTCGGCGCGGAGCAGGCAGGACACATCGCGGGCGTCGGCTTCGACCTCTACCTCCGGATGATCGGCGAGGCCGTCGCGACGTTCCGCGGCGAAGAGACCGAAGGGCCGACCGAGCTCCGCCTCGAGCTGCCCGTGCAGGCGCGCATCCCCGAGGACTACATCGACAGCGAGCGCCTGCGACTGGAGGCGTACCAGAAGCTGTCGGCCGCGGCATCCGCCACCGCCCGCCAGGCAGACGGCCAGGACGCCATCGATCTCGTGCTCGACGAGCTGCGCGACCGCTACGGTGAGCCGCCCTCCGAGGTCGAGGGGCTCATCGCCGTCGCGCGACTGCGGCGCCGTGCGGCGCGGGCGGGACTGTCCGACGTCGTCGCGATGGGCCCGAACCTGCGCATCGCCCCGGCGAACCTGCCCGACTCGATACGCGTGCGGCTGCAGCGACTGCACCCGAAGGCGAAGATCGTCGCGGGCGGCGAGGCGCTCGTCGTGCCGCTCCCGACGGCCGACGGCTCGCTCGTGGGCGACGCCGACCTCATCGCCTGGGTCGGTCAGCTGCTGGATCAGCTGTTCCCGGAGCAGGCGTCGGTGCCGGCATCCGCCGCGGCGGGGGAGTGAGCGGCGTCAGCCGCTGACTCTCGGCGTCACTCCCAGCGCGCACCGCAATCGCGGCACGAGAACTCCACCGCTCCGTCGGAGCGCACCTCATCGCCGCGTTCGAGCTCGAGCACGAACCAGCCCTGGTCCGCGACGCGCACGTCGGTCGAGGCGCACACGGGGCAGACCTCGGCGTCGCGCACGGGCGCCGGCCCGTCGTTCCACGTCCTGGTCATGGCTCGACGCTAACCCCGACGCGGCGGGAGGCTCGTACCGACGCGCGCGAACGGGGGACCCGATCAGACTCGTCCGGTCACGCCGGTGTTTCTCGCGACAGGACGGGAAAGGCGAGGGCGAGGACGCGCAGAGAGCGGATGCGGTCAGATGACGCCCTGCGCGAGCATCGCGTGCGCGACCCGCTCGAATCCGGCGGCGTTGGCGCCCACGACGTAGTCGCCCGGGCGGCCGTGGCGCTCGGCAGCGTGGAACGCGGCGTCGTGGACGTCGGACATGATCGCGCGGAGCTTCGACTCGCTGTCGGCGAAGTTCCACCGCTGGCGCGATGCGTTCTGGCTCATCTCGAGCGCCGACGTCGCGACGCCTCCCGCGTTCGCGGCCTTCCCAGGCCCGAAGAGCACGCCGGCCTCGTGGAATGCCGCGATGGCTGCGGGCGTCGACGGCATGTTCGCGCCCTCGGCGACCGCGCGCACGCCGTTCGCGATGAGGGCCTGGGCGTCGTCCTCGTCGATCTCGTTCTGCGTCGCCGACGGGATCGCGACCTCGACGGGGACCTCCCACGGACGCCGCCCCTCGACGAACCGCGCCCCGTGGCGGCGGGCCGCGTACTCCGCGATGCGGCCGCGCTCGACCTCCTTGATCTGCCGCAGCAGGCCGAGGTCGATGCCGGCATCGTCGACGACGTAGCCGGACGAGTCGGATGCCGTCACCGGCAGGCCCCCGAGCTGGTACGCCTTGTCGATCGCGTAGATCGCGACGTTGCCCGATCCCGACACCGCCACACGGCGGCCGGCGATCGACTGGTTGTGCACGCCGAGCATGTTCTGCACGAAGAAGACCGCGCCGTAGCCGGTGGCCTCGGTGCGCACCTCGGCGCCGCCCCACTGCACGCCCTTGCCGGTGAACATGCCGGACTCGTGGCGGTTCGTGATCTTGCGGTACTGGCCGAACAGATAGCCGATCTCGCGCGCGCCCACGCCGATGTCGCCCGCCGGCACATCGGTGTGCTCGCCGAGGTGACGGTAGAGCTCGTTCATGAACGACTGGCAGAAGCGCATGACCTCGGCATCCGACCGGCCGTGCGGGTCGAAGTCGCTGCCGCCCTTCGCGCCGCCGATGCCCTGCCCTGTGAGCGCGTTCTTGAAGATCTGCTCGAAGCCGAGGAACTTGATGATCGACAGGTTCACCGAGGGGTGGAAGCGCAGGCCACCCTTGTAGGGGCCGAGCACCGACGAGAACTGCACGCGGAATCCGCGGTTGACCTGAAGCTTTCCGTCGTCGTCGACCCAGGGCACGCGGAACATGATCTGGCGCTCCGGCTCGACCAGCCGCTCGACGATGCCGCCGTCGACGAACTCGGGGTGACGCTCGAGCACGGGCACGATCGAGTCGAGCACCTCGTGCACGGCCTGCTGGAACTCCGGCTCGTGCGGGTTGCGGGCTTGCACGGTCGCGAAGACCTCGCGGACGACGGACGGCAGGGCGACGAGCGATTCAGTCACGGGTGGTGGAGCTTTCTGGTGGAGCATCGCGCCCGGAGACGGGCGCCGGTCGGAGCGATCCGAACCCGGCCACTTTACCTGCCGTTCGCGACTCGACCGCACGCCGACTGAGCAGAGTGCTCACTCAGCGGGCTCAGGGTGCGGGTCGAACAGGGCAGATGGCGAGGCGCTACGCTGGCGCTGACCGAGGGAGGAACCGTGCGGTTCGAGCACCTGGGGGCGCAGCCCCGCATCCATCCGGAGGCTGTCGTGGCACCTACGGCCGTCGTGAGCGGCGACGTCCGGATCGGCCCCGGCTGCCAGGTGCTGCACGGCGCCGTGGTGACGGGCGAGGGCGGCGCGATCACCCTCGGCGAGAACGTCATCGTGATGGAGAACGCGCTCATCCGCGCGACGTCGGTCAATCCCGTGCACATCGGCTCGCACGTCCTCGTGGGGCCGATGGCCAGCATCAGCGGCGCGACAATCGCCGACGAGGTGTTCCTCGCGACCGGAACGCGGGTCTTCAACGGGGCGCGCATCGGCGAGCGCAGCGAGGTGCGCATCAACGCGGTCGTGCACCTGCGCACGGTGCTCCCGCCCGAGACCGTGGTTCCCATCGGATGGGTCGCCGTCGGCGATCCCGTGCAGATCCTCTCGCCCGACCGACACGACGAGATCTGGGCCGCGCAGCGCGAGCTCGACTTCCCGGGCTACGTCTTCGGGCTCGACCGCGACACGCCCGATCTCATGGTGCAGCTCACGGAGCGGTACGCCGCGAGCCTGGCCCGTCACTCGGGGGACCGCCGGCTCGACTGATGCCGGATGCCGCGCGCCCCCCTCGGGAGTGGTCGAACGTTCTGCTGAGCATCGTCATCTTCCTTCTCGCGTTCAGCTCGATCCTCGGCAAGTACTACTACGGCGAGTCGAACATCGAGTTCATCACGCCGCGTCGCGCGTTCTCACCGGGTACCGCATCTTCGCCGTCGTCGCGGTGTTCCTGGGCGCGGTCGTGTCGGCTGATCTCGTGTGGAGCTTCGCCGACGGCGCGATGGGATTCATGGCGCTCGTCAACCTCATCGCGATCGCGCTGCTGTCGGGCATCGCGTTCCGGCTGCTGAAGGACTACACACACAGCGGCGTGAGGGGCAGGATCCGGTCTTCACCCGCGACCGCCTGCCCGACGTCGGCGGCATCCACGTCTGGGAGGACGAGCTGACCGTCACCGGGCCTATCGACCTCACGACCAAGCGCCGTCAGGCCGAGAAGCACCGCGATCACCTGCATGAGACGGATGCCGCGACACGCCGTCCCCGCAAATAGGACGCGCTCGGCGGGCGAGCGATCGGCCTGCGAGGCACCGCTTGTACGCTGGAGAGGGCGCGTCGGGAAGTCTGGTCGACACCCGTGTTCGCCGACCGCATCGGAGCCCGAATGACCTCAGCCGACCCGGACCGCAGCCCCGCTCAGGCGCAGAGCTTCCCGCAGCGGGGCAGCTATGCGGAGTCACTGCGCATTCTGCGCGTGCTGCGCAGCGAGACGGTCGGCGGGGCGCTGCTGGTGATCACGGCGGCGATCGGCATCGCGTGGGCGAACTCGCCGTGGGCGGAGTGGTACTTCTGGCTGCGCGACCTCGAGATCGGGTACGAGCCGTGGCACCTGCAGCTGACCGTGGGGCAGTGGGCGTCCGACGGACTGCTCGCGATCTTCTTCTTCCTCGTGGGGCTCGAGCTCAAGCGCGAGTTCGTCGCCGGCGACCTGCGGCGCATCGGCACGGCGATCGTCCCCGTGCTCGCCGCCGCGGGCGGGGTCGCCGTCCCCGCGCTGTTCTACGTGCTCGTCACCTTCCACGATCCCGAGCTGCTGCGCGGCTGGGCGATCCCGACAGCGACCGACATCGCGTTCGCGGTGGCCGTGCTCGCGATCATCGGCTCGCACCTGCCCAGCCCACTGCGGATCTTCCTGCTCACGCTCGCGGTCGTCGACGACCTCATCGCGATCGCGATCATCGCGATCTTCTATACAGAGTCGATCGAGATCGTCCCGTTGCTCCTCGGGCTCCTCACGATCGCCGTGTACGGCATCATCGCGCAGCGGTACCGGCAGTTCTTCCACCTCAACCCAGCCGCAGCGTGGCTCATCCTGCTGCCGATCGGCGTCGTCGCGTGGGCCTTCGTGCACGCGTCGGGCATCCACGCCACGATCGCGGGTGTGCTCCTCGGCTTCACGATCCCGGTGCGGCACCGACGACGTGACGGGGTGCCCGTCGAGGAGCCCGGTCTCGCCGAGGTGTTCGAGCACCGCTTCCGCCCGCTGTCGGCGGGGTTCGCCGTGCCCGTATTCGCGTTCTTCTCCGCCGGCGTCGCGATCGGCGGGGCGGAGGGCCTCACGGCCGCGCTCGCCGATCCTGTGCTCATCGGGGTCATGATCGGCCTCATCGTCGGCAAGCCCATCGGGATCGTCGTCACGACGTGGATCGCGACGCGGGCGCGACACGCGCGCCTCGACCCCGCCGTCACGTGGATAGACCTCTTCGGCGTCGGCCTGCTCGCCGGCATCGGGTTCACGGTCTCGCTCCTGGTGACCGAATTGAGCTTCGACGAGACCGACGCCCACCACGACCATGCGAAGGTCGGGATCCTCCTCGCATCCATCGTCGCCGCCGCGCTCGCATCCGTCGTTCTCGGAGCACGCAACCGCCGATACCGCAGAATCGAAGAGGAGGAGTCGGTCGACCAAGACGGCGACGGCATCCCCGACGTCTATCCGACGCCATGACGGATGCCGCGTCCACCCGGCTCCGCACCGCACCGACAGCCAGGGAGCACCCGATGGCCGACACCGACACCGACCCGCTGCGCGAGGCCGCCGACGTCATGCGCACGGTGCGCGACCGCTGCGTGTGGACGCAGCAGATCGACCATCGCGACCTCGTGCCGTACCTCGTGGAGGAGAGCGCCGAGCTCATCGACGCCGTCGAGACGGGCTCGCGCGACGAGCTGCGAGAGGAACTCGGCGACCTGCTGTGGCAGGTGCTGTTCCACGCCGAGATCGCCTCACGCGACCCGGACGATCCGTTCGACATCGACGACGTCGCACGATCGCTCACCGAGAAGATGGTGCGGCGGCATCCGCACGTCTTCGGCGACGCCGTGGCGAACACGCCCGAAGAGGTGCTCGTGCATTGGAACGCGGCGAAGGCGCTCGAGAAGCACGAGCGGCGGTCGGTGCTCGACGGGGTGAGCGAGCGGATGCCGAGCCTCGCGCTCGCGCAGAAGCTGCTGGGCCGCGCCGCGCAAGTGGGCGTCTCCTCCCGGTCGACGAGCGAGCGAGACGAGACGACACGCGGGGAGCCTTCCTCCGAAGCCGAGCTCGGCGACGCCCTCCTCGCGCTCGTCGCGATCGCGCGCGAGAACGGGTGGGATGCGGAGCGCGCGCTGCGCGAGCGCGTGCGGCGACTTCAGGGCGAGGTGCGGGCGGCCGAGGCATCCGTGTCCGATCTGGAAAACTAGGCGGGTGGCATCCGTCAATCCGCCGCGCGGCATGCGCGACTTCCTCCCCGCCGAGAAGGCCCGCCGCGAGCGCGTGCTCGCCGTCATCCGCGAGCGCTACCGCGCCCACGGGTTCGACGAGATCGAGACGCCGGTCGTCGAGGACTACGACCGCCTGCACGCGGGCATCGGCGGCGACAACGAGAAGCTCGCCTACAACGTGCTCAAGCGCGGTCTCGACGCCGATGCGATCCGGGCGGGCGCCGATGACCCTCGGGCGCTGTCCGATCTGGGGCTGCGGTACGACCTGACCGTTCCGCTCGCGCGCTTCTACGCCAGCCACCGCGCCGAGCTGCCGTCGGTGTTCCACGCGATCCAGATCGCGCCGGTGTGGCGCGCGGAGCGGCCGCAGAAGGGGCGCTACCGCCAGTTCATGCAGTGCGACATCGACGTCATCGGCGACGCCGGCCCGCGCGCCGAGGCGGAGCTCATCGTCGCGACGCTCGACACCCTCGACGCGCTGGGGCTCGAGGGCGGCTCGGTGCGCATCAACGACCGCCGCGTCCTCGAGTGGATGCTCGACACGTTCGGGTTCGCGCCCGACGAGCGCGCCGGGGTGCTCATCACGATCGACAAACTCGACAAGATCGGCGTCGACGGGGTCGTCGCCGAGCTCCGCGAGCGTGGCGCGACGCCGCCGGCCGTCGACGCGTTCGAGCGATTCCTGAAGCGTCCGCAGACGCGCGAGTTCTGGCCGTACGGCGAGCGCCAGATCCGCAAGGCGCTGCCCGAGGGCGCTCCCGACGACGTCGTCTCGCACCTCGTCGGCATCGGCGAGGCGGTCGCCGCGGCGCGCGGCGGGGGCGACATCCCGCTCGTGTTCGACGCGTTCCTCGTGCGCGGGATGGGCTACTACACCGGCACGATCTTCGAGCTCGCGCACCCGTCGGTGACGTACTCGCTCGGCGGCGGCGGCCGGTACGACGGCATGATCGGGCGCTTCCTCGGTCAGGACGTGCCCGCGGTCGGCTTCTCGATCGGCTTCGAGCGCATCGTCGACCTCGTCGAGGCGAAGGCGGATGCCGACGAGCGCGCGATCGTGCTCGTGCACGACCGCGATGTGCCCCTCGCGGAGCTGCTCGCGCTCAAGAACGCGTTCGTCGCGGACGGTGTGCGCGTGCGCCTGGAGCAGCGCACGAAGAACCTCAAGGGGCTGCTCGACCGCGCCGCCGCGGACGGGTACACCGCGTTCGCGACGGTGGCGGCCGGAGCAGCCCTCGAAGAGCTCGAGGTCAAGCCGCTCTCGTAGGCGTCCGCAAGCCGGGTGTCAGCCCTGCGAGCCCGCCCCGAGCTGCGCGGCCCACTCGGCCACGCGCCGCGCGCTCTCCTCTTCGGAGAGGTCCTCGACGCGCGTCATGAGCGACCAGCGCACCCCGAACGGGTCTCGGATGCTCGAGAACCGGTCGCCCGATACGAAGGTCGTCGGCGCCTCGCGGATCGTCGCGCCGGCCTCGGCCGCGCGCTCCGTGAGCGCGTCGACGTCGGGGCAGTAGAGCCCGATCGAGTAGCAGTCGTCCTCGCCCGCGGGCGGCGGGACCAGGTGGTAGTCCGCGACCGGTTCGCCGAGCTGCAGGTGACCGTGGCCGAAGTCGAGCTGCGCGTGGTACACGACGCCGTCCGTCTCGGTCACGTCGACGACCCGCGCGCCGAAGACGTCGCGGTAGAACGCGATCGCCTCCTTCGCGCGGGGGATCGCGAGGAACGGGGTCAGGCTCGTGAGTCCGTGGGGGATGCCGTTCGTGGTGTGGCGGCCGTTCGCCGCCGTCTCTGTCTTCTCCATGTCCACGACGCTACGGATGCCCCGCCGACCGGCGCTTGGAGATACGCGACACGTCCGCGCCTACCCTGAGGAGCATGGACCCGACGCGAGGAATCCTGTATCCCGCGCGGCTGCCGCAGTTCACCCGCGTGCCGCCGGGCGCCGGGGCGACGGACCTCGTCGAGTGGTTCTGGATCCCCGAGTGGGACATCGTCCCCGGACGCTCGTCGCGTCAGGAGGTGGTGGCGTATCCCGCGTCGAACCTCGTCGTCGAAGGGGGCGACGTCGGCCTCTTCGGACCCACCACGCGACGCCTCCACCGCGATCTCAGGGGTCGGGGATGGGCGGTCGGGGCGCTCCTGCGGCCGGCTGCGGTCGGGGCGCTGGCGGCGGATGCCGCGGCGCTGGTCGACGCATCCGTCTCGATCGACGCGCCCGGGCTGGTTCGCGCCGTCTCGGACGCGATGGACGACCCGGATGCCGCGGCACGCCACGCTCGCGCGGTCGAGGCGTTCTCGTCGTGGCTCGCGCGACGGGTCGGCGGTCTCAGCGGCGAGCAGCGCCTCGCGAACGACATGGCGGCTCTGCTCATGACGGATCCCGAGATCGTCCGCGTCGAGGACGCCGCCGCGCGGCTCGCGGTCTCGGCGCGCACGCTGCAGCGGCTCGCACGACGCCACGTCGGGGTCACGCCGTCGGCGATGATCCGCCGGCGCCGGCTGCAGGAGGCTGCACAGCGCGTGAGAGACGACCCGGATGCCGATCTCGCGGCGATCGCGGCGGAGCTCGGCTACGCCGACCACGCACACCTGACCAACGACTTCCGGACCGTGCTCGCGTTCACACCGAGCTCGTATCGACACGCGACGACCCTCTCGTGAACGCGCGGCGGTACTGCTAGCGTGCCGAGCACTCCGCACCTTTGCCGACGCAGCCGAAGGGAGCCCCCGTGACCGACGCAGCAACGAACACACCCACAGGACCCGGTTCGACGAAACCCCGCGAGGAGTGGACCGGACAGGTCGGATTCATCCTCGCCGCCATCGGCTCGGCCGTCGGGCTGGGCAACATCTGGCGATTCCCGGGTGTGGCGTACGAGAACGGCGGGGGTGCGTTCCTCATCCCTTACCTCGTCGCGCTCATCACCGCGGGCATCCCGATCCTGTTCCTCGATTACGCGATCGGGCACCGTTTCCGCGGCGCCGCCCCGACCGCGTTCCGCCGGCTCGGCGGGCCGCGCGGGCGGTGGCTCGAGACCCTCGGCTGGTTCCAGGTCGCGATCGCGTTCGTCATCGCGATCTACTACGCGGTCGTCATCGCGTGGGCGATGAGCTTCTTCGTCTTCTCGTTCGACCTGCGGTGGGGCGACGACCCGGCAGGGTTCCTGCTCGGTGACTACCTGCATGTCGGCGACCCTGGATTCAGCCTCGAGTTCGTGCCGGGCGTGCTCATCCCGCTCGCGATCGTCTGGGTGGCGACGATCGTGGTCCTCGCCGCCGGCGTCGCGAAGGGCCTGCAGCGCGCGAACGTCATCGCGCTGCCGGTGCTGCTGATCGCGTTCCTCGTGCTCGTGATCCGCGCGCTGTTCCTGGACGGCGCGGCCGAAGGACTCAACGCGCTCTTCACGCCGAATTGGGCGGCCCTCGGCGACCCCAACGTGTGGATCGCCGCGTACAGCCAGATCTTCTTCTCGCTGTCGATCGCGTTCGGCATCATGATCACGTACGCGTCGTACCGCCGGCGACGCGCGAATCTCACGTCGCCGGGCCTCGTGGTCGCGTTCGCGAACTCGTCGTTCGAGATCCTCGCCGGCATCGGCGTGTTCGCGACGCTCGGGTTCTTCGCGTTCGAGCAGGGCATCGCCGTCGGCGACCTCGAAGGTCTCACGGGCGTGAGCCTGTCCTTCATCACGTTCCCCGCGATCGTCGCGCAGATGCCGGCCGGGCCGATCTTCGGAGCCCTGTTCTTCGGCTCGCTCACCCTCGCGGGCTTCACCTCGCTCATCTCGGTGCTGCAGGTCGTGTCGGCCGGCATCCAGGAGAAGCTCGGGCTCACGCCCCGCACGGCGGCGATCGGCCTCGGCGCGCTGTGTGCGCTGCTGTCGATCGTCCTGTTCTCGACCACGACGGGCCTGCTCGCGCTCGACGTGACCGACCAGTGGGCGAACAACATCGGCATCGTGGCATCCGCCGTCCTGATGTCGATCCTCGTGATCTGGGTCTTCCGGCGCGGACCCGAGCTGCGTCAGCACCTCAACGCCGTGTCGACCTTCAAGGTCGGTCGCATCTGGGTGCTGCTCGTCGGGCTCGTCGCGCCCGTCGTGCTCGGCTACATGCTCATCTCGCGGATCATCACGCTCATCGTCGAGGGGTACGGCGGCATGCCGGGCTGGTACCTCGGCATCTTCGGATGGGGCACCGTCGCCCTCATCGTGATCATCGCGATCGTGGCGTGGCTCATCCCGTGGCGTGAGTCGCCCGATGAGTTCGCGGCATGGCCGGCGGTTCCCGAGGCATCCGCCGAAACCCGTTCGGAGGTGACACGATGACCGGTCTTTCGTTCATCTTCCTGATCCTCGCGATCGTCCTGGTGTGGGGAGGACTCGTCGCCAGCGCGATCTTCCTCGCACGGCGTCCCGAGGTCGGGTCGTACCCGTCGGGCGGGACCGACGACCACCGCGAGGACGCGGGGATCATCGAGCACGACACGTGAGTCACGCGGGCCCGCCCGTGACGTCTTGACGGGCCGGATGCCCCTGGCAAGGCTGGCCGTGTGACCCAGCACCCCACGCCCGAGACCTGGCGTCGCGTCGACGCCTACTTCAGCGAGACGCTCGTCGGCCACGACGAGGCCCTCGAGGCCGCCGTCGCCGATCAGGAGGCCGCCGGACTCCCTCCGATCGAAGTCGCCCCGGTCAACGGCAAGCTCCTGCATCTGCTCGCGCGCATGAGCGGAGCACGCCGCGTGCTCGAGATCGGCACGCTCGGCGGCTACTCGACGATCTGGCTCGCCCGCGCGGTGCCCGACGACGGGCGCGTCGTGACGATCGAGGCCGAGCCGCGCATCGCCGAGCTCGCCCGCAGGAACTTCGAACGCGCCGGCGTCGCTCACAAGGTCGAGGTGCGCGTCGGGCGAGGCGAGCACGTGCTGCCGACGCTCACGGGCGAGGAGCCGTTCGACTTCGTGTTCATCGACGCCGACAAGGAGTCCAACACGCTCTACCTCGACTGGGCGGCGCGCCTCGGGCATCCGGGCACGGTCGTCGTCGTCGACAACGTCGGACGCGGGGGAGAGGTCGCCAATCCCGCGACGACCGTCTCGAACGTCATCGGCACGCAACGGGGGCTCGAGATGCTCGCGCGCGATCCGCGCTTCGACGCGACGGCGCTGCAGACGCTCGACGCGAAGGGCTGGGACGGCGTCGCGATCGCGATCGTCACGGCCGTAGGCGGCACATGACGGATGCCCCTGGCCGACGCGGCGCGGTCACTAGACTCGGGGGCGGACCGACGGCGCTCCGCAGAACCACCCTCCACGAACCAAGGAGTCCCCTGTGGCACTTATCGAGGCAGTCAACGCGCGCGAGATCCTGGACTCGCGCGGCAACCCGACCGTCGAGGTGGAGGTGCTCCTCGACGACGGCATCGTGCAGCGCGCCGCCGTGCCCTCGGGCGCGTCGACGGGTGCGTTCGAGGCGTACGAGCTGCGTGACGGCGACAAGGGCCGCTACGGCGGCAAGGGCGTCCTGAAGGCGGTCGCCGCCGTCGTCGAGGAGCTCGGCCCCGCCGTCGAGGGGGTCGAGGCGAGCGAGCAGCGCATCGTCGACGAGATCCTCATCGAGGCGGACGGCACCGAGAACAAGTCGCGCGCGGGCGCGAACGCGATCCTCGGGGTCTCGCTCGCGGTGGCGAAGGCGGCCGCCGACAGCGCCGACCTGCCGCTGTTCCGCTACCTGGGCGGCCCCAACGCGCACGTGCTCCCCGTGCCGCTGTTCAACGTCATCAACGGCGGCGAGCACGCCGACAACGGCATCGACTTCCAAGAGTTCTTCCTGGCGCCGATCGGCGCGGAGACATACGCCGAGTCGCTGCGCTGGGGCACCGAGGTGTACCACGTCCTCAAGGGCGAGCTGAAGGCCGCGGGCTTCGCGACCGGCCTCGGCGACGAGGGAGGGTTCGCCCCCGATCTTCCGAGCAACCGCGAAGGTCTCGACTTCCTCATCCAGTCGATCGAGAAGGCCGGCTTCACCCCCGGTACCGACATCGCAGTCGGGCTCGACGTGGCCGCGACCGAGTTCTTCGACAACGGCGTCTACACGGTCGAGGGCAAGCCGTGGTCGGCCGAGCAGCTCACCGACTACTTCGCCGACCTCGTCGACAACTACCCGATCGTCACGATCGAGGATGCCCTCGCCGAGGACGACTGGGACGCGTGGAAGGCCCTCACCGACAAGATCGGCTCGAAGGTGCAACTCGTCGGCGACGACCTGTTCGTCACCAACCCGACACGCCTGCAGAAGGGCATCGACCTCGGCGTCGGGAACGCGCTCCTCGTCAAGGTGAACCAGATCGGCACGCTCTCCGAGACTCTCGACGCGATCGCGCTCGCGACCCAGAACGGCTACCGCTCGATGCTGTCGCACCGCTCGGGGGAGACGGAGGACACCACGATCGCCGACCTCTCGGTCGCGGTGAACTGCGGCCAGATCAAGACCGGCGCGCCCGCCCGCAGCGAGCGCGTCGCGAAGTACAACCAGCTTCTGCGCATCGAGGAGGAGCTGGGCGACGCCGCCGTGTTCGCGGGTCGCTCGGCCTTCCCGCGCTTCAAGGGCTGAGGGCAGCCGAAGAGGGGACCTGCGGGCGACACCACCGCCCGCAGGCCCTCTTCCGTGCCACGCACGACCGTCGCGCCGCACATCCGGCTCGCGACACTCGGCGAGCGGGCGGGGGAGCCGGAGCGCACTCGCCGTACGATCGAGGACAGCCTCGCGTGGATCGCGGAACGTGTCGTAGGGGGGATCGTCCACTGTGAAGACGACCTCCCCATCCCGCTCCACCGGCACGCGCCGTGTGCCCCGCAAGCCCGTCGATGTGCGGGCGTGGCTCGGCGGCATCCGGTTCTCGGGATTCATGGCGATCATGCTCGGTCTCGTCGTGCTGGCGGCATTCGTGCTCGTGCCGACCGTGGGCACCTACGTCGACCAGCGGCAGCAGATCGCCGCGCTGCAGCAGGCGGTGCAGGCGACCGAAGAGGAGGTCGCGGCGCTCGAGGCGCAGCGCGACCGCTTCGACGACCCGGCATACATCACCGCACAGGCCCGTGAGCGGCTGTACTACGTGCGCCCGGGAGAGGTCGTGTACCTCGTCGACAACGACCTCCCCGAAGAGCGCCTGCCCCGCGAGCAGGAGCCCGTGAGCGACGACGTCGAGGTCACGCGCGCCGACTGGATGTCGCAGTTCGTGCGGACGCTCACCGAAGCGGGCATCGCGCAGACGGTCGCCCCGATCACGATCGGCGTGCCCGACGAGCCGGACCCCGACGAGACGGATGCCCCGCCCGCGCCCTGACCGCGGCGCATCCGCCGGTGCGGGCCACGGTCCACGCCAGCGTCCGCTCAGCACGGAACGGGTAGCCTGGGCGCCGTGACCACGCCGCCGTTCCCGCCCGTCTCCGAGGCCGACCTCGACGTGCTGCGCGAGCAGCTCGGCCGGCCCGCGCGCGGCGTCGTGGGCGTCGCCGCGCGGTGCGTGTGCGGCAATCCGACCGTGGTCGCGACCGCGCCGCGCCTGCCCGACGGCACGCCGTTCCCGACGTTCTATTACCTCACGCACCCGGCGGCCACGGCGGCGATGTCCGCGCTCGAGGCGGACCACGCCATGCGCGAGCTGAACGACCAGCTCGCCGAGGATGAGGACCTGCGCGCCCGCTACCGGTACGCGCACGAGGCGTACCTGCGCGATCGCGCCCACTACGGCGAGGTGCCCGAGATCGAGGGCATCTCGGCCGGAGGCATGCCCGCCCGTGTCAAGTGCCTTCATGCGGTCGCCGGCCACGCGCTCGCGGCCGGTCCGGGGGTGAACCCCATCGGCGACCGCGCGCTCGAGCTCGCGGCGTGGTCACCCGAGCGCTGCGTGTGCGCGACGCCCGGTCCGAACCTCGGCAGGGTCGCATGAGGCGCTCGAAGCGCCTCGCGGCGCACGCGGCGGCTGCGGTCGTCGCGGTCTCGGTGCTGATCGCGCCATCGGGGGCGGCCGCGGCATCGACGGATGCCGCGGCGCCCGTCACCGGTTCCGCCGCGGCTCTTCGCGCAGCCTCCGCACCGACGACCCCCGAGGCGGATGCCGAGGACCCCGTCCGCGCCGCGGAGTACTGGCTCGACGCGTACGGCATCCGCCGTGCGTGGGAGACGACGCGCGGGGCGGGCGTGCGCATCGCGATCATCGACACGGGGATCGGACGCGGTCCGGTCGAGTTCCAGGGAGCGGTCGTCGGCGGCACGGATGTCTCGGGCGTCGGCACCGACGACGGGCGCACGCCCATCGGCGCCGTCGACGCGAGCCACGGCAGCTGGGTCGCCTCCCTCGCGGCGGGGAGGGGGACCGGTCCCGACACGGGCATGATCGGCGTCGCGCCCGAGGCGGAGCTGCTGTCGATCTCGGTCGGGTTCGGGGCATCCGCGCCTGTCCCGTTCTCGCAGCAGATCGCCGAGGCCATCGTGTGGGCCGTCGACAACGGCGCCGACATCATCAACCTCTCCCTCACGACGAACACGCCCGACTGGGACCGCAGCTGGGACGACGCGTTCCTCTACGCGTTCGAGAACGACGTCGTGGTCATCGTCGCGGCGGGGAACCGCGGCAGCGGGACGACGCGCGTCGGCGCGCCGGCGACCATCCCCGGCGTGCTGACGGTCGGCGGCGTCGATCCGGCCGGTCGCGCCAGCGTCAACGCGTCGACGCAGGGCATCACGATCGGCGTCTCCGCGCCGAGCGAGGAGCTGCTGGGGGTATCGTCCGACGGGCGGCTGGTCCAGTGGGACGGCACCAGCGGCGCGGCCCCGATCGTCGCCGGCATCGCGGCGCTGGTGCGGGCGGCGCATCCGGATCTCGACGCCGCGAACGTCATCAACCGCCTGATCCGCACCGCCCGGCCGCCGGCGCCCGGGCGAGACCTGCCCGACCCGCTGTACGGCTACGGGCTCGTCGACGCCGCGGCGGCCGTGTCGGCCGGGGTGGCACGCGTGTCGGAGAACCCGATGGGCAGCCTCGAGGAGTGGATCCGCCTGTACCGCCGGGCCGAGGCGACGCCCGCCCCCACGCCCACCGAGGCGGTCGTCACGGTGCCGCCGCTGCCGTCGGCGGACGAGGTGCCGCCCGAGACGAGTCCGCTGGTGCCGACGTCCGATACGCTCCTCTACGGCACCCTGCCGCTGCTGGGTGTGACTGCCGCGGGTATACTTGTTTCGCTCGGCGTCACCGCAGCTGTCCGACGCATCCGTAAGGCGTCCAGCACGCCACGCCGCTGACTCAGGAGGAGTTCTCCCCACCGTGACGAACACCGTGCCCAAGATCCTCATCGTCGGTGGCGGCTACGCAGGCTTCTACACGGCCTGGAAGCTCGAGAAGCATCTGCGCAAAGGCGAGGCCGAGGTCACCATCGTCGACCCGCTGCCCTACATGACGTACCAGCCGTTCCTTCCCGAGGTCGCGGCCGGCTCCATCGAGGCGCGTCACTCGGTCGTCGCGCTCCGCCGCCACCTCAAGCGCACGAACGTGCTCGCCGCGAAGGTCACCGGCATCGAGCACGCCCGCAAGGTCGCGACGATCACCCCGATCGAGGGCGACCCGTTCGAGTTCGAGTACGAGCACATCGTCGTGACCGCGGGCGCCGTGTCGCGCACGTTCCCGATCCCGGGCATCGCCGACAACGCGATCGGCCTCAAGACGATAGAAGAGGCCGTCGCCATCCGCGACCGCCTCATGTCGAACTTCGACAAGGCGTCGGTGCTGCCTCCCGGTCCCGCGCGCGACCGTCTGCTCACGACGGTCGTCATCGGCGGCGGCTTCGCGGGCATCGAGGTGTTCGCCGAGCTGCGATCGCTCGCGTCGGCGCTCGTCTCGAGCTATCCCCAGCTCTCGTTCGAAGACACGCACTTCCACCTCGTCGAGGCGATGGGCCGCATCATGCCCGAGGTCTCGCTCAAGACGAGCGAGTGGGTGCTGAAAGACCTCGCCAAGCGAGGTGCCAGCGTGCACCTCGACACGCAGGTCACCGGTGCGGTCGACGGCAACGTCGAGCTGTCGACCGGCGAGATCATCCCGTCCGATCTGATCATCTGGACGGCGGGCGTCATGGCGAATCCCACCGTCGTGCGCGGCAGCGACCTCCTGGTCGAGGAGCGCGGGCGCATCCTCACGCGCGCCGACCTGCGCGTCGGCACCGACGAAGAGGTCGTCCAGGGCGCGTGGGCGGCCGGCGACGTCTCGGCCGTACCCGACCTCTCGGGCGGCGGCGTCGGTGGCTACTGCGTGCCGAACGCCCAGCACGCCGTGCGCCAGGCGAAGCTCCTCGCGAAGAACCTCACCGCGGTGCTCCGCGGCGAGCTTCCGCGCGAGTACTACCACAAGAACCTCGGCGCGGTCGCGGGCCTCGGCCTGTACAACGGCGTGTTCCAGTCCGGCAACCTCGCGCTCAAGGGCTTCGTCGCGTGGGTCGCCCACCGCGGCTACCACGGCATGGCGATGCCTTCGTGGGAGCGCAAGTGGCGCGTGCTGTGGGGCTGGTGGAACAACCTGTGGCTCGGCCGCGACCTCGTGAACCTCTCCACGGTGCAGAACCCGCGTTACGTGTTCGAGGAGTTCGCGGCGCGTCCTCGCCCGCAGGTCGTCGCGAACCCGGTCGACGACAAGGGTGCGAAGAAGCCGGCGAAGAGCGTGAAGGTCGCCGCGTCGCGCTGAGCACTAGGGTGGGCACGTCGCCGTGATTCGGCGCGCCCCCGTAGCCCAACCGGCAGAGGCAAGCGGCTTAAACCCGCTCCAGTCTGGGTTCGAATCCCAGCGGGGGTACGTTCGACGCTCCGCGGAGGAGACGACGATGGTGCGGCGATCTCCGATATCGACGAGCGGCTTCTGCGCCGCTGCGTCGACCTTGCGACGCAGGCGCTCGAGAACGGAGACGATCCGTTCGGGTCCGTTCTCGCCGATGCGGGAGGTGCACGGCCGCGCGCTCATGCGACGGGGCCGCTGAGCGAGTCCCGGCACCGACCGCTGCGGCACGGCCCCCGTCAGAGCCCGAGACGTCGGCCACCACGCGCGACGGGCGGCGTCACCTCCACGCGCGCGGCTCCGTACAGAGCCTGATCCACGAGCTTCGGTACGAGCGCCTCGTCGAAGGGCACCTTGAGCACGAGCAGCCGGTGGTAGCACGCGCCCCACAGCTGGTCGACGATCACCTCGAGATCGGCGTCTTCGCGGAGCTGACCCTGCTGCTGAGCCTTCCGCAGGCGGACACGGGCCAGCTCGCGACGCGGTCTGGCGTACTGCTCGGCCCAGGCGCGTGCGACGTCGGGGTCGATCTGCGCCGCTCCGACGAGCTCTGACACCGGTGTGGCCGCGCCCTCGACGGTCATCCACCGCACGAACGCGGTGAGCTGCGAGATGAGGTCGGCGCGGATGTCGCCCGTGTCGGGGAAGGTCAGCACCGGGGCGCTCTCTGTGAAGTACGCCTCGGCGGCCAGGGCGCCGGGGGAGGGCCACCACTTGTAGAGCGTGACCTTGCTCGCGCCCGACTCGCGCGCGACGCGGTCGAATGTCACCGCCCGCAGCCCTTCGTGCAGGAGCAGTTGGCCGGTCGCGGCCAGCACCTCGGCGCGGACTTCCGCGGCGGGCCGGCGGCCCCGACCTCGTCGCGGAGGGGGCGTGCGCTCTTCGGTCATCGATGCTCCTCGCGTTTCGGCGGTGTAATGTGTACAGCTTGTACATTTCTACCTCTCGCAGTAATGTACTTCCTGTTCACATGTTACGCGAGGAGAACACCTGTGACCGACACCATCGACCGTGTCGCGATCGTGACCGGCGGCTCCGGCGGGATCGGCCGTGCGTCCGCGCTGCGGCTCGCCGCCGGCGGAGTCGCGGTCGTCGTGCACTTCCACGGGAACAAGGAGCGCGCGGACGACACTGTCGCCGCGATCACCGCACGGGGCGGGCGAGCCATCGCCGTCGGCGGCGACATCGCCGAAGAGCGCACCGCGACCGAGCTGTTCGACGTTGCCGAGCGCGAGTTCGGCGGCGTGGACGTGCTCGTGCACACCGCGGGCATCATGCCGCTCTCACCGATCGCGCAGCTCGATCTCGACGAGTTCGACCGCATCCACCGCATCAATGTGCGGGGAACGTTCGTCGTCGACAAGCTCGCCGCCCAGCGCCTCCGGCCGGGCGGCGCGATCATCAACTTCTCGACGTCGATCACGCGGCTGCAGGCTCCGAACTACGGCGCGTATGCCGCGTCCAAGGGCGCCGTCGAAGCGATCTCGCTCATCCTCGCGCGCGAGCTGCGCGGGCGCGACATCACCGTCAACACGGTCGCACCCGGCCCCACCGCGACCCCGCTGTTCCTCGACGGCAAGCGCCCCGAGCTCATCGAGCAGATCGCGCGCAGCAACCCGTTCGAGCGGCTCGGCACGCCCGAGGACATCGCCGAGACGGTCGCGTTCCTCGCCGGACCCGCGCGTTGGATCAACGGCCAGACCCTCTTCGTCAACGGCGGCGCCGCGTAGCGCCGCATCCTCAGCAGGGAGCACTCATGCGAACCGTCCGCACGATCGTCACGGTGGCACTCGGCCTCCTGGGCCTCGGCGTCGCCCTCGCGAGCTGCACGGGCGCGGCATCCGGCTCACCCGGCTCGGCGCAGCCGCGGATCAGCGTCCCCGCAGACCCGACGCCCCGTCCCGGGTCCATTGCGACGCTGGGCGAACCCGAAGAGCTCACGACCGGCCTCGAAGCGCCTTGGGGCCTCACGTTCCTCCCCGACGGGTCCGCGCTCGTCTCGGAGCGCATCAGCGGGCGGATCCTGCGCGTTCCCGCCGCCGGTGGCGAGGCCCAGCCGGTCGGCGTCGTCCCCGACGTGCGGGTCTCGTCCGAGGGCGGGCTGCTCGGCATCGTCGCATCGCCGGAGTTCGACGAGAACCGCACGGTCTTCGCATCCGTCTCGGGCGCCGACGAGAACCGGATCGTCGCGCTCGCGATCGCCGACGACTTCGCCTCGCTCACAGTCGATCGCGTGCTGCTCGACGGCATCCAAACCGCCGATCGGCACCACGGCGGGCGCCTCGCGATCGGCCCGGACGGCCGGCTGTGGATCGGAACGGGTGACGCCTTCGAGCCCGAGAACGCCGCGGCGGACGACTCGCTCAACGGCAAGATCCTGCGCATCGCGACCGACGGCTCCATCCCGGCGGACAACCCGGATGCCTCGCCCGTCTACTCGAGCGGCCACCGCAACGTGCAGGGCATCGCGTTCGGACCGGACGGCACCGCGTACGCGTCGGAGCTCGGCCACCGCACGTGGGACGAGGTCAACGTCCTTCACCCCGGCGAGGACTACGGATGGCCCGAGACGGAGGGCGTCGCGGGCGACACGGGCGTCCCGCCGATCGCGACGATCCATCCCGACGACGCGAGCCCGTCGGGCATGGCGTACGCCGCGGGCTCGTTGTGGATCGGAGCGCTCGGCGGTCAGCGGCTGTGGCAGCTCCCGGTCGACGGCGGGGAGGCGATCGCCGAGCCCGTCGAGCACCTCGTCGGCACCTACGGGCGCATCCGCACGGTCGAGGTCGCGCCCGACGGCGCCCTGTGGCTCATCACATCGAACACCGACCGTGCGACGTGGGGCGGCACCGACCCGCGCCCCGGCGACGATCGCATCCTACGGGTCCCGATCGAGCAGCCCGGGTCGTGACCGCGTGCGGCGGGCGTCGCGCCGCGCCGGGTGTCCGCCGCATCGAAACCGATCGTCCATCGCCGTAGGCTGGGGCAATGCGCTCGCACCCGAAGCGGCAACGATGACGCTCGACCTGCTCTCCGCACCCGTGGCGACGCAGCCGTGGCGTGATCCCGCGGTCTATTGGCGTGAGGTGACGGATGCCGTCGCCGGCGTCTCGGGCCCGGTCGCCGTCATCCACCTGGCCGCGCTCCGATTCAACGCCCTCGACATGGTCGTCCGCGCGGCGGGCGTGCCGATCCGCGTCGCGAGCAAGTCCGTGCGCGTGCGCGAGATCGTCGACGCGACGCTCGCCGTCGCGGGCTACCGCGGAATCCTCGCCTTCACGCTGCCCGAGGCGCTGTGGCTCGCCGAGACCCACGACGACGTGGTGCTGGGCTACCCGACCGTCGACCGCGCCGCGATCGCGGCCCTCGCCGCCGACGAGAACGCGGCCGCGCGCGTGACGCTCATGGTCGACGACCTGGCCCAGCTCGACCTCGCGGACGCGGTCGCGCCTCCCGCGAAGCGTCCCGAGATCCGGGTCGCGATCGAGGCGGATGCCTCGTGGCGCGCGCCCGCTCTCGGCCACATCGGCGTGCGGCGGTCGCCCCTGCACGGTCCCGCCGATGTCGCGAACCTCGCGCGCGCGATCGCCGCGCGTCCGGGCTTCCGCCTCGTGGGCCTCATGATGTACGAGGCGCAGATCGCCGGGCAGGGGGACGCCACCGGATCGGGCGACTCGGTCATCCGGTGGATGCAGCGCCGATCCGCGCAGGAGCTGCTCGAGCGCCGCGCGGCTGTCGTCGCCGCGCTGCGCGACATCGCGCCGCTCGAGTTCGTCAACGGCGGCGGCACGGGGTCGCTCGAGCTCACGGCATCCGATCAATCCGTCACCGAGGTGACCGCCGGCAGCGGCCTGCTCGCGGGCCACCTGTTCGACGGATACCGTGCGTTCGATCCGGCGCCCGCGGCGGCGTTCGCCCTCGAGGTCGTGCGCAAGCCCGCGGCCGACATCGCGACGGTGCTGGGCGGCGGCTGGATCGCGTCGGGGCCCGCGCTCGCGTCACGGCAGCCCAAGCCGGTGTGGCCCGCGGGGCTCACGACCCTGCCGCGCGAGGCGGCGGGCGAGGTGCAGACGCCGTTGCAGGGCGACGCGGCGAGAGACCTGAAGGTCGGGGACCGTGTGTGGTTCCGGCACGCGAAGAGCGGCGAGCTCGCGGAGCGCGTCGACCGATATGTCCTCGTAGACGACGGTGCGGTCGTCGGCGAGGTTCCCACCTATCGCGGAGAGGGCAAGACGTTCCTGTGACACGACTGGGCGGTGCATGGCAGAACTGGGCGCGATCGGTGTCGATCCGTCCCCAGCGCATCGAGTTCCCCCGAACGGTGGGGGCGGTGCGGCGCGCGGTGCAGTCCGCCGCCGCGCGTGGACTCCGCGTCAAGGCGGTCGGCTCGGGCCACAGCTTCACCGCAATCGCGGCCGCTCCGGGCGTGCTCCTCGACCTCACCGACCTGTCGGGGATCGTCGACGTCGACCGCGAGCGCTCGCGCGTTCGCCTGCTCGCGGGCACGCGCCTGCACCGGATCCCGTCGCTGCTCGCGCCGTACGGCCTCGCGATGCAGAACCTCGGAGACATCGACCGCCAGTCCATCTCGGGCGCCATCTCGACCGGAACGCACGGCACGGGGGCGCGCTTCGGCGGCATCGCGACGCAGATCGTGGGCGCGACCCTGGTGACCGCCGACGGCGAGCTGCTCGCGATCGACGAGGACGAGAGCGCCGACCTGCTGCCCGCCGTCGCGCTGGGGCTCGGCGCACTCGGCGTGCTCGTCGACGTGACGATCCAGTGCGTCCCCGCGTTCGTGCTCCATGCGCTCGAGCGGCCGGAGGCCCTCACGGACGTGCTCGAGTCGCTCGACGACCGGGTCGAGGCATCCGATCACTTCGAGTTCTACTGGTTCCCGCACACCGACCGAGCCATGACCAAGACCAACACACGACTGCCCGAGAGCGCGCCGCGGCATCCACTGTCGCCGGTCGGCAAATGGGTCGACGACACGCTGGTCGGGAGCGGACTGCACCAGGTGGCATGCAGTGTGGCGCGGATGCTGCCTGCCACCGTGCCTACGATCAACGGGACATCCGTGCGCGTATGGGGCGACCGCGAGTTCACCGATCTGTCGCACCGGGTCTTCGCGACGAGCCGGACCGTGCGGTTCCGCGAGATGGAGTACGCGCTGCCGGCCGAGAAGGTCCGGCCGGCGTTCGACGCGCTGCGGGCGCTCATCGACGAGCGCGGCTGGCGCATCTCGTTCCCCATCGAGGTGAGGTTCGCCGCCGCCGACAAGCTGTGGATGTCGACCGCGCACGGGCGCAAGACCGGCTACATCGCCGTGCACCGCTACTGGCGCGAGGACCCCTCGGAGTACTTCGAGGCCGTCGAGGAGATCATGGTCGCGCACGGCGGCCGCCCGCACTGGGGCAAGATGCACACGCTCGATGCCACCGCCCTCCGCGAGCGATACCCGCACTTCGGGGACTTCGTGGGGCTGCGCGACCGGCTGGATCCGAACCGGATGTTCCAGAACGCCTACCTCGAGCGCGTGCTCGGTGAATAACGCCTGGGAGTCACCGGCGTACCCCGTTCAGGCGCGGGGCACCCCGCTAGGATGACGGTGATACGAACGGAGTCACAGGTATGTGGGAATGGCTGATCCCGGTTCTCATCGTGGTCGCGCTCGTCGTCATCGTCGGAATCTACCTGTGGGCGACCTACAACTCGCTCGTGCAGCTGAACGTCAGGGTCGACGAGGCATGGAGCGACATCACGGTCCAGCTGAAGCGAAGGGCGGATCTGCTGCCGAACCTCATCGAGGCGGTCAAGGGCTACGCGGCGCATGAGAAGGCGGTGTTCGAGAACGTCACGCGAGCGCGCGCCGAGACGCTGAGCGCATCCGGCCCCGCCGAGGCGGGAGTCGCGGAAGGGCACATGCAGCAGGCGCTCAAATCGCTGTTCGCCGTGGCAGAGGCCTACCCGCAGCTGCAGGCGAGCCAGAACTTCCTCCAGCTGCAGCAGTCGATCGTCGACACCGAAGACAAGATCCAGGCATCGCGTCGGTTCTACAACGGCGGCGTGCGCGAGCTGAACACGAAGATCAAGGTCTTCCCGAACAACCTGTTCGCGCGCAACCTCGGCTTCCACGAGCGGGAGTTCTTCGAGGTGGTCGACGGCGCCGCCATCTCGGAGCCGCCGCGCGTCCAGTTCTGACGCGTGTACTCCGCGATAGCCCGCAACAAGCGGAACACGTGGTTCATCCTCGCCGCGTTCATCCTGGTGCTGGGCGCCATCGGCCTGCTCGCGGGCTGGCTCATGAACAACAACTGGTGGGTCACGGCGTTCGTCCTGATCTTCGCCGCCGGCTACGCCGCCTTCCAGTACTTCTTCGCCGACCGTGAGGCGCTCGCGATGTCGGGCGCCGTCGAGGTGGGCCGCGAGGACGCACCGCGCTACTACCGGCTCGTGGAGAACCTGTGCATCGCGACAGGCACGCCCATGCCCAAGCTGTACGTCGTCGACGATCCGGCGCCCAACGCGTTCGCGACGGGGCGCAAGCCCGAAGAGGCCTCGATCACCGTGACCACGGGGCTCTTCGAGCTCATGACCGATCGCGAGCTCGAGGGCGTCCTCGCGCACGAGCTCGGGCACATCCGCAATTACGACATCCGCGTGTCCCTCATCGTGTTCGGACTCGTCGTGGCGGTCGGCATCCTCGCCGACGTCTTCCTGCGCGTCGCGTTCTTCGGCGGCGGACGCCGGGGCGGCAACAGCCAGGCGCAGATCATCTTCCTGCTCTTCGGCGTGGTCGCGGCGATCGTGGCGCCGCTGCTGGCCGGTGTCGTGCAGGCGGCGATCTCGCGGCAGCGCGAATACCTGGCGGATGCCACGAGCGCGATGACCACGCGCGACCCCGACGGGCTCGCGTCGGCGCTGACCAAGCTCGAGCAGTACGGGCGCCCGCTGCAGAAGGCCAACACCTCGATGGCCCACCTGTGGATCTCGGATCCGCTGCGACCTGGCGCCGTCGCGCGCCTGTTCGCGACGCATCCGCCGATCCCGCAGAGGATCGAGCGCCTGCAGACGATGGGCGGCCGGTTCTGACGGGTGTCGTCGCGTCGGACCCCCGCGCTAGGGTCGCGGGATGACTCATCGACTGTCGCGTGATGAGGCGCGCCGCATCGCGGTGCGCGCCCAGCTGCTGACGGCCGAGCGGCCCGCGGGAATCGTCGAGACGATCGACGCACTGACCGTCGTCAACATCGAGCCGACGGCTGCGATCGCGCCGAGCGCCGACCACATCCTGTGGAGCCGGCTCGGGTGGCCGTACGATCCCGCCGATCTCGCGCGCCTCGTCGAGGAGGACCGCGCGATCTTCGAATGGGGCGGCTTCTATCGCACGATGGCAGACCTGCCGCTGCTCCTCCCCGAGGTGCGCAGACGGCCGCAGTCGCGCGAGGCGCGCGAGTGGCTCGCCGCGAACGATCGCTTCCGCCGCGACATCCTCGACCGGCTGCGTGCCGACGGTCCGCTGCGCCCTGCCGACATCCCCGACACGGCGCAGGTGTCGTGGCGCTCGTCGGGGTGGACGAACAACCGCAACACGCTGCAGATGCTCGAGATGCTCGTGCTGCGCGGGGAGGTCGCGATCTCGGGCCGCGACGCCCAGGGCCGTCGCTTCGACCTCGCGGAGCGCGTATACCCGGCCGATGTGCCCGACCTCTCCGACGAGGACGCCGCGCGCGAGCGCGCGGAGCGGCGGCTCGGCTCGCTCGGCGTCGCGCGTGCCCGCAGCGTGAGTCAGCCCGTCGAGCCCATCGACGTCGGCACCGTGGGCGAAGAGGCGGTCGTCGACGGCATCGACGGCCGCTGGCGCCTCGACCCCGCGGCGCTCGAGGGGCTCGACGACGTGGCCCCGCGGACGGCGCTGCTGTCGCCGTTCGACCGACTCGTGTTCGACCGCAAGCGGCTCGAGGAGCTGTTCGGCTACGAGTACCTGCTCGAGATGTACAAGCCCGCCGCGAAGCGCCGGTGGGGGTACTTCGCGCTGCCGATCCTGCACGGCGACCGGTTCGTCGGAAAGCTCGACGCGAAGGCAGACCGCAAGGGCGGAGTGCTTCGGGTGAACGCGATCCACGAAGACGAGCCGGTCACCGCCGACATCGCCGAGGGAGTGCAGGCCGAGATCCGCGATCTCGCGCGCTGGCTCGGGCTCGAGGTGCAGGGCGTCGCGGTCGCGTAGCCGTCAGCCGATGGCCAGCACCATCTCGTCGCCCTCGAACGACACGGTGCCGCGCAGCGCCCAGTCGTCGGCGCGGTACGTGAACGATGCGGTGCCGCCGTCACGCGTCGTTCCCGTGGCGGTGGCGGTCACGACGCCGCCGGTCGCGTCGAACGCCGTCGCGTCAGGGGAGAGGGCGAGCTGCGGCATCCGGTCGATGCGGAACGCGATCGACTCGAGGGTCGCGAGGTCCGCGGCCCACGGCACGCGCAGCCCGCAGTTGCGGGGCACGGCGTCGGCCGGCTGGGCGCACGCCCGCGCGTACTCCTCGAGCCGGGCCTGCGCGCGCTCGGTCGCCTGAGGCGAGACGGATGCCTCGACCGCCGCATCCGCGGAGCCACCGGGCAGCACGACCGCCGTCGCCTCGCCTTCGAGCAGCCCGCGCGGTGCGGCCGTGACCGGGTACTGCGCGGGAAGGAGCGCGAACGGCGCATCCGCCGGGACGATCACGTCTCCGACCGCGATCGAGTCGCCGATCGTCGTCTCGCCCGTGAGCGTGCCGAGCGCGTCGGCGGCGACGCGCCACCCGTCCGCGGTCTCGACGAGGCCGAACGACGCCTCGTGGGACTCGCCCGCGAGGTCGAAGGCGACGTCGGCGCGCGTCGCACCGCCGGCGCCCGCCGAGACGCGCTCGACGGTCGCGGCTTCGATCCGGGCGGCTGCCCCGTCGAGCGCGGCGGCGACGTCCGCTTCGCGCGGCGGAGCCGACTCGAGGAGTTCGACCGCGCGCTCGCCGTCACCGGACTCGAGCGCGGACAGGAACTCTCGCGCGGCGTCCGCCGGCCCCCCGGGGCCTCCGGGGCGCGCGAGCCACCACCACAGTGCAACGCCGACGGCGATGGCGGCGAGCGCCCCCGCGACGATGCCGATGACGGCCCCTCGTCTCACGCCTCCACGCTAGCGGTCGGCTCGTCGGGAGCGAGCGCGACGGGTTCGCGTGATCCGGCCTCGTGGCGCGCCGCCTCGGGCAGCGCGGCGGCGAGGGCGTCGGTCGCATCGCCCCACCGCGAGACCGAGATGGACTCGAGCTCCTGCCACCGCGCGGCAGCGCGCAGCTCTTCCGCGAGGCGCTCGGCCGCGTGGGGCGGAGCGCCGTGCTCCCACCACGCCGACTGCACGAGCAGCGTCGACGCGGCGCGGTCGGCCTTCAGGTCGACGCGGCCGACGAGGTCGTCGCCCACGAGCACGGGCAGCGAGTAGTAGCCGTAGCGGCGCTTCGGCGCCGGGGTGTAGATCTCGATCCGGTACGCGAAGTCGAACAGGCGCTCGGCGCGATCGCGGAACCACACGACGGGATCGAACGGGGTGAGGATCGCCGTCGCGTCGACGCGGCGCGGGATCGCGGCGTCGCGATGGAGCCACGCCTTGGCGGGCCGGCCGGCGGTCGTCCATCCCTCGACCGTCCCCGGCGTGAGCTCCCCCGCGTCTTCGAGCGTCCTGATCGCAGCGACGACGCGAGGACGGTCCCGGATGCGCCAGTAGTCGGCGATGTCGGATGCCGTGGCGACCCCGTACGCGCGCGCGGCGCGGCGGACGAGCTCGCGGATCGCGTCGTCGCGCGGCACCGACGTCTCCAGCGCGGCAGGTGGCAGGACGTCGGCGGCGAGGCCGTACGTGCGCTCGAAGCCCCGTCGGCCCGCGATGGCCACCTCGCCGAACATCCACAGGTGCTCGAGCGCCTCTTTGACCACGTCCCAGTCCCACCACGGTCCGCGCGCTTCGCGCTTCGCGTCGCGCTCGATCTGCGCCGGGCGCAGCGGCCCGCGCTCGGCCAGCTCGGAGCGCACCCATTCGACGGTCTCGCGGTTGCGGCCGAACCAGGTGTCGTCGCCGCCGTACTTCGCCCGCAGGTCGTCCATGCGGAACCGGAACAGCCCCCAGTCCTCGGCGGGGATGAACGCCGCGACGTGCGCCCAGTACTCGACGTACGGCGCGCGGCGGGCGAACAGCAGCCGATCGAGCGCCTTCGGGTCGTACGCCCCGAGCCGTGAGAACAGCGGGAGGTAGTGCGACCGGGCGAACACGTTGACCGAGTCGATCTGCAGCGTGTGCATGCGCCGCAGCGTCGTGTTCAGCTGGCGCGTGCCGGGCGACCCGGGGCGCGCGCGGGTGAACCCCTGCGCGGCGAGGACGATGCGACGCGCTTCGGAGGCGCTCAGGGAGCCGTTCACCCGGGTCAGCCTAGACGTCGCCTCCGACACGGCCCCCGGGGCGTCGGCGCGCGCCGGAGACGCGCGCGTGCGCCCGTAGACTGGCGGGATGAGCGGCCCAGACGAAAAGGCCCGCGGGGGGATCTTCGACGCGATCCGCGACCGCAGCCGAGTGGTTTCCACTGAGCTGTCGCCGACCATTCCCCGAGGACTCCGCGTCGCGACCGCGTACTCCTGGCGGTTCCTCGTCGTCGCGGCGGCGGTCGGGGTGGGCATCTGGCTCGTGATCCAGCTGCGCCTCCTCGTCGTGCCGCTGCTCATCGCGATCCTCGTGACGGCTCTGCTGTGGCCGGCGTTCTCGTGGATGCTGCGCCATCGCGTGCCGAAGTGGCTCGCGATCGTCATCTCAGTCGTCGGAACGCTCGCGATCGTCACAGGCCTGCTGTGGCTGGCGGTGTGGCAGATCACCCGCCAATGGTCGGACGTGCAGGCGCGGACGATCGAGGCGGTCCAGCAACTCCGGCAGTACCTCATCGACGGCCCGCTGCACCTCACGCCCGAGCAGATCGACGGACTGCTCGACCAGGCGGGCGCGCTCATCCAGGAGCAGGCCGAGCTCCTGTGGTCGGGCGCCCTCGCGATCAGCACGA
Organism: Microbacterium immunditiarum; assembly: GCF_013409785.1. Classification (NCBI taxonomy): domain Bacteria; kingdom Bacillati; phylum Actinomycetota; class Actinomycetes; order Micrococcales; family Microbacteriaceae; genus Microbacterium; species Microbacterium immunditiarum. The sequence continues at coordinate 2,013,257 of NZ_JACCBV010000001.1, forward strand.
CCGTCGGGCATGTCGCGACCGGCACGCTGCTCGCCCTCTTCATCCTGCTGACGCTCCTCGCCGACGGTCCGGGCATCTGGCGCTGGACCCTGCGGCTGTTCCCGCAGAGGGCCCGCCCGGCGGCCGACGCCTCGGCACGTGCGGGCTGGGTCACCGTCGTCAACTACGCGCGCACGCAGCTGCTGGTCGCGACGATCGACGCGATCGGCATCGGGCTCGGCGCGTTCCTGCTGGGCGTCCCGCTCGCGATCCCGATCGGCGTGCTCGTCTTCCTCGGCGCCTTCGTGCCGATCGTCGGTGCGGTCGTGACCGGGGCGCTCGCGGTTTTCCTGGCACTCGTCTACAACGGCCCGTGGATCGCACTGTGGATGCTCGTCGTCGTGCTCGGCGTGCAGCAGCTCGAGGGCCACGTCCTGCAGCCGCTGCTCATGGGCTCCGCGGTCAAGGTGCACCCGCTCGCCGTCGTGCTCGTGGTCGCCGGCGGCGCGCTCATCGCCGGCATCCCCGGCGCGCTGTTCGCGGTGCCGCTCGCCGCCTTCATCAATGTCGTCGCCGTCAGCATCTCGCGCAGGTCGTGGCAGACCGGTGAGCGACCACCGCCGGCGGATCTCATCTGGAGCACGGTCCCACGCACGAGGAGGAAGCCCGCTTGACCACGCCCACCCTGGCGGAGTTCGAGGACGCCGCCGCATCTCTGGCGGGCGTCGTCTCGCACACGCCGCTGGACGCGTCCCTGCACCTGACGGAGCTCATGGGCGTCCCCGTCCACCTCAAGCTCGAGAACCTGCAGCGCACCGGCTCGTTCAAGATCCGCGGCGCGATGTACCGGCTCTCGCGCCTCACCCCCGAAGAACGCGCGCGCGGAGTGGTCGCGGCCTCGGCCGGCAACCACGCGCAGGGCGTCGCCTTCGCCGCGCAGTCGCTGGGCATCCCGGCAACGATCTTCATGCCGCTGGGGGTCCCGGTGCCGAAGCTTCTCGCGACGCGCGGCTACGGGGCGGACGTCGTGCTCGAAGGCGCGACGGTCGAGACGCCCCTGCGGCTCGCGGCCGAGTTCGCGGAGCGCACGGGCGCCGTCCTCATCCACCCGTTCGACCACCGCGACATCATCGTGGGGCAGGGCACGCTCGCCCTCGAGATCATGGACGACGTCCCCGACATCGAGACGATCGTCGTGAGCGTCGGCGGCGGCGGGCTCATCGCGGGCGTCGCCGCGGCGGCGAAGGCGCGGGCCGCGGCATCCGGACGATCTGTGCGGATCATCGGCGTGCAGGCCGAGAACTCGGCCGCCTACCCGCCCTCACTCGCGGCGGGAGGGCCGATCCAGATCGGGACGACGCCGACCATCGCCGACGGCATCGCGGTCGCGCGGCCCGGCGACATCCCGTTCGAGATCATCCGCGAGCTCGTGGACGACATCGTCACGGTGAGCGACGACGACATCGCGCGGGCGATCGTCTCGCTGCTGGAGCGCGCGAAGCAGGTCGTCGAGCCCGCGGGGGCCGCGGGCGTCGCCGCGATCCTGTCGGGCAAGATCCAGGCGTCGGGGCCGACGGTGTCGGTCCTGTCGGGAGGCAACATCGACCCGTTGCTGCTGCAGCGCGTCGTGGCGCACGGGCTCGCGGCATCCGGTCGCTACATGACCCTGCGGATCCCGCTGCCGGATCGGCCCGGTCAGCTCGCGCGCGTGGCGGAGCTGCTCGCGCTCGCCGGCGCGAACGTGATCGAGGTGATGCACACCCGTCACGGCCAGGGCCTGCAGATCAGCGAGGTGATCCTGCAGCTGAGCGTCGAGACGCGCGGCGAAGAGCACCGAGCTCACGTCATCGCGGTGCTCGAAGAGGCCGGCTTCAGTCCGACAGTCGTATTCGACTAGGACGCGAGGGGCCGACTCCGCACGCGCGGCGCCGGCCTCTCGAGGTCACTGACCCGCGTAGGTCTCGACCTTGACGACCTCGACCGAGATCTCGCGGCCGTTCGGAGCGGTGTAGGAGGCCTTGTCGCCCTCCTTGAGGCCGATGATGGCCGAGCCGAGGGGCGACGCCTCGCTGTAGACGTCGAGCTCGGAGCCCGAGGCGATCTCGCGGTTGCCGAGGAGGAACACCTCTTCGCCGCCGGCGACGACCGCCGTCACGACGGTGCCCGGCTCGACGATGCCCTTGCTCTCGGGCGCATCTCCGACCTTGGCGTTCTTGAGCAGCTGCTGGAGCGTGCGGATGCGCGCCTCCTGCTTGCCCTGCTCGTCCTTCGCGGCGTGGTAGCCGCCGTTCTCCTTCAGGTCGCCCTCTTCGCGGGCGGCTTCGATGCGCTTGGCGATCTCGTCGCGGCCGACGGTCGACAGGTGCTCGAGCTCGGCGGCGAGGCGGTCGTAGGCATCCTGGGTGAGGAACGTCACCGGTGCGTCAGTGGACACGTCGGTCTCCTTCGTTCGGGGGGACGTCGATAAGCCAAACGCCCCGGCTCACGGCCAGGGCGCGATCGACGTACGTTGATCCCAGGTTACGTCACCCAGCAGGAGTTGACCAAACCCGTCGTCGCCCGACCGACGGTCGGAAGCGTCTCGCTGAAGGCGCGGCCGGGCTCATCGGATGCCTCGTACTCGACGACCTTCCACCCCACGATTCCGTGCTGCTCGTCCTGCGCCTCGATCGCGCACGCGAGGCCGCGTCCGGTCGGCGCCGTGACCTGGAAGTTCACGACCACTGTGCGCTCGTCGACGACGCGGTACGCGGTCGTGCGGGCCTCCACGGTGTTCGCGGCGTTCGCGACCGCGATCCACGCGATTACAGCCACGACGGCGACCACCACCACGATCGCGACGGAGATCGTCCACCGCCGGCGCGGCGACGGCGTATGCCCGTAGCGGTCGTCGAGCACGTCCTGCGTCGTCATGGCTTCCCGTCGGAACTAGGCTGGAGTTCCAGGCTATGCGCTCCCGCGCCGGAACGAGGACACACCATGATTCGATCGCTGGCCGTGCTCGCAGCGACCCCCGCACCGACGGACCAGGTGGACCCCGACCTCGTCACGCCGGGCCCGTGGGGCTTCGCGGTGATCGCCCTCCTCGCGGTGGCGGTCATCGTGCTCGTGTGGGACATGATGCGGCGCATCCGTCGCGGCCGCGTCCGTGCCGACATCAACGAGCAGCTCGAGGCCGAGGAGCAGGCGGCCGCCGCGACGCGCGCGACCGAGGTCGACGACGAATCGACGGATGCCGCGGGCGACGACCGCACGACCTGAGCGGATGCCCCGGCCCGCGCGCCGTCAGCCAGCGTGGTACGCGGGATCGAGGGCGATGAGCAGGCACGCCGTCCAGTGGCACAGGAAAGCCAGGACGGTGCACACGTGGAAGATCTCGTGGAAGCCGAAGTGGCCGGGCCACGGGTTGGGCTTCTTCACGGCGTACACGACCGCGCCGACGGTGTAGAGCAGGCCGCCCACGATCACGAGGATCATCATCGCCGCGTTCGCCTGGAACAGGTCGACGATGTACATGACGGCCGCCCAGCCGAGCACGAGGTACAGCGCGACGTAGAGCCAGCGCGGCGCGTGGAGCCAGAAGACGCGGAAGAGGATCCCGAGGATCGCGCCGCCCCACACGAGCGACAGCAGCAGGATCGTCTTCGGCGTGGGCAGCGCCAACACCGCGATCGGCGTGTACGTGCCGGCGATCAGCAGCAGGATGTTCGCGTGGTCGATGCGCTTGAGGACCGCCTTCGTCGTGGGGCCCCAGTCGAAGCGGTGGTACAGCGCGGAGTTGCCGAACAGCAGGAGCGACGTCGCCATGAAGACCGCAGACGCCCACTTCGCGGGCGCGCCCTGCGCGAGGACGATCAGCACGATGCCCGCGGCGATCGCGACGGGGAACGTCGCGGCGTGGATCCATCCGCGCCAGGTGGGCCGGATCTCGGGCCTGGCCGCGTCGACGGCGGCGGCGTCCATGAGCGGGAGCACCGGAACCTCGGGGGCGGGTGGGATCACTCGACGCGTACGGCGGCTCATCTGTCAAGGCTAGAGCCCCGCGCATGCCGGATGGGGAACATACCGGGTGTCGCATGTGGTGACACCAGGTTCCAGCCTTCACTCGCGGCGCGTGAGCGGTAGCGTAGGGGAGTGGCATCGACGAGGTCGAACGAAGGGCGAGGACCCCTCTATCGCCTCTACATCAACCGCTTGCGCCGGAGTCTCACCCCCGAGGTCGTGCCGCACCACGTCGCGATGATGATCGACGGCAACCGGCGCTGGGCGCGCCAGCTGGGCTACGAGTCCGCGGCGCACGGGCACAGGGCGGGCGCGGCGAAGATGCGCGAGTTCCTCGACTGGTGCGACGCGGTCGGCGTGAAGGTCGTCTCGCTGTACCTGCTCTCCAACGACAACCTCGCCAAGCGCGACTCGAAGGAGCTCTCCGACCTCATCGAGATCATCGCCGAGCTCGCCGAGGAGCTGTCGCGGGGGACGGACCGTCGTGTCCAGCACGTCGGGCGCGCCGACCTCCTGCCCGCCGAGCTCGCCGCCGTGCTCGCGGCCGCACAGCAGCGGACGCGCGACAACACCGGCATGCACGTCAACCTCGCCGTCGGGTACGGCGGTCGCGGCGAGATCGTCGACGCGGTGCGCAGCATCATCGCGAAGCACGACGAGGAGGGCGGGTCGCTCGAAGAGCTCGCCGCGAGCCTCACCCCCGAGCAGATCGGCGAGCATCTGTACACCGGCGGACTGCCGGATCCGGACCTCGTCATCCGCACCTCCGGCGAGCAGCGGCTGAGCGACTTCCTGCTGTGGCAGAGCGCCCACAGCGAGTTCTACTTCGTCGAGGCGCTCGGCCCGGATCTGCGCGAAGTCGACTTCCTGCGGGCGATCCGCGACTACGCTCAGCGCGACCGCCGATACGGCGGCTGACGCAGCTCGGACGCGTGTGAATCCGCGCGGTCCCGGCATGCGAAACCCGAGGGGCATATGCGTGACCCCTGCATGCCAGAATGTGTCCGTGACGGATCTGGAGTCCTATCAGGCCTCGTTCGACGGCGAGCCTGGCTATCTGGATTGGGCGCGGTTCGGGCCCCTTTCCCCGTCGGTGAGATCCGAGTCCCATGCTGATGCGGAGCTCCTCGGATCCGGTCGCCGCACCGGCATCGACCTCGTCATGGAGCACGAGGCCGAGGCGCGCGAGCTGCTCGCCGAAGTGCTCGGCGCCGATCCCTCGCATGTCACGTTGCAGCCGTCTACGACCTACGGGCTCATGCACGCCCTGTACGGCCTCGCCGAGGGCGGCGTAATGCTGGCGCGACAGGACTTCCCGAGCATCACGGTGACGGCTGCCAGAGCGGCGGATGCCTTCGGCAAGACGCAGCTCCAGTGGCTCGATCCCGAGCTGGGGTACGTGACGCCCGAGGTCGTGCGCGACGCTCTCACCGACGACACCGCCGCGCTCGCGGTGAGCCTCGTCGACTACCGCACGGGCTACCGCGCCGACCTGACCGCGTTGCGGGAGGTCATCGGCGACCGTGTGCTCATCGTCGACGCGATCCAGGGCTTCGGCGTGGTCGACGCCGACTACGCCGCCGCGGACGTGGTGTGCGCGAACGGCTACAAGTGGTTGCGCGCGGGCCGCGGCACGGGCTTCGCGTGGTTCGGCGAGCGGGCGCTCGAGCGCATCGCACCGGTGCTTTCGGGGCATGCGGGGGCGGACGGCGAGCCGAGTGCCGCCGGTGTGCCGCCGGCCGTGGCATCCGCTCGCGCCTTCACGGTCAGCGCGCCCGATCATCTCGCCGTCGCGCGCCTCGCGACCGCGCTGCGCGAGGTGCGCGACATCGGCGTCGACGTCATCGAGCGCGAGATCGCGGAGCGCACGCGCGACGTGCTGTTCTTCGCCGATCGCTACGAGATCCCCGTGATCACGCCGCGCGAGCCCGAGCATCGCGCGGGCATCGTCACGCTCGCGCCCGCGGCTCAGGATGCCGCGCCCCTCGCGGCGTCGCTCGCGAACCACGGGCTCACCGTCACGGTGCGAGCGGGGCTCATCCGCGTCTCGCCGCACGTCGGGACGGGCGCGGACACCCTGAGGCTCTTCGGAGACGCGCTCGCGGCGTTCTCCTCCTCGCGTGTGTGGTGAGATCCGCCCGCGTGTCGCCGACCGGAACGCCCGCTCCCGCGACGTACGGTCAAGGCATCGGGTAGAGCACCCGATCGAGTCGGCCACATGGATCGCGACTCGTGACTCAGACGGTCGACTCGTGACGGCCGGGTCCGCGAGGACCCGGGGCAGGAGCGGGTTGTGACCTCACGAGCACCTCACCAGCAGCGGACTCGCCTCGACCAGGCGGAGCACGAGCCGATCGAACAGCAGGACGACCTGCGGACCTACGTGCTCGACACGTCGGTCCTGTTGAGCGACCCCCGCGCTCTCTTCCGCTTCGCGGAGCACAATGTCGTGATCCCCGTCGTGGTGATCTCGGAGCTCGAGGGCAAGCGTCACGACCCGGAGATCGGATACTTCGCGCGCCAGGCGCTGCGGTACCTCGACGAGCTGCGCATCGAGCACGGGCGCCTCGACTTCCCGGTGCCTGTCGGCCAGGGCGGAACGCTTCGAGTCGAGCTGAACAACACCGATTCGTCGGTGCTGCCGTCCGGCATCCGTCTCGCCGACAACGACACGCGGATCCTCGCCGTCGCGATGCACCTCGCGGCCGACGGCGGCGACGTGACCGTCGTCTCGAAGGACCTTCCCATGCGCGTGAAGGCCGCGTCGCTGGGCATCTCGGCGGAGGAGTACCTCGCCGAGCAGGCCGTCGACTCGGGCTGGACGGGCATCGCCACGATCGACATCTCGGGCGACGAGGTGAGCGACCTCTACGAGAGCGAGGTCGCGACCAGCGACGACGTGCGCGGGCTTCCGGTCAACACGGGGCTCATCATCCATTCCGAGCGTGGATCGGCCCTGGGCCGCGTCACGGGCGACGGCGCGTACCGCCTCGTGCGCGGCGACCGCGAGGTCTTCGGGCTGCACGGGCGGTCGGCCGAACAGCGCATCGCGATCGATCTGCTGCTCGATCCCGAAGTCGGGATCGTGTCGCTCGGCGGCCGCGCGGGCACGGGCAAGTCGGCGATCGCACTGTGCGCGGGCCTCGAGGCGGTGCTCGAGCGACAGCTCCAGAAGCGGGTCGTCGTGTTCCGGCCGCTGTTCGCGGTGGGCGGGCAGGAGCTCGGATACCTGCCGGGCGACCAGCAGGAGAAGATGAACCCATGGGGGCAGGCGGTCTTCGACACGCTCGGCTCGGTCGTGTCGGCGAACGTCCTCGAAGAGGTCATCGCCCGCGGGCTGCTGGAGGTGCTGCCGCTCACGCACATCCGCGGTCGCTCGCTCCACGACGCGTTCGTGATCGTGGACGAGGCGCAGTCCCTCGAGCGGAACGTGCTGCTCACCGTGCTCAGCCGCATCGGGCAGAACTCCCGCGTCGTGCTGACCCACGACGTCGGTCAGCGCGACAACCTGCGGGTCGGGCGGCACGACGGCGTCGCGTCGGTCATCGAGACGCTCAAGGGCCACGATCTGTTCGGCCACGTCACCCTTGTCCGGTCGGAGCGGTCCGAGATCGCGGCCCTCGTGACAGAGCTCCTGGAGGGCGGCGAACCGCTCTGAACCATGAGAGGAGTCTCATCGCCGTCTCCTTCCTGTCTCATGAGACTCTGCGAACATGGAAGGAGGACGAATACTCCGCGCCCTTCTGATCGGGGAGAAGGACATGCAGACCCAGACGCGTTTCGTCGTCGGCGGCGCTATGAGCGTCGCGGCGAGCGTGGCTGTCGCCTGCGCTGTCGCCCTCACCCATTCCGCGGCGCTGGCCGACGAGGCCGGCGTGGCGATCGGCGAGGGGGCGATCGTCGTCCCGTCGCGCGCTGACGCGACCCCGAACCCGGACGCGAGCCGTCATCCTGCGAGCACCCCCGTTACGGTGCCGGCTCCCGAGCCGCGCGACGTCACGGTCGCTCAGCAGCCCGATCAGATTCCCGACGGCCAGCCCACGGCTCCGGCGGCGCCGAGCGCCGCCGAAGAGGAGACGCTCATCCGCGAGGTCGAGCGCACGCGTTCCTGGGAGCGCGTGCGCGAGTGGGCGCGCGAGCGCGGATGGGACGAAGAGCGCGTGCGCGAGTTCATCGAGCGCCTGCGCGACCGCAGCTCAGGAGACCGCTACAGCGGCTCCCATGATAAGGATTCCGCCGAGGATGGCGGACGATTCGACGACCGCCGCGAGTGGTGGTCCGGATTGATAGATCAATCGCGCTATTCCCCAGACAGTCGCGATTGACGGCCGGTGTTCCCCAGCCCCGGCCCTTCCCAGGCCCCCGGCGTTCCCCAGCGTCGGGGGCCTTCCTCTTGCACGGGAGCAGAGAGCCCGCGCCGCGAGCGCGAGCGCGAGCTCGCGCGGCATCCGTCATTCCCAGCGGTAGCCGACACCTCGCACGGTCGTGATGTGCTCGGGGCCGAGCTTGCCGCGAAGGTAGCGCACATAGACGTCGACGACGTTCGAGCCGGGGTCGAAGTCCAGCCCCCACACGCGGCTGAGGAGCTGCTCGCGCGTGAGCACCTGGCCCGGATTGCGCAGGAACTGCTCGGCGAGGGCGAACTCGCGCGCTGACAGGTCGACCTCGCGTCCGCCCACCGTGGCTCGGCGCGCGAGGATGTCGAGCACGACGTCGCCGTGCGTGAGCGTCGTCGGCTGAGATCCCGCGGTCTCGCGCAGGCGCGAGCGCACGCGCGCGAGCAGCTCGTCGAATGTGAACGGCTTCGACACGTAGTCGTTCGCCCCCGAGTCCAGCCCCTCGACGGTGTCGCGCGTGCTCGAGCGCGCCGTGAGCATGATCACGGGGATCGTCGAGCCCTGTGCGCGCAGATTCCGCAGCACCTCGAAGCCGTCCATCGTGGGAAGTCCCACGTCGAGGAGCACGAGGTCGGCCTCGCCCCGCAGGATGACCTCGAGGGCCTCGGGCCCGTCGTCGACGATGGTCGTCTCGTACCCCGCCGACTCCAGCCCGCGGCTCACGAACGCGGCGATCCGCGGTTCGTCCTCGACGATGAGGATCGTCGTCATCCGGATGCCTCCCTCTGCAGCACGACGTCGCCGGCGCGCACGGGCGCCGGAAGCCCGGCGGTCGGCAACGGCAGCCCGATCGTGAATGTAGCGCCGCCTCCCGGCGTATCGGAGACGACGCACTGGCCGTTGTGCGCTTTCGTGATCGCGTCGACGATCGCGAGCCCCAGTCCGGATCCGCCGACCGAGCGCTTGCCGTGCGCGCGGTCGAACCGCCGGAAGATGCGGTGGCGGGCGGCGGGAGGGATGCCCGGCCCGTGGTCACGCACCCACAGCCTCGCCTCCGTGTCGTCCAGCGCACTGCCGATCTCGATGGGGGACCCCTCGGGCGTGTACTTCGCGGCGTTGTCGGCGAGCTGGAGCAACGCTTGCAGGAGGCGGTCCTGATCTCCCAGGACGTGTCCCTCGGCGCACGCCTCGACCTTCCAGTCGTGGCCCGGGATTACGGCGACAAGCTCGCCGATGCGCGCGGTGAGGGCGGCGAGGTCGACCTCCTTCATGTCGAACGGGTCGCCCTCCACCGCGGCGAGCAGATCGATGTCCTCGACGAGCCGGTTCATGCGGTCGAGCTCGGCCATTCCGATTGCGCGCGTGCTCTCGACATCGGTGACGTTGCGCGGGTCCATCATCTCGAGGTGCCCACGGACGATCGTGATCGGCGTCTTCAGCTCGTGGCGCACGTCGTCGAGCAGCTGGCGCTGCACGTCGACCGAGCCTTCGAGGCGGTCGAGCATCGAGTTGACGGTGCGGGTGAGGTCGGCGATGTCGTCGTTGCCCTGGGTCGGCAGTCGCGGCGACAGGTCGCTGATGGTGATGGCGTCCGCCGCGTCGCGGATCTGGCGGATGGGAGAGAGAAGACGGCCTGCGACGAACCACCCGACCACGCCGACGGCGGCGAGCACGGCGATCGCCGCGATCCAGTACGTCATGATCGCGATCGTGACCGGCTGCAGCTCGCCCGCGAGGTCGACCGCGCGGATGTACACGCCGCGCGAGTCGTCGCCCGGCTTCTCGACGGGGATCGCGATGTACCGAAGCGAGCCTTCGTCCGTGACCACCGTGCCGATCACGCTGTCCTGCGTGCGCTGGGCCTCGGCGACGGCGCGCTCGATGAGCGTGACGTTCTCCGAGATGTCGAAGCCCGAGAGCGTCGTGGGCCGGAACCGCGGCTCGCCGTCGATGACCCCGAGGCCGCCCTCGTTACGTGCCGGGACGAGGCGTCCGACCGCCGCTCGCATGAACTCCACGACGCTGTCGAACTCGTCGATGTCGATCGTCTCGCGTGCCGTGGACGCGGACCCCGCCGGCGCCTCGTCGCCCGTGCCTTCGGTGTCGCCGCTGATGATCTTCAGCTGCTCGACCTGGGACCGCAGGCGGCTGTCGATCTCGTTGATCACGTTCTCGCGCTGCACGAGGAACGTCACGCTTCCGACGATCGCGAGGCCTACGCACGCGACCGCGAGGATCGCACCCAGGATCCGGGCGCGAGCCGAGATCGGGCGGGGTGTGCGGCTCACCCCCTGATTATCGCGCCAGGGGGCCCACAGCGGCATCCGGGTTTCAGCCTGCGCGCGTCATCGAGAGCAGGTCGAGCTTCTCCTCGAGCTGCTGGAGGGTGATCTCTCCCCGCTCGACGTAGCCGAGGTCGATCACGGCCTCGCGGATCGTGATGCCGTTCGCGACCGCGTGCTTCGCGATCTTGGCCGCCGCCTCGTAGCCGATGACCTTGTTCAGCGGCGTCACGATCGACGGCGACATGCCCGCGTAGGCCGCCGCGCGCTCGACGTCCGCCTCGAGGCCGTCGATGGTCTTGTCGGCGAGGAGGCGCGAGGCGTTCGCGAGCAGCTCGATCGACTCGAGCAGCGCGGTGCCCATGACCGGGATCGCGACATTGAGCTCGAACAGGCCCGAGGCGCCGCCCCACGCGATCGTCGCGTCGTTGCCGATGACCCGCGCGCAGACCATGAGCACGGCTTCGGGGACGACAGGGTTGACCTTCCCGGGCATGATCGAGGATCCGGGCTGCAGGTCGGGGATGCGCAGCTCACCGAGGCCGGTGTTGGGTCCGGAGCCCATCCAACGCAGGTCGTTGTTGATCTTGGTGAGCGACACGGCGATCGTGCGGAGGGCGCCGGATGCCTCGACCAGCGCATCGCGGTTCGCCTGCGCCTCGAAGTGGTCCTTCGCCTCGGTGATCGGCAGCTCGGTGTCGGCGACGATGAGCTCGAGCACCTTCTGCGGGAAGCCCAGCGGCGTGTTGATGCCGGTGCCGACGGCGGTGCCGCCGAGCGGGACCTCCGCGACGTGGGGGATCACCGACTGCACGCGCTCGATGCCGAGGCGGATCTGGCGCGCGTAGCCGCCGAACTCCTGCCCGAGCGTGACCGGCGTCGCGTCCATGAGGTGGGTGCGGCCGGACTTGACGACGTCCTTCCACTCCTCGGCCTTCTTCTCGAGCGCGACCGCGAGGTGGTCCAGGCCGGGAATGAGGTCGTCGATGAGCTCCTGCGTGACCGCGATGTGCACCGAGGTCGGGAACACGTCGTTCGACGACTGCGAGGCGTTGACGTGGTCATTGGGGTGCACGGTGCGGCCGAGGTCCTGCGTCGCGATCGTGGCGAGGACCTCGTTCATGTTCATGTTCGACGACGTGCCGCTGCCGGTCTGGTAGACGTCGATCGGGAACTGGTCGATGAACTCGCCGCCGATGATGCGGTCGGCGGCGCGCGCGATCGCGTCGGCGACCTCGCCGTCGAGCGTGCCGAGCTCCTTGTTGGCCTGGGCCGCCGCCTTCTTGATGCGCGCGAGGGCGACGATCTGCGCCGGCTCGAGCGGGTCGCCCGAGATCGGGAAGTTCTCCACGGCACGCTGCGTCTGCGCCGCGTACAGGGCGTTCCTGGGCACGCGCACCTCGCCCATCGTGTCGTGCTCGATGCGGTACTCGATGTCGGTCACTTCGTCGTTCCTCCGGTGTGTCTCAGGATGCGAGGGGCTCCGCGTCGGCGGGGCCCACGATGATGTCGGGCACCGCTGTGCCCTCTTCGAGTCGGTAGTTCGCCCCGACGATCGCGAGGCGGCCTTCGGCGATGGCGTCGCTGATGAGCTCGGACGAGTGGAGGAGCTCGGCGACGGTGTCGCGGAGGTGCTCGCGTCCGACGTGCTCGGCGTCGATGTCGTCGATCGGGCGCCCCGTCTTCGACAGCTCGCGCTGCACGCGCCGGACGGCCGGCACGATCGGGGCGATGAGCCTCCAGATGTGTGGCGGGAGGGGCGCGGCATCCGGATTCGTGCTGTCGATCGCTGCCGCCACCGCACCGCACTCGTCGTGGCCGAGCACGACGATGAGCGGCACCTCGAGCACCGCGACCGCGTACTCGAGGCTGCCGACGACCGAGTCGGACACGACCTGGCCGGCGTTGCGCACGACGAACAGGTCGCCGAGGCCCTTGTCGAAGATGATCTCTGCGGCCAGGCGCGAGTCGGAGCAGCCGAACAGCGCGGCGCGCGGTCGCTGGTGATGGGCGAGCTCGTGACGGCGGTCGACGTCCTGACGCGGATGCCGCGGCTCGCCGCTCACGAAGCGTGCGTTGCCGCGACGCATCTCGTCCCACACCTTGCGGGGTGTCGGCTCGTCGACGATCACTCCGCGGCCTCCTGCAGTTCGCGCACCTGCCCGGAGACGGACTCGGCGGTCCGCTCGATGTCGGCCTCGGGCGCGTTGCCGTACACGAGCACGACGTCGGGGCCGGCCTGGGCGCTGAGCGCGCTCGTGACGTTGCCGGCGGCTTCCGCGTCGGCGATGTCGTAGCGCGTCCACGCGACGCCGTCGATCGTCACGGTCTCGTCGGCGTCCGCGCCTCGGAGCACGCGGGTCGTCCACGCGGGGTCGGCGTCGAAGCCCTGCGCGACGCGCACGAAGCCCTGCTCCTCGCCGGGCACGTAGACGATCGTCCATGCGCGGGTGGTGTCGCCCTCGACGCTGGCGACGTTGACGCGCCATTCGCCGGGCACGTCCGGCACGATGATCTGGCGCCCCTCGTTCTCGGAGATGCGCTCGGCGACCGCGGCGACGTCGATGTCCTCCCGGGGCGGGGGCGTGCCGCGCGGCACCGCGAAGACGACCACGAGGACGACGCCGAGCGTCACGATGAGCGCCGCGATGAGGTTGCGCAGGTTCTGGCTCGAGCGGTACGCGGCCGAGTGGACGGCCTTGCGCTCAGCGGCCTCCTCGGGCGTCTCGGGGCGTCCGAGCTCGGCGACGACGCGCGGCTGCCTGGCCATCACGACCCCGTCCCCGGGCCCGTCTCGGCCGACGCGCGGGCGGCGTCGAGCCTGCGCTTGGCTCCGACGAGCCACTCCTCGCAGCGGGCGGCGAGCGCCTCGCCGCGCTCCCACAGCGCGAGCGACTGCTCGAGCGTGGGCGCGCCCTGCTCGAGGTCGTGGACGACTCGCACGAGCTCGTCGCGGGCCTGCTCGAAGGAGAGCCCGGACACGTCGGCGTTCTCGTTCGGCGCGGTCATGCTTCCATCCTAGGTTCCCGCTCCGCGGCATCCGTCCGGTCGGGCTCGCCCTCGCCGTCGTCCACCGGGCCGTCCGACCGGGCCGAGAACGACCCGCGGCCCACGCGCACCAGGACGGTCGAGCCCGCGGGGGCCTGCGCGGCGTCGCGCACGATATCGCCCTCGGGCAGGTGAGCGATCGCGTACCCGCGCGCGAGGGTCGCGGCGGGGGAGAGCGCGCGCAGCGTCGCGCGCAGCTCGGCGGTCGCGCGCCCCTCGTGCGACAGGCGGCGGTCGATGATCTCGCGTCCGCGGGAGGTCTGCATCCACAGCTGCTGCGCGCGCGAGTCGATGATCGACTCGGGGGAGCGCAGCACGGGCCGCGACCGCAGCTGCTCGAGCTGCGCGATGTCGTGCGCGAGTCGCTGCGTGAGGCGCGTCGCCATGCGCGACCGCAGCTGCGCGACGAGCGCGCGCTGCTCGGCCACGTCGGGCACGACGCGCTTGGCGGCATCCGTCGGCGTAGAGGCCCGGAGGTCGGCGACGTCGTCGAGCAGCGGGTGGTCATTCTCGTGGCCGATCGCGCTCACGATGGGCGTCGTCGCCGCGGCGACCGCGCGCACCAGGCGCTCGTCGCTGAAGCCGAGGAGGGTCTGCGGGTCGCCGCCGCCGCGCGCGATGATGATGACGTCGATGTCGGGCGCGGCGTCGAGCGCTTTGAGCGCCGCGATGGTCTCGGGAACGCACCGGTCGCCCTGCACCGCCGCGTACTTCGTGCGGAAGGTGACCTGGGGCCAGCGCAGCTCGGCGTTGCGGCGCACGTCCTTCTCGGCATCCGAGTTCTCGCCCGTGATCAGCCCGATGACGTGCGGCAGGAACGGGATCGGCTTCTTGCGCGCGGGGTCGAACAGCCCCTCGGCGCGCAGCTTCACGCGGAGGCGCTCGAGCCGCTCGAGCTGGTCGCCGAGGCCCACGTGGCGCATCGACGACACTGCGAAGCTGAAGGCGCCCGTCTTGGGGAAGTAGTCCGCCTTCACGCACGCGATGACGTGGTCGCCCACCTTGAGGTCGCCCGGCAGTCGCTGGCGGGTGCTCGACCAGATGCGGAACTGGATGACCGCCTCGGTGCCGAGGTCCTTCAGCCCGCCGAAGATGTTGCCGCCCCGCACGTTCCACGATGTGATCTCGCCCTCGACCCACACCGAGCCCCACATGTCGATGAAGTCGCGGATCGTCTCGTTGAGCCGCGCCACCGAGGTCGGCGCCTGGGGAGAGGAGTCGCGCGGGTGCACCGAGTCGGGCGGGGGCGCCTCACCCGGGACCTGCTGCGCCGCGAACGCGGGACCGCCGCGGCCGTTCGACCCGGGGGGCTGGAAGGTCGTCATGCGATCCTCTCGGTCGTGCGGGCGCTCGCGGCGGGAGCGCTCGGCCGTCGCACAGGGCCCGCCACGTAGACTCGGGGGGTGACTTCTCAGGCCGTACGGATGCCCGTTCCCCGCGTTCCGCGGCGGCGGGAGCGCCTCAAGGATATCCCGGTGGCCGGTCGCAAGCGGGTGCTGCTGGCCTCTCCGCGGGGATACTGCGCCGGTGTCGACCGTGCCGTCATCGCTGTGGAGAAGGCGTTGGAGCGCTTCGGCTCGCCGGTGTACGTGCGCAAGCAGATCGTGCACAACATCCACGTCGTGACCGAGCTCGAGAGCAAGGGGGCGATCTTCGTCGACGAGGTCGACGAGGTCCCCGAGGGCGCTCACGTCGTGTTCAGCGCGCACGGCGTCTCGCCGGCCGTCGTCGCCGCGGCATCCGATCGCGGCCTTCAGGCCATCGACGCCACGTGCCCGCTCGTGACCAAGGTGCACCGCGAGGCCGTGCGGTTCGCGCGCGACGACCACGAGATCCTGCTCATCGGCCACCTCGGCCACGAAGAGGTCGAGGGGACGGCAGGTGAGGCGCCCGATCATGTCACGATCGTGAACTCGCCCGACGAGGCCGACACCGTCGAGGTGCGCGACCCGTCCAAGGTCGTGTGGCTGTCGCAGACGACGCTGTCGGTCGACGAGACGATGGAGACCGTGCGGCGACTGCGCGCGCGCTTCCCGCAGCTGCAGGACCCGCCGTCCGACGACATCTGCTATGCAACGCAGAACCGCCAGGTCGCGGTCAAGAAGGTCGCGCGCGAGGCCGACCTGGTCATCGTCGTGGGCTCGGCGAACTCTTCCAACAGCGTCCGACTCGTCGAGGTCGCCCTCGAGAACGGCGCGAAGGCCGCGTACCGCGTCGACTACGCCGACGAGGTGCAGCAGGAGTGGCTCGACGGCGTCGAGACCGTCGGTGTCACCAGCGGAGCGTCCGTGCCCGAGGTGCTTGTGCAGGAGGTGCTCGAAGAGCTCGCGGGCGCCGGCTACGCCGACGTCGAAGAGGTGCGCACCGCCGAGGAGGACCTCATTTTCTCGCTCCCCAAGGAGCTGCGGCAGGATCAGTCAGGCCGCCGCGACGAGCGTGCGCTGGGCGGGCGGAGTCGCGCATGACCGACGCGTCACAGGGCCACGAGCGTCCGCGGCCGCAGTACGGGGAGTACGCGACGCCCGAGGAACAGCGTGCGCACATCCGCGACCCCCAGGCCGCGTCGGTGTACTCGCCGGTTGCGGATGCCGCCGTCCCGCCGGCCGCCGTCCCGCCGGCCGCGCCGAGCGTCCCTCCCCGTGTCGACCCGCAGGGCCCGGTCCTGCGGCCGCACCCCGCCGACCGCATCGCGACGATCGCCCTCCTCGTGTACGGCGCGATCAACGTCGTCTTCACGGCCGTCTCGTTCCTCGACCTGCCCACCGTCGCCGAGCGCGCGATGCAGATCATGGGCATCCCGGGCGACTTCACGAACGTCGAGTCCGCCCGCTCGTGGGGCCTCATCGCGGCGATCCTGCTCGCCGTCGGCTACGTCGTGACGGCCCTGCTCGCGGTGCGCAGGCTCCGCAGCGGCCGCCTGGCCTGGTGGATCCCGCTCGTCGGCGCCCTCGTCACCTACGCGATCGTGTACGTGTGCATCGCGATCCCGCTCCTGGGCGATCCGGCGTTCTCGCAGTACATCACGAACCCTCCGGCGGGCTGAACCGAACCGGGCGCCGTCTCGTGAACTCAACGAGGAGGAGGTGACGGATGCCGCCCGACGACGACGCCCGCCTCACGGCGCTCTTCGAAGCCCACGCGGGGCCTGTGTGGCGCTATGTCGTCCACCTTACGGGCGATCGCGCGGGCGCTGACGACGTCGTGCAGGAGACGCTGCTTCGCGCGTGGCGCACACCCCGGATCCTCGCGCAGGACCCGTCGACGACCCGCGCCTGGATGATCACGGTCGCCCGTCACCTCGTGATCGACGAGGCGCGCAGCGCGCACCGGCGGCACGAGCGCGCCGTCGCCGAGGTGCCCGACCGCGAGCTGCAGGACGACACGGACGCGCTCTTCGAGACGCTCCTCATCGAGGAGGCGCTCGCCGCATTGAGCGCGGAGCATCGCGCGGTGATCGTCAAGGCGTACTACGGCGGCATGAGCGTCGCTCAGACCGCCGCCGCGCTCGACATCCCCCAGGGAACAGTGAAGTCCAGGCTGCACTACGGCCTGCGCGCGCTGCGGCTCGCGCTCCAGGAGAGGGGGGTGACCCGATGAACCCCGATCACACGACGTACGCCGAGTGGGACGCCGCGTACGTGCTGGGCGCCCTGTCCTCGTCGGAACGCCGCGCGTATGAGGCCCACCTCGACGAATGCCCGGTCTGCCGCCGCGCGACGGCCGAGCTGACTCCCACCCTGGGGCTGCTCTCGCGCATCTCGACGGAGCGCGCCGAGCGCATCCACGAGGGCGAGGAGGCGAGAGACTCGGATGCCGCCGACGGCCCCGATCTCGACGACGACGCCGTCCGCGCGGGCATCGCGTCGCTCACGAAAGCGCGCCGCCGCCGCCGTCGCACGTGGTGGGCGGTCGGCATCGCCGCGACCCTCGCACTCGTCGCGGGGATCGCCGTGCCCGTCGCGATCTCGTCGTTCGCGCCGCGACCGACCGCCGAGTTCGTGCTCGAGGACATCGCGGGCGTGCCGATCGAGGCATCCGTGCGCCTCACCGAGGTCGCGTGGGGCACGCGCATCGATCTCGAGTGCAGCTACCCCGACTCCGTCGACTCGGATGCGCCTCCCGGCGGCTGGGTCTACGTCCTCGCGGTCGTCGGCGCGGACGGCACCGACGAGCCGGTGTCGACGTGGCGCGCGGGGCCGGGGTCGTCCGCGCGGCTCTCGGCGGGGACGGCGATGGAGCTCGACGCGATCAGCGCGATCGAGGTGCGCGCCGCGGACGGGACCGTGCTCATGCGATACGACGACGTCCCGGCGCGCTGACGACCCCAGCGGGTGCGCCGAGACGCGGATGCCGCGGGCCGACCGGTCGGGCGGGCGGCCGCGGCATCCGTCGATTCGGTCGGTCAGGCCGCCAGGCTCTTGCCGTGGGATCCGAGCTGCTGCGTCGCCTCGACGACGCGTGCCGCCATTGCCGTCTCGGCGATCTTGCCCCACGCGCGCGGGTCGTACGCCTTCTTGTTGCCGACCTCGCCGTCGACCTTGAGAACGCCGTCATAGTTCTGGAACATGAAGCCGGCGACCGAGCGCGTGAACGCGTACTGCGTGTCGGTGTCGATGTTCATCTTCACCACGCCGTGCGAGACGGCCAGCTCGATCTCCTCATCGGACGAGCCACTGCCGCCGTGGAAGACCAGGTCGAGCGGCTTGGGTCCGGTGCCGAAGCGCTCCGCGATGCCCTCCTGGATCTCGCCGAGCAGCTCGGGGCGGAGCTTGACGTTGCCGGGCTTGTAGACGCCGTGCACGTTTCCGAACGTGAGTGCTGAGATGTACCGGCCGTTCTCGCCGAGGCCGAGCGCTTCGACGGCCTTCGTCACGTCCGCGACGGTCGTGTAGAGCGCCTCGTTCGAGCCCTCGTGCTTGACGCCGTCCTCCTCGCCGCCGACGACGCCGACCTCGATCTCGAGAATCGCGTTGATGTTGCGCATGCGGGGGAGGAGGTCCTTCGCGATCTGGATGTTCTCGTCGAGCGGCACCGCCGAGCCGTCCCACATGTGGGACTGGAAGAGCGGGTTGCGACCGGCGCGCACCTCTTCCTCGGATGCCTCGATGAGCGGCAGCACGAAGGTCGGCAGCGCCTCTTTCGGGCAGTGGTCGGTGTGCAGGGCGACCGTGATGGGGTACGACTTGGCGACCTCGGTGGCGTACTTCGCGAACGCGATGGCGCCGGTCGCACGTGCCTTGACGCTGTGGCCGGACAAGTAGTCGGCGCCGCCCGTCGACACCTGCAGGATGCCGTCCGACCCGGCCTCGGTCAGCCCCTGCAGGACGGCGTTGATGGTCTGCGAGCTCGAGACGTTGATCGCGGGGTACGCGAAGCCGCCGGCCTTCGCGCGGTCCAGCATGTCGGCGTACTGCTCGGGGGTGGCGACGGGCATGTGTTGCTCCTTGCTTGGCGTGCGCGCGGGGGTGCGGCGGCACGGTCGTTTCGGCCTGCACGGTCACTCTAGCGAAGCGCCTTCGGCGAAGCGGATGCCCCAGCGGCCGTGCGGGGCGAAAGCGCGGGCTCGTTCTGACGCCTGTGAAAGAATTGCGATTCCTTCATCCGGGGAAGACGGTAAGCACCTCGATTCGCGACAGCCGGTGATTAGGCTGGGCGACATGGTGAGCCTGACCGCCGACATGAGTCCCCTCCGCCCTGATCGCAACCTCGCACTCGAGCTCGTGCGCGCCACGGAGGCCGCCGCCATCCGCTCGGTGCCGTGGATCGGCCGCGGTGAGAAGGAGAAGGCCGACGGCGCGGCGGTCGACGCGATGCGCGCGTTCTTCACGACGGTCAACTTCGACGGCCGGATCGTGATCGGCGAGGGCGAGAAGGACGAGGCGCCCATGCTGTTCAACGGCGAGAAGGTCGGCACCGGGCGCGGTCCGCAGTGCGATGTCGCCGTCGACCCGATCGACGGCACGTCGCTCACGGCGGCGGGGCGCAACAACGCGCTGTCGGTGATCGCGGTGTCGGACCACGACACGATGCTCGACGCGTCGAGCGTCTTCTACATGGACAAGCTCGTCACCGGGCCCGCCGGGGTGGGCGTCGTCGACATCCGGCTGCCCATTGGCGAGAACATCCACCGGCTCGCGAAGGCGCTCGGCAAGCCTGTCGAGGAGATCGTCGTCTCGGTGCTGAACCGGCCGCGTCACGATCAGCTCATCCACGAGATCCGAGCGGCGGGCGCGGGCACGCGCCTCATGACCGACGGCGACGTCGCGGGCGGCATCAACGCCGCGCGCCACGACGCGCGCACGGACATGTGCGTCGGCATCGGCGGGAGCCCCGAGGGCATCGTCACGGCGTGCGCGATCAAGGCCCTCGGCGGGCACATCCAGGGCCGGCTGTGGCCGCGCGACGACGACGAGCGGCAGCGCGGCATCGACGCGGGGCTCAAGATGGACGGCTACGTGTACGAGGCCGACGAGCTCGTGCGGGGCTCGAACACCATCTTCGTCGCGACGGGAGTGACCGACGGACAGCTCGTCGCAGGCGTGCGCCGCGAGGGCGATTACGTCTACACCGAGAGCGTCGTGCTGCGCGGCGCGTCCGGCACGCTGCGGCGCATCTCGTCGGAGCACCTCACGTCGAAGTGGCTGTGATCGGTTCGTGACCGGTTCGTGACGACGGCGTGCGCCCGATGTCCAGACTCGTCTGGCAGAATCGAACGAGTCGTCGGCGTCGACGCAGTCCGTTTCCGCAGGCTGGAGGAGTTTGACGATGACCGTACCGGTGAGCGAGCCGAAGCCGCAGACCGGCGCACACGCCGTCGTGGCGAACGCCATCGATCCTGCGCGTCGCCCCGACGTGCTTCTGCGCGTCAGGCGCGAAGAGGGTCACGAGCTCTCGGCGTGGTGGATGGTCGGCGCGTTCGTGGTCGTCTCAGGCGCCGTGATCGCGCTCATGAGCCTCATCCCCGGCGGCGTCTGACCCGCTCGCTCTGCGGGCTCACGCGCCCTCACGGGCCGATGCGGTGGCGCACCTCTCCGACGTCGGCCCCGATCGTGGGCGGGTCGAGCGCGGATGACTCGTCGAGCACCGGCGGCTCCTCGAGCACGGAGGCCTCGTCGTCCAACGCGAGACCCTCGAGCAGCTCGGGCGCGGTCAGGCGCCGCGGCGACTTGTCGATCGTCGCGGGTGCCGCGAGGGCGTCGAGCTTCGTCTCGTCGATGCCGGGGAACCGGCGTGCGCTCACGAAGACCCTCGACTCGAGCGAGCCGGCGAGCTTGTTGTAGCTGTCGATCGTGCGCTCGATCGCGCGGCGCAGGTCGTCGGCGTGGCCCGCGAGGCCGCCGAGCCGCTGGTACAGCTCGTTGCCGAGGTCGAACAGGCGGCGAGCCTCCTGCGAGACGTCCTGCTGCGTCCACGCGTAGGCGACGGTCTTCAGCACAGCCCACAGGTTGACCGGCGACGCGAGGGCGACGCGCCTGCCGAACGCGTAGTCGAGCAGCGCGGGGTCCTCTTCGAGCGCGGCCGCGAGCAGCGACTCGCTCGGCACGAAGCACACGACGAACTCGGGGCTCGACGACAGCCCCTGCCAGTAGCTCTTCTTCGCGAGCGCGTCCACGTGGGCGCGGACGGCCTTGACGTGGCGCTCGAGCAGCGCGCGGCGACGCGCCGCCTCGGCGCCGACGGCCGTGAACGGGATCGCACTCGCCTCGAGATACGCGTCGAGCGGGACCTTCGCGTCGACGGCGATCGCCTTGTCGCCCGGGAGGCGGATGACCATGTCGGGGCGGCCGGCCCCGGCATCCGTCTTCACCGTCGCCTGCAGGTCGAAATCCACGTACCTTGTGAGCCCCGCCGCCTCGACAACACGGCGGAGCTGCGTCTCGCCCCACACGCCGCGCGTCGCGCCCGACCGCAGTGCGCTCGCGAGCGACTCGGTGGTCGCGCGCAACGCCTCGTCGGACTCGTGCGCGCGCCGCAGCTGCTCGGCGAGCGTGCCGAACTGGGCGTGGCGCTCGCGCTCGAGCTCGTCGACCTTGAGCTGCATCGTCTGCAGCGTCTCGTGCACGGGAGCGAGCGCCCGCAGCACCGCCTGCTCGCGACGCTCGCGCTCTTCGCGCGCGGCCTGATCGGACCGCGTCTGCGCTGCGAGCTCGCGGTAGAGGAGGTGCTGGTGATCGAGCTGCGCCTGGACGCCCGCCCGCGCCGCCTCGGCGGCGGCGAGCCGTGCGCGCAGGTCGGTGTGCTCGCGGGCGGAGCGCGCTGCGGCGCGCGCGAGCCCGGCCGTCCACCCGGCGAGGGCGCCGGCGGCGAGACACGCGATCACGATCGCGACGATGATGAGTGCGTCCATGGGATCAGGATGACGCGAGCATCCGACATCGCACTCGCGCGGCGCCGCGCGCCGCGTGACGTCAGGCGAACTCGAAGAGTGTCTGCTGCTCCCACCGAAGCGGCGCCCCGGACGCAGGCGCATCGGCCGCCGGCGGCTTCTCGACACGCTCGGGTACCGCGATCCGCGCCACGCCCACGCGGGCGAGCTGGGCCAGCGATCGGATGTCGCGGGCGCTCAGCCGCCGGGCCGCGTCGATCATGATGTGCGCGCACGCGAGCGCGTCGGCGGTGGCGTCGTGGTGCGCGAACTCGGCGAAGCCCGCCTCTGCGGCCACGGAGGGAAGCCGATACGACTCCAGGCGGTAGACGCGCCGAGCGAGCTGGAGGCTGCACACGTACTCGTACGGCGGGCAGTCATCGCCCGTGACCTCGCACGCGCGCCGGATCACGGTCATGTCGAAGCCGGCGTTGTGCGCGACGAGCACATCCGACCCGCAGAACTCCGTGAGATCGGCGAGCTGCTCGGTCCAGGTCTTCGCGCCGACGACGTCTTCGGCCGTGAGCCCGTGGATGCGGGTGTTCAGCTCGAAGAACTGGTCGTGCGGAAAGGGCGGCTGGATCAGCCAGCCCTTCGTGTCGACGACCTCGCCGTCGCGCACCCGCGCGAGGCCCACCGCGCACGCCGACGCACTGCTGGAGTTCGCCGTCTCGAAGTCGATCGCGGTGAAATCCAGTGGCACCCCCTCAGCATCACTCGCACCTCCGACGTCGCCGGGCAGGCACGCCGGACGACGTCGGACGTGCGCAACTCCGGAACGATCGGATGACCCAGGGGCCGGAGCCGCGCGGCTGCGAGGTGTGCGGCGCCGGTCCTGCGCAGATCTCCGGAGATCCGCACGTGTCGGGCCGGGGTCGTAGGGTCGAGGCATGGCCACCCGCGAAGAGATGTCGAGATCGTTCGGGTCCGCGGCATCCGTCTACGAATCCGGTCGCCCGGAGTATCCCGCCGATGCGGTCGAGTGGCTGCTGGAGCCCGCCCGCCGAGAGGGGCACAGCCTGCGCGTCGCCGATGTCGGAGCGGGAACGGGCAAGCTGACGCGTGCTGTCGTCGAGGCGGGAGCCGAGGTCGTCGCGATCGATCCGGATGCCGCGATGCTCGGCGTCCTGCGCGAGAACGTGCGGCGCGTGCCCACGTTCGTCGGCACGGCCGAGAACCTGCCGCTGCCCGATGCATCCGTCGACGCGGTCGTGCTGGGCCAAGCGTGGCATTGGGTGGATCCTGTGCCCGCGTCCGCCGAGGTCGCGCGCGTCCTGCGCCCGCGCGGTGTGCTCGGGCTCATCTGGAACGTACGCGACGACGGCGAGCCGTGGGTGAGGCGCCTCACCGGCATCATGCACGGCAGTCGCGCGGAGGAGATGCTCGCCGACGGCGATCCGACGCTCGCCGCGCCGTTCGCGGAGCTCGAGGCGAAGACGTGGCACTGGTCGCGGCGGATGACGCGCGACGCGCTCCTCGACATGGCCCGCTCGCGCAGCTACATCATCACGGCTCCGCCCGCGGAGCGCGAGCGCATCGAGGTCGGTCTCGCGGAACTCTTCGACGAGCTCGGTGCCGTCGGCGACGCGACCATCGAGCTGCCGTATGTCACACGCGCGTATCGGGTGGTCCGGCCATGAGCACGCGCACGCTCACGGTCTGCAACTTCGTCACGGTCGACGGCCGCTACGAGGACGACACGCACGACATCGTCTCGTTCTTCGAGCACCAGCACCCCGACTACCGCGGCGCCGACTCGTTCGACCACTACACGACGAGCCTCCTGCGCGAGTCCGACACGCTTCTGCTGTCGGGCCGGCGTTCGTTCCTCGGCAACATGACGTACTGGAGCGGGGTCCGCGAAGCGGCGGATGCCACGGCCATCCGCCGCGAGTTCGCCGACCTCATCCTCGCGGTCGAGAAGGTCGTGGTCTCCGACACGGTCACCGACGCCGACATCGCGCCGTACGAGAACACCCGCATCGTGCGCATCGAGGACGCCCGCCGAGAGGTGGCCGCGATGAAGCAGACCGAGGGCCGAGGGATCCTGATCCTCCTCGGCAGGCTCCTGTGGAACGACCTCATGGAGGCCGGTCTCGTCGACGAGCTGCACCTCGTGACGTTCCCGCTCATCGCGGGCCGCGGTGTGCCGCTGTTCGACACGCGCCCACCGGTGGCGCTCAAGCTGCTCGAGACGCGCGCCTGGGAGGAGTCGGGGAACGTCCTCATGCGCTGGCGCGTCGACTCCGCGGAGACGCGGGATGAGTGATCCCGCGGCGTCGTTCGACTCGGTCGCGGCCGGGTACGACGCCGCGCGTCCGTCGTACCCGCGCGAGTCCGTCGATTGGCTCGTCGGCGATGACGCCGAGGTCGTCGTCGACGCGGGCGCCGGCACGGGCAAGTTCACCCGCCTGCTGGAACGCCCAGGTCGCCGCGTGATCGCGGTGGAGCCGTCGGCGAGCATGCTCGCGGAACTGCGCCGTGCCCTTCCGCGCGTCGAGGCGATGGCAGGGTCGGGGGAGCGGATGCCTCTGCCCGACGCATCCGTCGATGTCGTCACGTTCGCGCAGGCGTGGCATTGGGTCGATGCGGATGCCGCGTCCGCCGAAGTCGCCCGCGTGCTGCGGCCGGGCGGGCGACTCGGGCTCGTCTGGAACCTCCGCGACGAGCGCGTGCCGTGGGCGCACGACCTGGGCACCGCGATGCGAGCAGACGGCGACCACTTCCGCGGAGACGTGGAGGACCCGGCTATGGGCGACGCGTTCGCGGGTCCCGCGCGTCACTTCGTGGAGTGGGTGCGACGGTCGACGACGGACGAGATCCTCGCCGACGTCCGGTCGCGCAGCTACTTCCCGCTGCTGCCGTCCGACGAGCAGGAGCAGGTGCTGCGCGCGGTCGTGGAGGTGCTCGGGCGGCCCGGAGTGTCGGATCGCGACGGCATAGTGGAGGTGCCGTATGTCACGGCGTCGTACCGGTACATGTCTGGCCGACGGACCGAACTCACAGAGGAGACCGCATGATCCGCGGAGTCTGCTTCGACCTCGACGGCACGCTGCTGCGTGACGACCACATGGACGACGTGCTCGTGCGCGTGGCGGCCGGCGTGTCGGAGCGGCACGGCCTGACGTCTGCCGACGTCGACGCAGTGCACCGGCGCGCGTGGTCGGAGCAGTGGGACGAGATCGGCGAGCAGTGGATGCTCGGCCGAGTCCCGACCGATGTCGTCATGGCGGGAGTGTGGCGTCGGGCGCTGTCGCAGTTCGACGTCGACGATCTCGAGGCTGCCGCGAGAGAGGCGTACGAGCTGCAGTGGCGCATCGAGACGACGTCGTGGTCGCTGTACCCTGAGGCGCTCGACGTGCTCGCGGAGTGCCGCAGGCGCGGCATCCGCACCTCGATCATCACGAACGGCCCGAGCGACCTGCAGCGCGCGAAGCTCGACGCGGTCGACCTGACCGGACGGTTCGACGCGATCCTCGTCTCGGGCGAGGTCGGCGCGCAGAAGCCGGACCCGGCGATCTTCGACGCCGCCGTCGAGGGGATGGGCGTCGAGGCGAGCGAAGCGCTCCACATCGGCGACAACCAGCACGCGGATGTCGGCGGCGCGCGGGCCTCGGGCCTGACGGCGGTGTGGATCGACCGCCGTGGCGCCGAGCAGGACTGCGATCCCCATCACATCGTGACGGATCTGCGGGGGCTCGTCGAACTCCTCGGCTGAGCCAGGCCTACTGCGGACCGGCCGGTGCCGGATCGAACTCGAACCGTGCCGTGTCCGGCTCGAAGTCGATGGCGACCGGATGCGGTTCCGCCGGTCTTCCCGTCGGGAGCCAGCCGCGGCCCGGGCGCGTGAGGATGAGGGTCCGTCCCTTCTCGCCGACGAAGCCGAGGCTGTCGGGCTCGTCGATCCCGCCGCTCCAGAGCTCGAGACCGACCTGCTCCAGCTGGCGCAGCAATTCCCGTCGATCGCCGACGAGCCCCAGCTCCGAGAAGCCGACGAGCTCATCCGCCGCGAACGTCCCTGTGCGCCCGTTCTCCTCGAGCCTGCGGTGGGCGATGAGCTCGACGATGTTGCCGGCGGGGTCGTGGAAGTAGGTCGCTCGCGCGTCCCAGAAGGCGAAGTCGAACACGTCGCCCAGCAGCTCCACGCGGTCGCGGGCCCACTCGAGCGCCGCGTCGAAGCGGTCGCCGGGCACGAGAAGAGCGAAATGGTAGAACGCGCCGCCGTCCTCGACCCGGAAAGAGAGGCGGGTCTCGCCGACGACGATCGCGTCCCTGTCGAGCGGCAGCCCGAGCTCACCTCCGTAGAACCCCCTCAGGTCGAGGGGCGCCGCGAGCCTCACATGAGCGAACCGCACGCGGCCAGCCTAGGGCGGCTGGAGACGGGCCGGGCCGCGAGTTTGAGCGCCGTAGACTGGATGCCCGTGGCTCTCACCATCGGAATCGTCGGACTGCCCAACGTCGGCAAGTCCACCCTCTTCAACGCTCTGACCAAGAACCAGGTGCTCGCGGCGAACTACCCGTTCGCGACGATCGAGCCCAACATCGGGGTGGTGAGCCTGCCCGACCCGCGGCTGAAGACGCTCGCTGAGATCTTCGGCAGCGAGCGGATCCTCCCCGCGACCGTGTCGTTCGTCGACATCGCCGGCATCGTGCGTGGCGCCAGCGAGGGGGAGGGGCTGGGCAACCAGTTCCTCGCGAACATCCGTGAGGCAGATGCGATCGCGCAGGTCGTCCGCGGGTTCGATGACGACGACGTCGTGCACGTCGAGGGCGCGGTGAACCCCAAGGGCGACATGGAGACGATCAACGCCGAGCTCCAGCTCGCCGACCTTCAGACCCTCGAGAAGGCGATTCCGCGATTCGAGAAGGAG
Source organism: Microbacterium immunditiarum (assembly GCF_013409785.1). NCBI lineage: Bacteria > Bacillati > Actinomycetota > Actinomycetes > Micrococcales > Microbacteriaceae > Microbacterium > Microbacterium immunditiarum. The sequence goes on from NZ_JACCBV010000001.1 coordinate 2,040,141, forward strand.
GTCAAGGGCAAGAAGACCGACCCTGCCGTGCTCTCGACCGCGCTCGCCGCGCAGGAGGCCCTGCAGCGGGGTGAGCTGCTGTCGGCATCCGGCATCGACCTCGCCCCCATCAAGGAGCTCGGTCTGCTCACCGCCAAGCCGTTCATCTTCGTTTTCAACGTCGATGAGAGCGTGCTGACGGATGCCGCGAAGAAGGCGGCCCTCGCCGAACTGGTCGCGCCCGCGCAGGCCGTGTTCCTCGACGCGAAGATCGAGTCCGAGCTCATCGACCTCGACCCCGAGGACGCCGCCGAGCTGCTCGCGTCGACCGGTCAGGACGAGTCGGGCCTCGATCAGCTCGCTCGGATCGGCTTCGACACGCTCGGGCTGCAGACCTACCTCACCGCCGGGCCCAAGGAGGCTCGCGCGTGGACGATCGGCAAGGGCTGGAAGGCTCCGCAGGCCGCGGGTGTCATCCACACCGACTTCGAGAAGGGGTTCATCAAGGCCGAGGTCATCTCGTTCGCCGACCTCGTCGAAACCGGATCGGTGGCCGAGGCCCGCGCCCGCGGCAAGGCCCGTATCGAGGGAAAGGACTACGTGATGCAGGACGGGGATGTCGTGGAGTTCCGGTTCAATGTCTGACGCGCTGCCCCCCTGCCCTGCGTGCAACGAGCCTTACGCCTACGAGCAGGGAGCCTTGCTGGTGTGCCCGATGTGCGGCCACGAATGGTCGGCGGATGACACGGATGCGAGCGCGGCCGAGGCCGCGGCGCCTGTCGTCGATGCCGTCGGCAACGTGCTCGCCGATGGTGACACCGTCACGATCGTGAAGGACCTCAAGGTGAAGGGCGCGGGAGGCGGCGCCGTGAAGGTCGGCACGAAGGTGCGCGGCATCCGCCTCATCGACGACGGCGTGGGCGACCACGACATCGATGCGACCGTGCCCGGCTTCGGGCGAATGCAGCTGAAGTCGAGCGTGGTCAAGAAGTCGCTCTGACACCCCGGGAACCGCCCGTCGGAGAGCGCGCGACGCCAGACAGGCGATCCGCTTCGCCATCTAGCCCGCGTCGTCGGCTGCCGAGATGAGCCAGCCGACGACTTCGTCGTCGATGTCTTTGACGTCGTGGATTTCCAGGTGGTGCATCCAGGGGCCGGGGTGGACGACCTCCTTGAATCGTGCGGACTCCAGACGCTCGTCCGTCGCGAGAGACAAGACGACGGGCGCGGTCGGCCGGCGCAGGTACCGACCCGGGATCCATAGATAGGCGAAGCCGCGCCGGCGTCGCAGTGCCACCTGGCTCTTCGACACTCGGACCGTCACGTCCGGGTGGGCCTCCACGGCTGCCGCATGGACGCGTAGGAACGTGTCAAGCCCCACGCTCTGGGCGCCGAAGTAGTCCTCAGGTGTCCTCTCCGTCACGAGAGAAGGGTAGTCGGGTTGCCGAGGGCTGCTGAGGCTTGGCCGCTCCCCGCGACGCACCGATCGAGCATCGCGCGCACCCGCCTTCACAACATCATGAGGTGTACGCTCGCGCCCGGGGGGACGACCCTGGGAGGACGCGATGGCAAACGCACGTTCGGACCCGGCCGACCTGCACGGCACCGCGGACGAGAGGCGCCGCCAGCTGGACGAGCACGCAGCATCCGGCTCGCTCAGCGCGGAGTGGCTCCGCCGCCAACTGGACTCGACGCTCGACGCATGGTCGAGCGACGAGACCGAGCTCGATGTCGACAAGGAGCGCAAGGTCGACTTCTGACGGCGTTCACGTCGTCGATCTCATGATCCCGTCGCCGTCCTCGGCGTGCGTCGGGGCGATCTGCGGAGCGCGGGCCATGTGATGTAGGCCACGATCACGGCACCCGCGGCGAACGCGGCTGCCGTCAGATGGGCGGCCCACAGTCCGGCTTCGGCCGCCGCCAGGGCGCTCCCGCCTGCGCCGAGCGCAGCGGCCCTTCCGGCGGCGTCGACGGCGCCGAAGACGGCGATGCCGATCGCGCCTCCGAGTTGCGCTGTGGCCGAGGCCAGACCGGAGCTGACGCCCGCTCTGCGTGCAGCGAAGCCGTCGGCGATGACGAGGGTCGTCGGGGTGAAGCTGAACGCCACGCCGGTCGCGGCGAGGAGCAGCACCGGCAGAACCCGCCACACATACGGTGCGCCGTGGTCGATCGAGGCGAACAGCAGGTGGGCGACGATCAGCATCGCGAGTCCCGCCACGGCGACCTTCTCGGCGCCGAAGCGCTTGAGGGCACGCGGCAGGACGAGAGTGCTGACGGCGAACCCGGCGAGCGACGTCGGAAGCATCGCCACGCCCGCGACCGCGGGCTCGTATTCGAGGACCTGCTGGATCAGCAATGCGACCAGCACGAAGCACGCGATCCGTGCGGCGCCGCCGAGCATGTTCGCGACGACGCCGCCCGCCACGCGCGGCTCGCGAAGCGCCGCGGGCGCGAGGATGGCGTCAGCGGTGCGCCTCTCGATGATGACGAACGCCACTCCCGCAGCGATGGCAGCGAGGACGGCGACGAACACCTCGATCGAGGCGAATCCCCTGTGCGGCACGGTCAGCACGGCGTAGACCGCGGCGACGACCGCCAGGGTGAGGGCCGCGGCCCCGGCGGCGTCGAACGGTCGCCGTGCTCCCGCTTCGTCCGCCGGGAGCGTCAGCCAGCCCGCCACGAGCACCGCGGACGCGACGATGGCCGTCGCAGCCATCACGCTGTGCCATCCCAGCATCCCCGTCAGGACGCCGCCGACGGTGACGCCCAGCGCGCCGCCCACCGTGGACGCCGCGCCCCACCAGCTCATCGTGGTCGTGCGGGCCGATCCGGTGAACCCGGCCAGGATGACCGACATCGCGGCCGGGCTGAGCATCGCGGCCCCTGCCCCCTGACACACCCGCGCCGCGATCAGCACCCCCTCGTCGGGTGCGAGTGCCCCGACCACCGAGCCGATCGCGAGCACGGCGGCCCCGATCAGGTACATCCGCCTGCGCCCGAAGACATCGGCCGCGCGGCCAGATACGAGAAGGAGCCCTCCGAAGCTGAGGAAGTACGCGTTGAGAACCCACGCGGTGCCCGTGGCGGACAGAGCGAACTCATCGGCGATCGACGGCAGCGCCACGTTCAGGATGCTCGAGTCGAGCATCACCACGAGCTGTGCCGAGACGAGCGTCAGCACGAGGGACACCCGGCGCGACTCAGTCATGAGCGATCCCTTCGAGGACGGGGAGAGCGGCCGCACGATGGGCCGGAACGATCCCGGCGACCGACTCCGCGATCGCGATGACGATGGCAAGGGTGAGCGCCGGGGAAGTGGGAACACGATACCCAACGGCGCGATGGCGGACTGGCGAGGCTGCTCCCTGACAACCCCGTCCTGGCACCGGGGTGCGAGCACTCCGCGTCTCAAAAGACCAGATCAGAGGCAGTAATGGCAAACCGCGCGTCCGCCCGTCTGATAGATTCGATCCGCCTCGCGCACCATCCCGTCGTTCGCCGCGGCATCGCTGTGCGCGCGGAGCGAGACACGACACTTCCCGCACGAGAGGACTCACGCACGTGACCGACAACCGCACCGTCGACGCGGACAGCCGCCCGATCCCGTACGTCGAGGAGGGGGAGGGGCCCATCTCGCTGGTGCTCGTCGCCGACGGCGGTCTGGACGGAGATCCACTGGGAGTCGTGTCGCACTACCTCGCTGAGGAGGCCGGCTTCCACGTCGTGCGCGTCGGCACCCGCTCCGACTCGGAGAGCTTCGAGGAGCGCGTCGCGGACGTCTCATCCGTGCTCGACCGCCTCGGATTCGAGCACACGTGGATCGGCGGGCATGCATCGGGCGGCACCGTCGCGCGCGCGTTCGCCGCGACGCACACCGACCGCGTCAACGGCCTCCTGCTTCTCGGCGTCGAGGAGGCCGACATCCCGCTGGCCCCGGTGATCCCGGTGCTCATCATCCAGGGGACCGAAGACCACGTCACACCGCCCGCCAACGGCGACGCTCTGCGGGCAACCGCTTCCGAGCGCGCGAGCGTCAAGAACATCGAGGGCGCGGGGCATCTCTTCCCGCTGACTCACATCATGGACACGGCCGTCATCATCGAGGAGTACCTCGACTGGGACTGATGCACGGTCGCGTCGCGGCGGGCCGGTAGCGTCGTCGTGTGACCCGCTCCGGCATCTATGTCGAGATCTTCATCCGCGCCGACGTCGACGAGGTCTGGCGGCTCACGCAGGACCCGGCGGAGCACGTGCGGTGGGACATCCGCTTCTCACACATTCAGCCGACAGGCGAGACGGATGCGCGCGCCACCCGCTTCCGCTACACGCGACGCACTCCGTTCCACATCGTCGAGGGCACCGGAGTGAGCCTCGGTGAGGTCGAACGACCCGACGGCACTCGCACCTCGGCGCTGCGCTTCGCGACCGACGACGTGCTGTCGCCGATCCGCGCCGGTCGTGGGTACTGGCGCTACGTGCCGGTCGACGGCGGGACCGCCTTCATCACGGGCTACGACTACGAACCCGGGTGGGGCCTGCTCGACGTGCTCGTCCGCCCGCTGCTGGGATGGGCGACGGCCTGGAGCTTCGACCGCCTGCGGAATTGGATCGAGACCGGGGTTCCGCCCGAGCGGTGGCCGCTGTGGAGTGCGGTGTGGTGGGGGCATCCGGATCGTCCTCGCGCTCGTCGCTGCCGGCGCGCGCCCGCCTCGCGTCCGCGGCGCGCCGACCACCTCGTGAATGCACCTGCGACGCTCGCGACGTTGCCCGACCCAGCCACGGAGGCGGCGTCGTGACCTCGATCTTCGAGCGCGCCCTCGGCGAGGACTTCGCGCGGCTGCATCCGATGATGCGCCGCCGGTTCGGTGTCGGCCTCGCATCGGGCGAGGCGTGCGTCGGCCGGGGCGTCATGACGACGATCCGGCGCGGGCCGTGGTGGACGGTGCCGTTCCTGCAGATCGGGCGGCTGCGGAACATCCTCGTGCCCGACACGGGGCGGGATGTGCCGTTCGTGATCGAGAACTACCCGTACGTCGACCCGCTCGGACGCGAGACGGTCACGTTCGTGCGCGAGTACGCGATCGCCGGGAAGAGTCGTCGCTTCGACGCGACGATGATCCTCGACGGCGGTCGCATCCTCGACTACCTGGGCACCCACCAGCACCTTGCGGTGGACCTCGACCTGCGGGTCGACGATCGGGGCGGGTTGCGGTTGACATCGGACGCGCAGCGCTTCTACGAGGGGCCGATCGCGTTCCGCTTCCCGATGGCCTTCAGCGGGCGCGCGACACTGCACGAGCACTTCCATGACGCCGACGGCCGATTCCACGTCGACCTCGAGGTGCACAATCACCGCTTCGGGTTCCTCTTCGGCTACAGCGGCACGTTCGAGTGCGAGTGGATTCGGGCGACGGGCGCGCCCGAGCGGCTCAAGCCCGTGCGGCACGAGCGGAGAACCTGACCCACCGCGCTGTCTGCGGTGGGCGATACCCTCGGTCGATGCCGACTCTCGACGACGTGCGCCGCACCGCCGAGCGGCTTCCCGGCAGCGAGGAGCGCGCGACGACGGGCGGCGCCGCGTGGTTCGTGCGCGGCAAGCTCTACGCGTGGGAGTGCCACCCGTGGCCGAGCATCCCCGACGACGTGCGCGCGATCGTGGCATCCGAGCTCGTCGTCGCCGTGAAGGTCGCCGACGCCGTCGACGCGCTCGCTCTCGCCGAGATGGATCCCGACGTGTTCCTGCGCACGACGACGCGGTGGAGCGAGCCGAAGGTCGCCTTCCGGATGGCCCGCATCGACGAGGACCACCTCGCCGAGCTCGTGACCGAGGCGTGGCGCACCCAGGCGCCGAAGTACCTGCGTCGCGAGTTCGATGAGGCGTCTTCCCCTCGCGGGTCATCCTGACGTCAGGCGGCGTCGCCCTCGAGCAGCGATCGCGCGAGCAGCGTCGACCCTGCGACGGCGGCGGGCATGGTCGCGACGGCGCCGAGCGGCACGAGGAAGCACAGCTGCGTGACGACGCCGAACCCCAGCACGCGAGCCCGGTGCGGGCGCATCACCCATCGGCGTTCGCGGCGTGCCATGCCGCGTGACGTGAGCGCCCGCGCCGTGAGCTCGTCGGCGACGAGCCATCCCGTGGCGACGATCCCGACGAGCGCGCTCAGCACTCCGCCGATCGCGGGGATGAGGGCGAGGAGGGCGGCGACCACCGCGACGGCGATGCCGCGCGCGATGAGCGAGACGCCGTCCCCAACGGAGCGCCAGAAGCCGTAGTCCTTCTCGGCCCCGGTGTCGCCGAGCTCCGTCTCGATCGCCTTCCAGATGCGCTCGTAGAACGGGTCGCCGACGACGAGAGTCACCGCGGTGAACGACACCACCACGAGGACGAGCGCTGCGCCGAACACGGCTGTGCCGACCGCGACACGCATGACGACCGCCCAGACGCTCGGCCAGCCGTCGGCGAACGGCGTGAGCGCGTCGGCGATCGTGGGCAGGAACGCGCCCAGTGCGATGAGGCCCGCCAGGAAGACGATTCCGACGATCGCCGCGGGGACCAGCCCCAGAGCCATGAGACCCGGCCGTCTGCCCCAGTACGCGAACCCGCGTCCGAGATACGACACTCCTCTGATGAAATCGCGCATGCGCCCCTCAGCCTAGGGCAGGCGCGTGGAGTAGATCCTCAGGCGGAGGTTGAGGCCGAAGGGACGAGCGTCGCATCGCCAGTGAGGGCGACAGGCAAGTAAAAACGCAGATCACGGGTTGAAAACGCGGATGCTCCGTGAGCCGCTTCTCATCGGGGATGCCCATAGTAGGTGCCCTCCCGGAGGATGTGAACCCCCGCGAGATTCCGCGCCCGCCGGCCTACCGTGGACACTTCGACTTCTGCGCGCCGTTCTCGGCCACGTCCCTCCTCACGACTGAAAACGGCGCACCCTTCGCGGCGACGCCGGCCCGACCGGTCGGTGTCTCCCAGCGGCGGCGTGCGCCTGGCAAGGAGCTCGATGTCCCCGCAAGACGCTTCACCGTTCGACGACCTGACCGCCTTCCTCGACAGCGCGCTGTCGGCCGTCGACTGGCAGGCGGTCGAAGAGTTCTTCGCGACTGTACGGCCGTTCGTTCCGCTGGCGATCGCCGGCATCGTCGTGTGGAGCCTGTGGCTCTACCGCTTCACGCTGTCGCGCTTCGCCCGGCCGATCCGCAACAGCCATCGCGAGACGACGTCGGTCGTCGTCCCGTCGTTCCACGAGGACCCCGACATCCTCATGAGATGCCTCGACTCGTGGCGGTCTCAGGACCCTGACGAGATCATCATCGTGCTCGACGTCGCGGACCTCGAGGCGTACGACCGCATCGTCGCGCTGGGGGACCCGCGCGTTCGACCGATCCTCTTCGAGCACGTCGGCAAGCGGTCGGCGCTGGGCGCCGGCATCCGTCTCGCCCGGTTCGATGTGCTCGTGCTGACCGACTCCGACACCGCGTGGCGCGACGGACTGCTGCGCGCGGTGCAGATGCCCTTCATCGATCCGCGCGTCGGCGGCGTCGGCACGCACCAGAACGTGTATCAGCGCCGCTCGAGCGTGTGGCGCCGGGTCGCGGACTGGCTCGTCGACCTGCGCTATTACGACTACGTGCCCGCCATGGGCCGCGCGGGCGCCGTTCCCTGCCTTTCCGGACGGACGGCCGCCTACCGACGCCGTGCGGTCCTGCCGGTGCTCGACCACCTCGAGAACGAGTTCTTCCTCGGGCGTCGCTGCATCGCGGGTGACGACGGCCGGCTCACCTGGCTGGTGCTGGCATCCGGTTACCGCACGGTGCACCAGTCGGACGCCCGCGCGCTGTCGATGTTCCCCGACACGCTGCGCGCCTTCGTCAAGCAGCGCGTGCGGTGGAGCCGCAACTCCTACCGCTGCTACCTCACCGCGATCGCGAAGGGGTGGTTGTGGCAGACGCCGTTCGTCACGAAGATCACCGTGCTGCAGATCCTCCTCACCCCGGTCACGATGGGCCTCACGCTCTTCTACCTGCTGTTCGCGCGGCTCGAGTTCACGACGATCGGCATCGTCGGCGTCGTGGGGTGGGTCATCATCGGTCGCGGCATCCGCGGGATCTCGCACCTGGCCCGCCACCCAGGCGACATCGTCATCCTGCCGATCGTGGCGCTCACCGTGATCGTGATCGCCCTTCCCGTGAAGCTGTGGGCGTTCGCGACGATGAACAAGCAGGGCTGGCTGACGCGGAGCGCCACCCAGGTGGGCGGCGACGGCCAGTCGGCCGCGACGCTCCGTTCGCCGGCCGCCGGCGCGCCGGCCACGGCGCGAGCAGAGGCGGTGACGCAGCGATGACCCGCCTGCAGCGCTTCACCGGCACGCTGCTGCTGGTGGTCGTCATCGTGGCGGCGGCGTTCGTCGCGGGCATCGTGTTCCGCGAGAACCCGTTCGGCGAGTCCTGGGCCGAGGGGCAGACGCAGCAGGACGGCTCGCGCGACCTCGGCTACGCGGGCGACGCCGAGGCGGAGGCTGCCCTCGTCGCGGCTGAGCGCGAGCGCGTCTCGCTCGTGACGTCGCTCGCGGGCATACTCCCGTGGCGCTCCGGACACGTCGAGGGCGCGTACCGCCTGCCGACGGCGCCGCTCACGACCCTCGTGCTGCCCGCGCGACAGGACCCCTACACGATCCACGATCTGCGAGCCCTGTCGCCCGACGCGATCACCGAGCTGCCCGATGGGGCGATCCTGGTGTCGGAGAGCATCGTCGCGCTGCCGCAGGCCGCGCTCGACCTGTCGGGCGTCCCCGCCGTCAAGCTCGCGAGTACTCCCGAAGGGTTCGCGTCCATCGTCGTCATCGGCGGTGCGCTGCGGGTGGCCGGCGCCGAGGGCGCTCCCCTCGCGGTGAACAGCTTCGACCCGCGCACGGGCGCGGAGGACACGACGACGGCTGATGGTCGTGCGTACATCCGGGTCCAGAGCGGAACCGTCGACATCGCGCACGCCGCCTTCGCTCAGCTCGGCTTCTGGTCGGGCGAGACGGGCGGACTCGCGCTGACCGGCGCCGAGGCATCCGATGACCGCCCCGCACTCGCCGAAGAGTCGACGGATGCCGCGACCGACGCAGCCGCGCCCCTCGTCTCGCCCGACGAGGTGACCTCGACACTCGACGAAGAGGACGCGCGCCTCGGGCCCGTGAGCGGGTCTGTCCAGCACGCGACGTTCACGGGCAACGCGTACGGACTCTTCGTGGCCGATGCCGCGGGGCTCGCCGTCGGCGATTCGACGATCGACGGCAGCCTCATCGACGGGCTCGTGCTGCACCGCGACGTCACCGACACCGAGCTCGCCGCGACGACCGTGTCGGCCAGCGCCGGCGACGGCATCGTCGTCGGGCGCTCGAGCGCGTCCATCGCGATGACCGCCGTCACCGTGACGGGCAACGGCCGCAACGGCATCGCGATCGACGGCCGCGCGCTCGCGCAGGGGCCCAATCCGGCCGGTTCCTCGACCGCGGGATACGGCGACATCGCGATCGTCGAGTCGCGCATCGCCGACAACGCGCGCTACGGCGTCGAAGTCAGCGGCGCGCGCGACGTCTCGATCGCCGACAGCGACATCGCGGCCGGCATCGTCGGCGTAGTGGTCGACGATGCCGCGACCCTCGTCACGATGACGGGCAACACGATGTCGCACCAGCAGCGGCAGTCCATCGCGCTGCGGGACGGCGCCTCGGAGGTGGGCATTCGCGACAACGTCCTGTCGTCGGTCGGAACCGGCGTGCACCTGCATGACGCGACGGCGGACATCCGCGACAACCGGTTCGCGGACATCTCGCAGCACGCGGTGACCCTCGTCGGTCACGCGAGCGGAACACGCATCGTCGGCAACGTCATCGCGGGGCACGGCACGACCGCCGTGCACGACGATGCCGTCGGCGGATACGCGGCGCGCAACGACCTCGAGGGCTGGTCGCCGCCCGTCACCCCGCGTTCGGTGCTCGAGACGTTCGCGCAGCCGCTGACTCTCATCTGGACGGCGCTCGGCGTGCTCGTGGTCATCACGGCGCTCACGCGCCGCAAGAGCCCGCCCATCCGCCATCCGTATCCCGAGCACATCCCGCTCACCCAGCTCACACGGGGGATCGTTCCCCCCGAGTCGATCCGGAGGACACAGTGATGAACCGAAAGTCCCACGCCCCGCCGCTGATCGTCGCGGCGCTCGCCCTGCTCGCGCCCCTCGCCGGGTGCGCGTCGGGTCCGGCATCCGGCGGCAGTCCATCGGGTGCGCCGCCGTCGCCGACCCCGACGGCCCCCGCACCCGCGGGTGGTGCCGCCGAGGTCGAATGCGAGGACGCGACCGCCGAGCCGACCACGACCCAAGAGCTGGAGGATGCGCTCGACGCCGCCCAGCCCGGCGACGTGATCGCGCTTCAGCCGGGCACGTACGAGGGCGAGTTCGTCGCCTCGGCGCAGGGCACGCAGGACGCTCCCATCACGCTGTGCGGGCCCGAGGATGCGATCCTCGACGGCGGCGCGGTCGACGGAGGTTACGTGCTGCACCTCGACGGCGTCTCCCACTGGATCGTGCAGGGCTTCACGGTGCGCAACGGCCAGAAGGGGATCATGGCGGATGCCACGACCCACACGACGATCCGCGGCATCACCGTGACCCACATCGGCGACGAGGGCATCCACCTTCGCGCCGCGAGCACCGACAACCACGTCGTGGGCAACACCGTCGGCGACACCGGGCTGCGCAAGCCGAAGTTCGGCGAGGGCATCTACATCGGCTCGGCCGAGAGCAACTGGTGCGACATCACCGGCTGCGAGCCCGACCGCAGCGATCGCAACGTGATCGAGGGCAACACCATCTCGGGCACGACGTCCGAGAGCGTCGACATCAAGGAGGGCACGAGCGCGGGCGTCCTGCGCGGAAACACCTTCGACGGCTCGGCGATCACGGATGCCGACTCGTGGGTCGACGTGAAGGGCAACGGGTGGCGCATCGAGGGCAACGAAGGCACGTCGTCGCCCGGCGACGGGTTCCAGACGCACGAGATCCTCGACGGCTGGGGCACCGACAACGTCTTCGCGGGCAACGTCGCGAACCTCGAAGGCCCCGGCGACGGAGTGGCGTTCGCGTTCGAGCCCGAGCGCGGCAACGTCCTCCTGTGCGACAACGAGGTCTCGGGCGACCGAGAGCTGAGCAACGTCGAGTGCCGCGAGTGAGCGGCCGCGGCATCCGCAACCATTCCCGACCCGGTTTCGAACACCGGACGCAGAGCAAGGAGACACCCATGACGACCGACCTCTCGACGCAGACCGCCCGACATCCGCAGCGACTGACCGTCGTCGGCCTCGGCTACCTCGGCGCCACGCATGCCATCTGCATGGCCAAGCTCGGACACCGCGTCGTCGGAGTCGACGTGGACCCCGACAAGGTCGCGGCGCTGCGGAGCGGTGTCCTGCCGTTCCACGAGCCCGGACTCCAGGAGCATCTCGACGAGATGCTCGCGACCGGGCGCATCGCGTTCACAGCCGACCTCGCGCGGGCCGCGGACTTCGCCGACACGCATTTCGTGTGCGTCGGCACGCCGCAGAAGGACGGAACGAATGCCGCAGACCTCGGGTTCGTCGAGGCCGCGGTCGACGCTCTCGCGTCGCGCATCGAGCGCAGGGCGCTCATCGTCGGCAAGTCGACGGTCCCCGTGGGCACGGCCCGCCGCCTCGCGGAGCGCGTCGCGGCGCAGTCGCGACCGGGCGCCGACATCGAGGTCGCGTGGAACCCGGAGTTCCTGCGCGAGGGCTTCGCGGTCGAGGACACCCTGTGCCCCGACCGGCTCGTGTTCGGCGTCGACTCGGACTGGGCGCTCGACCGGCTGATCGACGTGTTCGACCCCGTGCTGGGTGCCGGGACGCCGGTCATCGTGAGCGACCTCGCCACGGCCGAGCTCGTGAAGGTCGCGGCGAACGCGTTCCTCGCGACGAAGATCTCGTTCATCAACGCGGTGGCCGAGGTGTGCGAGGCGACGGGGGCCGACGTGGGTCAGCTCGCGGATGCCCTGGGCCGCGACCCGCGGATCGGGAGCCGGTTCCTCAAGCCCGGTCTGGGCTTCGGCGGCGGGTGCCTGCCGAAGGACATCCGCGCGTTCGCGCATCGCGCCGAGGAGCTCGGCGTGGGCCGGGCGGTCGCGTTCCTGCACGAGATGGACGAGATCAACCAGCGCCGGCGCGAGCGCATGGTCGACGTCGTGCGCGAGTTCGCCGGGGGAGACCTCGCGGGCACACGCGTCGCGGCCCTCGGCGCAGCGTTCAAGCCCGACTCCGACGACGTGCGCGATGCGCCGGCGCTCGAGGTCGCGCGCATGCTGTCGATGGAGGGCGCCGAGGTGCGTGTGTACGACCCTGCCGCGGCGGAGAACGCGCACCGCACGTACCCCGACCTCGACTACGCCGCCTCGCTCGACGAGGCGACCCGCGGCGCGGACGTCGTGGCGCTGCTCACCGAGTGGCCCGAGTTCGTCGACGCCGATCCCGCCGAGCTCGCCCGCAACGTGCGGCAGCGGCGAGTCGTCGATGGTCGCCGCGTGCTCGACGCCGAGCGGTATGTGAACGCCGGGTGGGAGTACCGCGCGCTCGGTCAGGCGGAGTCGCTGACGCGGACGGATGCCGTCCCGGCGGTCCCGCGCTGGTAGCGGTCCTGCGTGACGGCGTGCGTCACGCCTCAGGCATCCGTCGCCATCGGGCTTCCCACCCGCACGAGATTGCCGCTGCGATCGACGACGGCGAACTCGCGCATGCCGTAGTCCGTGTCGGCGATGCCCGTCATCCGGCTGCCCGTCGACGGGTCGGCGACGACCACGCCCTCCCACTCCCGGAACACCGCGTCGGCGTCGTCCACGTAGAGGTAGCACATGGACGCGGTGCGGAAGGGATCGACGGATGGGTCACCGGAGAAGTGTAGCTCCGCGCTGCCGCGTCCGAGGATGAGGTAGTTCCACTCCTCGGGCGTCGCGCCGCGGTTCTCGAAGCCGAGCGCTCGATAGAACTCGAGCGTCTCCGCGAGGTCGCGACTGAGCAGGATCGGCACCGTGCGTTCAGCCATGGACGCAGGCTACACGCCGCAGGAGTCCGGGATGATAGCGCGTCACAGCCCCTCGTGGGTAGGGGCCGGGGCAAACTGCGGCAGGATTCGTAGCCTGGTCTCCGCCCCGAACACGGGGGCGTCCGCTCGCCCGGTGTTCACAAGACGAAGGAGAGACAAATGCTCTGGACCATCCTCGGTCTCATCATCATCGGCTTGATCGCCGGCCTCATCGCTCGCGCCGTCATCCCCGGCAAGCAGAGCATGGGGATCCTCATGACGATCGTGCTCGGCATCGTCGGATCGTTCGTCGGCGGCTTCCTCGGATTCCTCATCTTCGGGGCCGACCCCGCCGGCGGCTTCCTGCAGCCGGCCGGCATCATCGGCTCGATCATCGGGGCGATCGTCGTCCTCGGCCTGTACGTGCTCTTCGCGCGACGCCGCGGCACGCGCTCGATCTGACCTGGGCCGCGCGCTCGTCGCGCCGCCGCGGGCATGACCGCCTCGGGGATCACCGCATCATGCGATGCGCGAGTGCTCCCCGAGGCGGTGCCATGTGCGGTTGTGGTACACGAGGGCGTCACCCGGTTCCCCGGGAGCGGCTTCGCGCGCGATGGTCGCCTGCAGCCCCTGCGCGGCGATGATGGTCGAATCGCCCGCGTCCATGCGGCTCACGACAGCGCACCGCACCCACGCACGCACGTCGCGGTAGACCGGTTCGCCCGTCGGCAGGGGCGCCCACGCGTCGCGGTCGGCGAACCGGTCGACGCCGCTCGTGGCGCCCAGGCGCGCGAGGTCGAGGTCGTCGGCGTCGAGGAGGTGCACGACGATCGTGTCGGCCGCTGCGATCGCGGGCGTCGCCGACGACATGGCCGAGATCGAGAAGATGAGCAGCGGCGGGTCGACGCTCACCGATGCCACGGACGACGCCGTGAGCGCGACCGGACCGTCGTCGCCGCTCGCCGTGATGACCGCGACGCCCGAGGGGTGGCCGCGGAAGAGCTCCTTGAAGGTGGCCGCAGACAGCGACGCGCCCGGTCCGTGCGCCGGCACGGAGGCGCCGAAGTCGGATGCCGGGCGGGCTGCTGGCTGCGCAGACGTCATGTCCAAGACGGTAGTCAGGCTGCCTGCGAGAAGGCCCGGCGCAGCGAAACACAGCGAAACGGATGCCCCTCCGGCACCCGCACGGATGTCCCACGCTGGTGCCAGGATGGGTCCATGCCGGAATCACCGGAGGTGCAGGCGCTCGTCGACTTCCTCGGCGAGCGGGCGGTGGGGCGGAGCATCCGCGATGTCGACGTCGTCGAGTTCCGTATCATCAAGACCCGCGCGCGGCCCCCGGCGAGCCTCGTCGGCGACCGCGTCTCGGCGGCGTCGCGCCACGGCAAGCACGTCGATCTCGCGTTCGACGACGGCCGGCACCTGGTCGTGTCGCTCGGCCGCCACGGGTGGATCGCGTGGCACGACGACATCGCGGCAGCGGCCGATGCCGATCCGCCCGCGGATGACGCGCCCGCGGTGCTCGCCCGCATCGCGCTGGACGACGGCAGCGGCTTCGAGCTGACCGACGCGGGGTCGTGGGTGTCGCTCGGGGCCTTCGTCGTCGACGATCCGTCCGAGGCTCCGGCCATCGCCAAGCTCGGCCCCGATCCGGCCGATCCGGCGTACTCACGCGCCGACTTCGACCGCGCCGTCGTGGGGCGCCGCAAGCAGATCAAGGCGATCCTGCAGGAGCAGGAGTCCATCGCGGGCATCGGCAACGCCTACTCCGACGAGATCCTGCACACCGCGAAAGTGTCGCCGGTCGCCCACGCCGCGGCACTCGACGCCGACGCCCTCGACCGGCTGTACGCGGCGACCGTGTCGACCGTCCGCGACGCGGTCGCCGCGCGCCACGGCGTGCCGATCGATCAGCTCAAGGCCGCGAAGACCGCAGCGATGCGGGTGCACGGTCGCGCCGGCGAGACGTGTCCGGTGTGCGGGGGAGAGATCCGCGAGTTCTCGCTCGGCAGCACGACCGCCGAGTACTGTCCGACGTGCCAGACCGGCGGCGCGATCCTGTGACCGCGCCGTCGCACCTGCTCACGCGTCGGCATAGCGCATGACGATGCGCCCGTCGATCTTCCCCTCTTCCATGCGCTCGAAGATGTCGTTGATGTCGTCGAGCGACTCGACGTGGACGGTCGGCTTGATGAGGCCGCGCGCGTAGAAGTCGAGCGCCTCCGCCATGTCCTGCCTCGTGCCGACGATCGAGCCGCGCACGGTGATCGCCCGCAGAACGGTGCTGAAGATGTCGGCGGGGAAGTCTCCGGGCGGGAGGCCCACGAAGACCACGGTCCCGCGGCGGCGCGCCATTCCGGTGGACTGCGCGAACGCCTTCGGATGCACGGCCGTCACGAGCACCCCGTGCGCGCCGCCGATCTGCTCCTGGATCGCGGCGACGGGATCCGTCTCGGCGGCGTTCACGACGACCTCGGCACCGTGCTTCTCGGCCAGCTCGAGCTTGTCGTCGTCGACGTCGACCGCGGCAACGCGCATGCCCATCGCGATCGCATACTGCACCGCGACGTGCCCGAGCCCGCCGATGCCCGAGATGACCACCCATTCCCCGGGCTTGACCTCGGTCACCTTGAGCCCCTTGTAGACGGTGACGCCCGCGCACAGGATGGGCGCGACCTCGACCGGGTCCGAGCCCTCAGGGATGCGGGCGGCGAACCGCTCGTCGACGAGCATGTACTCGCCGAAGCTGCCATCGACGCCGTATCCGCCGTTCTTCTGCTGCTCGCACAGCGTCTCCCAGCCCGTGCGGCAGTACTCGCACGCGCCGCACGCGCTCCACAGCCACGCGTTGCCGACGAGGTCGCCGACCTTGAGCGACGTCACCCTGTCGCCGAGCGCGACGACCTCGCCGTAGCCCTCGTGTCCCGGGATCAGGTCGGCTTTCGGCGGGACGGGCCAGTCGCCGCGCGCCGCGTGCAGGTCGGTGTGGCACACGCCGCTCGTGATGACGCGCACGAGCACCTCTCCGAGACCAGGGGTCGGGATCGGAACGTCCCGCACCTCGAGTGGCTTGTCCGGGGCGACCACCACGGCCGCGCGCATCGTGGACTGGGCAAGAACGGACATAGCGCGATCACTCCTCGTCGGAAGGCTGCTCCCCTGGGGCCGACGTTAGTGGAGCGGATGGCGCCCGTGTTGTGACGTTCGTCCCGCTGGCCTCGGGCGTGCCTACGATGGAGGCATGACGACGTCGCAGCTTCCGACCCCCGCCCTTCAGCCCATCGCGGACGACAAGAACCTCCTGGCTCCCGCCGAATCCGGCGCGTCCTGCTGCGGCGGCGGATGCTGCAGCGTCGACTGAGCCGGAGCGGCGCGTCACCGCGTCAGCGGTGACAGGAGCGCCTCCTTCACGCGCGGGCTGAGCCCGGGCACCTCGTCGACGGGCACGGAGAGCGCGAGCAGCGCCCTGCTGAAGTAGTTGCGCGCCGCCGCGGCGAGCGCGATGTCCACGATCTGGCGGTCCGAGTAGCCGTGGTCACGGAGATCCTGGCTGTCGCTGTCGGTCATGGCCGCGGCATCCGTCGACACCTTCGCAGCGAAGCGGAGGACCGCGACGTCGGCCGGCGGAA
Source organism: Microbacterium immunditiarum (assembly GCF_013409785.1). NCBI lineage: Bacteria > Bacillati > Actinomycetota > Actinomycetes > Micrococcales > Microbacteriaceae > Microbacterium > Microbacterium immunditiarum. Next base: position 2,056,818 of record NZ_JACCBV010000001.1, read on the forward strand.
GCACGCCGTCGGCTACGTCGCGCGCGATGCTCACCACCTCGTCCTCGTCGAGCGCCTCGATCCGCAGTGTCCGGCGTCCGTGCGCGAGCAGGCAGTGCGGCGACTTCAGCGCCGCGGCCGCGGCGAGCGTCGCGATCTCGTATGTGCGCAGCCCGATCGAAGGGATGATCGCGCCCAGGAGCGCCTCGAACGCCTGCTCCGCCTCGGGGTTGACGGCCATCGCCCGCGTGTGACTGAAGACGAAGCCGTCCGTCTCCAGGTCGTCGCGGTACTTCTCGGCGACGCGGCCTTCGGCCTTTGCGGGGTCGGGTGTCGCGACGATCATGGTCATCCTCCGTCTCACGGGCGCGCGCCCAGAATGGCACCGCCCTCCCGGTACGTCGAGAGGGCGGTGCCGAACAGGTGATACGCGCTCAGTGCTCGGCGGGCGCTCCGACCGGCGACTCGGCGGGCTTGCGGATGAGGAACGCGCCCACGATCATCGGCAGAGACAGGATCGCGGCGATGAGGAATGCGGCCCTCGATCCGGCGGCGCCGGCGGCGGCATCCGACAATCCGGATTCGCTCGCGGACGCGGTGACCGCCGACAGGACCGTGATCATGAGTGCGATGCCGGCCGCACCGGCGACCTGCTGGGTCGTGCCCACGACCGCTGAGCCGTACGAGTAGAACTTCGGCGTCAGCGATGCGAGCGACGCCGTGAACAGCGGCGTGAACGAAAGCGCCAGACCGATCGAGAGCACCGTCTGGGCGATCGCGATCGTCCAGATCGAAGTGTGCTCGTCGAACGTCGTGTACAGCCACAGCATGCCGCTCGCGATGAACGCACCCGGGATGAGGAGCACGCGCGTGCCCCACCGGTCGTAGATGCGGCCGATCACCGGGCCGAGGAGGCCCATCGCGAGCGCACCCGGCAGCACCGTGAGGCCCGTCTCGAAGGGCGAGATCTCGAGGACGCTCTGCATGTAGAGCGGCAGCGTCGTGATCGCGCCGAAGAAGGCCATCGCCAGCAGCGCGATCTGCACCATCGAGAGCGAGAAGTTGCGCGAGCGGAACACGCGCAGGTCGAGCAGGGCGTCGTCGACGCGCTGCAGCACGAGCTGGCGCCAGATGAAGAGGGCGAGCGAGATGCCGCCGACCGTGAACGAGACGATGAGCGACACCGTCGACAGGGTCTCGGCCGCGCGCGCCGCGGCACCCGTCGCCCCGTGTGCTCCGGCTCCGCCGATCTGGCTCAGGCCGTACACGAGACCGCCGAATCCCAGCGCCGACAGCACGACCGACAGCACGTCGATCGGCGCGCGGGTCGTCTCGCCGAGGTTGTGGATCCAGCGCGCGCCCATCGCAAGCGCCACGAGGGCGATCGGCAGCACGACGCCGAAGATCCAGCGCCAGTTGAGGTTGTCGAGCAGGAAGCCGGACAGCGTCGGGCCGATCGCGGGCGCGAGCGACATCACGACGCTGACGCGCCCCATCATGCGGCCGCGCGCGTGCGGCGGCACGACGGTCATGAGCGTCGTCATCAGCAGCGGCATCATGATGGCGGTGCCGGATGCCTGGATCACACGCGCGACGACGAGCAGGGGGTACCCCGGCGCCAGCAGAGCGACGAGCGTCCCGAGCGAGAACAGGCTCATCGCGGCGATGAACGCGGCGCGGGTCGTGAACCGACGCAGCAGGAAGCCCGTGATCGGGATGATCACGGCCATCGTCAGCATGAACGCGGTCGTCAGCCACTGGGCCTCGACGGCCGTGATGCCCAGGTCGCCGATGAGGTGGGGGATGGCGACGCCCATCGTGGTCTCGTTGAGGATCGCGACGAACGCGGCCGCCAGCAGCAGCCACACCACGCGGCTCTGCTCGGGCGCCAGAAGCGGCCCGCGCGAGCCGGCGGCGGCGGAGGCCTCGGGCACGCGGATGCTGTCGGTGCCCGGTCGGGTGTCGGTGGTGGCCATGCAGTGGTCTCCTCGATGCTCGGCGGGCTCTTCACGGAGCGCCGGAGGCCGACGCACCCAACGCAAAACCGCGCCGGATGCGGTGGCATTCCCGCTCGGGGGATTTTCTGGTGCGGGATTCGTCCCGCGTGCGAAGCCCCGTGATCGGGGCGGGTGGACGGACTCGCTCGCCGTCAGGCGTCGCTGGGCTCGTCGTGGGGGCGGGGAGACGGTGCGTCCCAGTCCTCGGAGCCGATCGCGTCGGTCGGCTTGGGCTCGGGGATCTCTTCGCCCACCGTCTCGGGGACCCCGAGCGTCTCGTCGGTGGGCGGCAGCTTCTTGAGCTCGTCGATCTCCGCGCGCAGCTCGGCCAGGTCGCTTCCGTCGTGCTGCGGGGTGTCGGGCGTCGAGTTCATGGAGGCAAGCCTAGACCGTGCGCCGTGTCGGGTCAGTCCCGGTCCAGGTGTCCGCTCGGGTGATTAGGCTGACCCGCATGAGCATGGGCGGGCGCGGCGGGGGCGGGGGCGGTCCCTCGTTCCGCGGCGTCGACATCGAGGCGCAGAAGAAGCTCAACGCCGAGGCGCCGAAGATCACGCACCTCGGGCGCCGGGTCGTGTCGCTGTTCCGCCCGTACCTCGGGCGCCTCACCTTCACCGCCCTGCTGGTCGTCGTGGGCGCCGGGGTCGCCGTCATCCCGCCGCTCATCGTGCAGCGCATCTTCGACGACGCGCTGTTCCCCGTCGACGGATCTCCTCCCGACGTCCCGCTGCTGTGGCGGCTGGTGGCGATCATGATCGCGCTCTTCCTGCTGTCGGCGGCGCTCGGCGTCGTGCAGACGTGGCTCACGTCGACCGTCGGAAATCGTGTGACCGGCGACCTCCGCATCCGCCTCTTCGACCACCTGCAGGCGATGGAGCTCGCGTTCTTCACGCGCACGAAGACGGGTGTCATCCAGTCGCGTCTGCAGAACGACGTCGGCGGCGTCTCGGGCGTTCTCACGAACACCGTCACGAGCATCCTCGGCAACCTCGTGACGGTCATCGCGTCGCTCGTCGCGATGATCATCATCGACTGGCGGCTGACGATCATCGCCGTGGTCCTAATGCCGTTCCTCATCATCGTGCAGCGGCGCGTCGGGCAGGTGCGCGCCCGCATCGCGGGCGAGACGCAGGAGTCGCTGTCGGAGCTCACCTCCATCACGCAGGAGACGCTGAGCGTGTCGGGCATCCTCCTGTCGAAGGCGTTCAACCGCCAGGGCACCGAGTCGGGCCGCTACCGCGAGGAGAACGCGAACCAGGTGCGGCTGCAGGTGCGGCGCGCGATGAGCGGTCAGGGCTTCTTCGCGGTCGTCCAAGTGCTCATGGCGAGCGTGCCGGCGATCATCTACCTCGTGTCGGGCTACCTCGTGACCGGCGGCGTCGACACGATCACGGCGGGCACGATCGTCGCGTTCACGACCGTGCAGGCGCGGCTGCTCATGCCCCTCATGGGGCTCATGCGCGTCGCGCTCGACCTGCAGACGTCGGCGGCCCTGTTCGCCCGCATCTTCGAGTACCTCGACCTCGTGCCCGCGATCCGCGACGCCCCCGACGCGATCGGCGCGGCAGAGGCGCCCGGTCCGCTGGGGCGCATCGAGTTCCGCGACGTGGTCTTCCGGTATCCGGATGCCGCACCGGGCACGCGCCCGACCCTCGACGGCGTCTCGTTCGTGGCAGAGCCCGGGCAGCACGTCGCGTTCGTCGGCCCGTCGGGCGCGGGCAAGACGACGATCCTCTACCTCACGCCGCGGCTCTACGAGGCATCCGGCGGCGTGGTCATGTTCGCCGGCGCCGACGTGCGCCGTCTGCGGCACGAGTCGATCATCGACAACGTCGGGATCGTCTCGCAGGAGACGTATCTGTTCCACGCGACGATCCGCGAGAACCTGCGCTACGCGAAGCCCGATGCGACGGACGCCGAGCTCGAGGCGGCGTGCCGTGCGGCGAACATCCACCACGTCATCTCGAGCTTCGAGCACGGCTACGACACCGTCGTCGGCGAGCGCGGGTACCGCCTCTCAGGCGGCGAGAAGCAGCGCATCGCGATCGCGCGCGTGCTGCTCAAGGACCCGCCCGTGCTGCTGCTCGACGAGGCGACGTCCGCTCTCGACACGGTGTCGGAGCGCGTCGTGCAGGAGGCGCTCGATGCCGCCGCGCGCGGACGCACGACGCTGTCGATCGCGCACCGGCTGTCGACCGTCATCGGGGCGGACGTCATCCACGTGGTCGAGGCCGGACGCATCGTCGAGTCCGGCAGGCATTCCGAGCTCATCGCGCGGGGCGGCCTGTACTCCGAGCTCGCCGCCGAGCAGCTCGCAGCCTCGCGCATCCTCGAGGCCGAGGAGGCGCAGCCGCTGGCGGGGCATCCGGAGCGTCGTGCCGACCGGCCGCCCGACGACGTCCGGCTCGTCCTCGACGACGCGTCGGACGCGCGGCCCTGGGTGCCCCTCGGCGACGAGTACTGAGGCCTCCGGCGGGGCGCTACCAGAGTGCCGCGGCGTCGATCTCGGTCGACGTCGTCGCCTCGGGCGCGCGCGCCACGAGCCCTCTCACGAAATCGCCCAGCACCCGGCGGTACTCGTCGTCGGGGTGCACCTGGGCGAGCCGCACGAGCGGAGGGACGTCCAGCTCGAGGATCAGCCGCACGCGCGCGGCGGCCGCCGCGGTGTGTCCGCCCTCGTCGAGCACGGCGATGCCCTCGCGCATCGCCGTGAGGTAGTCGACGAGCACCGGCAGCTCGTTCTTCCGCTGGGTGATCGACGTGCCGTCGGCGCGCTCGCGCCAGCGGACCACCACGTCGGGGATCGTGTCGAAGGCGCGCGCGAGCGAGTACATGCGCTGAGCGATGAGCTGATCCTCGTACGCGACGCCCTCGGGGAACCGCAGGCCGGCGCGGCGCCAGAAGTCGGTGCGGCTCACCTTCGACCACGCGACGATGTTGCCGGATGCCGCGGGGTGCTGGTCGATCGTCGTCGCCGTGCGCGCGGGGCTCGTCGCCTCGCGAACCCACCGCTGTACGTCGCCGGGCACGTAGGCTCCGGCGCCGTCGGGCCGCAGCCGCACGTACGCGCCGCACGCGAAGTCGCTGCCGCTCGCGGAGACCGTGCCGACCAGGCGTTCGAGCGCGCGCTCGGTCAGCACGTCGTCCGCGTCGAGGAAACCCACGAATGGCGTCTCGACGAGGTCCAGTCCCGCGTTGCGAGCGGCGCCGAGGCCGCGCCGCGTCTCGTGGCGCACGACCCGGTACCGCGGGTCGGATGCCGCCGCCTCGGCGAAGAGGTCGGGTGTGGCATCCGTCGACGCGTCGTCGACCAGGATCGCGATCCACTCGCGCAGCGTCTGGCGGCGCAGCGAGTCGAGGGCCTCGACCGCGTACTCGGCGACGTCGAAGCCAGGGACGACGATGGTCACGACGGGTTCGGGATCGGCTGCCACGGGGGTGATGGTATCGCTATGCGAGCGGTGCGATCGCTCGCCGGCCGACCTGCTCCCGCTCAGTACGCGAGCACCGCGGCGACCGAGGCCGCGACGGCGTCGGCGACCGCGTCGAGCGGCTGTCGCACGTCGTGCAAGAACGTGAAGCGCACCGCCGTCTGCGCGACTTCGGGCGCGACGCCCATCGCGACGAGCACGTGCGACGGCTCGTCGCTGCCCGCCGCGCACGCGGATCCGCTCGACGACACGACGCCGCGGCGCTCGAGCTCGAGCAGCACCGCCTCGCCGCTCGTGCCCGCGAACGTGAAGCTCGCCGTGCCGGGCAGGCGCCGCACGGGGTCGCCCGTGAGCGCGGCGCCGGGCACGGTCGCGAGGACGCGCGCGATGAAGGCGTCGCGAAGAGCGCAGACGCGGGCGGATGCCTCGGCCCGCTCCGCCTCGGCGAGCTCGAGCGCGGTGGCGAGGGCGACGGCCCCCGCGACGTTCTCGGTTCCGCTGCGGCGCCCGCGCTCCTGTCCGCCGCCGTGCAGCAGCGGCTCGAGCGGGACGCGTCCGCGCACGGCGAGAGCGCCCGTGCCCTTGGGCGCCCCGATCTTGTGGCCCGCGATCGAGATGGCGTCGACCCCGAGGTCGGCCGCCGACAGCGGGAGCCATCCCGCCGCCTGTACCGCGTCGACGTGCACCGGGATGCCGCGCTCGCGCGCGATGGCCGCGATCGCCGCGACGTCCTGCACCGTGCCGACCTCGTTGTTCGCGTAGCCGAACGAGAGGAGTGCCGTGTCGTCGCGCAGCGCGCCGGCGACTGCGGCGGGGTCGAGGCATCCGCTCTCGTCCACAGGAACGTGCGTCACGTCGAAGGCGTGCACGCGCGCGAGGTAGTCCGCCGACTCGAGGATCGACTCGTGCTCGATCGGCGTGGTCACGATGTGGCGCGCGCCGCGGCGCTGCTGTGCCGCGATCGCGATGCCTTTCACTGCGAGGTTGTTCGCCTCGGTGCCGCCCGATGTGAAGACGACGTCGCCCGCGCGCATGCCGAGCACGCGCGCGACGCGGGCGCGCGCGTCGGCGAGGGCGTCGGCCGCCGCCTCGCCGACCGTGTGGTGGCTCGACGGGTTCCCGAACCAGCGCGTGAGGAACGGCATCATCGCCTCGAGCACCTCGCGCCGCACCGGCGTCGTCGCGGCGTTGTCGAGGTAGAGCATCGACATGATCAGCCCCCGAGCATCTCGATGCGCACGTCGAGCCCGAGGTCGAGCGCGCGCGCGGAGTGGGTGAGCGCCCCGACGGCGATGACGTCGACGCCCGTCTCGGCGATGGCCCGCACGGTCTCGAGCGACACCCCGCCGGATGCCTCGACCGTCGCGCGGCCGGCGATGAGCTCGACCCCCGCACGCAGGTCGTCGAGCGAGAAGTTGTCGAGCATGACCGTGTCGACGCCCGCCGCGAGCACCGCCTCGATCTGGTCGAGCCGGTCCACCTCGACCTCGAAGTGCGTGGTGTGGGGGAGCCGGGCGATCGCGCCCTGGATCGCCGCGGTCACCGAGACGCCCTTCTGCGCGAGCACCGCGAGGTGGTTGTCCTTCGCCATGACCGCGTCCGAGAGCGAGTACCGGTGGTTGTGACCCCCGCCGTTCACGACCGCGTGCCGCTCGAACGCGCGCAGGCCGGGCGTGGTCTTCCGCGTGTCGGCGATGCGCGCGCCCGTGTGCGCGACCTCGGCGACGTAGCGCGCGGTGAGGGTCGCTATGCCCGACATCCGCTGCACGAAGTTGAGCCCGACGCGCTCGGCCGTGAGCACGCCGCGCGCGGGACCGGTGACCGTCGCGAGGACGGTGCCCGGGCGGAAGAACTCGCCGTCCTCGACGATGAGCTCCACGTCGATCGACGGATCGGTGAGGCGGAACGCCGCGACGAACACCTCGCCGCCGCTGAACACGCCCTCTTCGCGTGCCACGAGGTCGGCGCGTGCGATCGCCGTCTCGACGATGAGCGCGTCGCTCGTGAGGTCGCCCCACGGTGCGTCCTCTTCGAGAGCCGCCGCGACGGCGCGGTCGATCGTGGCGCGGGTCAGCATGCGACGGGCTCCTTCTCCGGTTCGACAGCCGGGGTTCGGGTCGCGGTCGGGCGTGCGATCCTCCACGGATCTGCGGGCTTTCGGGCCGCCTCGAGGGCGAGGGCGCTCGCGACGCGGCGGTTCTGTGGAGTTCTGCACGACGACGGGTCGTCCGACCGGAAGTGCGCCCCGACCGACTCACGACGGGCGAGCGCGGCCGCGACCAGCAGCTGGGCGACGAGCAGCAGGTTCTCGTCCTCGAGCTCGCGTTCGGTTCGCGCCTCGCGCGGCTGCGCGCGCCACTGCGAGAGAACGGATGCCGCGTGCCGCAGCCCCTCCTCATCGCGCACGAGCCCCGCGTGCTCCCACATCAGGTGCTGCAGCGTGCGGCGGGTGAACGGCGCCGCCTCCACGACCGCACTCGCGGCGAGCGGGCGCGCGGCGGTCGACGCGGCACTGCGCGGCCAAGCGCCGGACGCCGCGTCATCCGCGATCGCATCGCCGGCACGAGCGCCGAACACCGCTCCCTCCAGCAGCGAGTTCGACGCGAGGCGGTTCGCGCCGTGCACTCCCGTGCGGGCCACCTCGCCGACCGCGTACAGGCCGGGCACCGTGGTGCGGCCCTCGAGGTCGGTGACGACCCCGCCCATGAGGTAGTGCGCGGCCGGGGTCACGGGGATCGGCGCGCGCGCCCAGTCGAGCCCCCGCTCGTGCACGGAACGGTCGATCGTCGGGAAGCGCTTCGCGAGGAACTCCGCACGCGCCTCGGGGGAGGCCGGCCCGACGACCGTCGCATCGAGCAGCGCGGGGCGTCCGTCCTGCGCCTCCATGAGGGCGGCGATCGCGCGGGCGACGACGTCGCGCGGCGCGAGCTCGCCGTCAGGGTGCGCGTCCAGTGCGAAGCGCCGGCCGCGCTCGTCGACGAGCAGCGCACCTTCGCCGCGCACCGCCTCCGACACGAGGAACGCGTCGGCACCACGGATGCCGGGCGCGTCCGCGACCGCAGGAAGCACCGTCGGGTGGAACTGGAAGAACTCGAGATCGGCGACGGCCGCACCGGCGCGCACCGCGGCCGCGATGCCGTCGCCCGTCGCGACGGCGGGGTTCGTCGAGTGCGCGTACAGCTCGCCCGCCCCGCCCGTCGCGAGCACGACGGCGTCGGCGAAGAGCGTCAGTGGCTCGCGGTCGTCCACGAGCAGCTCGGCGCCCGCGACCCGCCCGCTGCGCACGACGAGGTCGACGAGGAAAGCATGCTCGACGACCTCGACGTCGCTCGCGCGCAGTCGCGCCACGAGTGCGCGCTCGATGGCGGTGCCTGTCGCGTCGCCTCCCGCGTGGAGGATGCGCGGGTACGAGTGGGCGGCCTCGAGGCCCTTCACGAACCCGCCGTCGTCGCCGCGGTCGAACGCGACGCCGAGGTCGATGAGCTCGCGGATCCGTGCGGGACCCTCCTCGGCGAGCACGCGCACCGCGTCGAGGTCGTTGAGTCCGGCGCCGGCGACCACCGTGTCGCGCACGTGGTCGTCGATGCGGTCGTCGTCGAACATGACGCCGGCGATCCCGCCCTGCGCGAAGCGCGTGTTGGCGTGGTCGAGCACGTCCTTCGTGACGAGGGTCACGCGGCATCCGCTGTCGACGGCGTGCAGCGCCGCGAGCAGCCCCGCGATGCCCGAGCCGACGACCAGCGCGTGCGCTTCGTCTCGCTTCGCTCGCTCAGCGTCCGGGGTGAGGTGCCGCTTCGCTCGTTCAGCGACCGGGGCGCCGAGCGCACGCGTCATGACGCCTGCTCCCAATGCGCGGCCGGGGCCGCCGGAGGCTTCGCCGCGAGCATCCGCTCGAGGGCGACGCGCGCGGGATCGGCGACATCGCCGGGAACCGTGATGCGGTTGAGCACCTCACCGTCGACGAGCGCCTCGAGCACCCACGCGAGGTAACCCGGGTGGATGCGGTACATCGTCGAGCACGGGCACACGACCGGGTCGAGGCAGAAGATCTCGTGCTGCGGATGCTGCGCCGCCAGCCGCTGGACGAGGTTCACCTCGGTGCCGATCGCGAACGTCGTGGGCTCGGTCGCCGCCTCGATCGCCTTGCGGATGTAGTCGGTCGAGCCGGACTCGTCGGCCGCGTCGACGACCTCCATCGGGCATTCCGGGTGCACGATGACGCGCACCCCGGGGTGTTCAGCTCGAGCCGCCGCGATCTGGTCGACGCTGAAGCGCCGGTGCACGGAGCAGAACCCGTGCCACAGGATGACGCGCGCGTCGAGGAGCTGCTCCTCGGTGGAGCCGCCCAGCGGCTTGCGCGGGTTCCACATCGGCATCTGCTCGAGCGGCACCCCCATCGCCTTGGCGGTGTTGCGGCCGAGGTGCTGGTCGGGGAAGAACAGCACGCGGCGCCCGCGCGCGAACGCCCACTCGAGCACCGTGCGCGCGTTGGAAGACGTGCACACGATGCCGCCGTGGCGGCCCACGAAGCCCTTGATCGCGGCGGACGAGTTCATGTACGTGACCGGGATCACCGGCACGAGCCCGTCGGCATCGGGGGCGGAGAGGTCGCCGTAGACGTCCTCGAGCTGCTCCCACGCGTCCTCGACCTGGTCGATGTCGGCCATGTCGGCCATCGAGCAGCCGGCGGCGAGGTTCGGCAGGATCACGGCCTGCTCGGGGCGGGACAGCAGGTCGGCCGTCTCGGCCATGAAGTGCACACCGCAGAAGACGATGGCCTCGGCATCCGGATGCTCCAGCGCCGCGTTCGCGAGCTGGAACGAGTCGCCCACGTAGTCGGCGTGCCTCACGACCTCTTCGCGCTGATAGAAGTGGCCGAGCACGACGACCCGGTCGCCGAGCGCCGCCTTGGCCGCGAGAATGCGCGCGTCGAGCTCGTCCGCCGACGCCGTGCGGTACTCGGCCGGGAGCTCGCCCTGACGGGGCGATCCGGTGGGGATGACGTCTCCCATCGACGCGCCGGGACCGTAGCCGGGCACGGTGTCGAAGTTCCAGGGGCCCGAGGCGAGGTCGGTACTGCACGTCTCACCGCCCGCGCGGCCCTCGACGATCGCGCGGATCTCGAGGTCGACGGACGGATCGATGCGACGGGGCTGGAGCGAGATGTTGACGGCGGACATGGGTTTCTCGATTCACTGGCGGGCGTCGAGCGGGCCTCGGTCGGCGAGCTCGACGTCGCGGTCGTAGCGGTACAGGCGGGCGGGACGGTGGCTTCCGGTGCGGAACGACTGGGTGGGGATGAGGGTCCCCGAGCTCTCGACCTGGCGGCGGAAGTTGGCGGGGTCGAGGCGCCGGCCGAGGATCACCTCGTACACCTCGCGCAGCTCGGCGAGCGTGAACTCGTCGGGCAGCAGGCCGTGCGCGATTCGGCTGTAGCCGACCTTGTTGCGCAGGCGCCACAGCGCGTAGTCGACGATCTGGTTGTGGTCGAAGGCGAGCTGCGGAAGGGACGCGGCGTCGAACCACGCGACGTTCTCCGGGTCTTCGGGCTGCGGAGTGCGCGTCTCGTCCTCGCGCACGAGCGCCCAGTACACGATGGAGACGACGCGCGCGGGGGAGCGGTCGACGGCTCCGAACGCGTAGAGCTGCTCGAGGTAGCTCGGCGCGAGGCCGGTGGTCTCGGCGAGCGTGCGCGACGCGGCCTCTTCGAGGCTCTCGGAGAGGCCGAGCCACCCGCCCGGGAGCGCCCACAGACCTTCGTACGGGTCGCGCGTGCGGCGCACGAGCGGCAGCACGACGGCCGGACGATCGGCGCCCTCGAGCCGGCGGGTCGTGAAGATGACGGTCGAGACGGCGACGCGCGTCACCTCGGCGACTGTGCCGGTCGCGATCGCGGCGGATGCCTCGCCGGTTCGTGTCATCATGACCATAACTCCTGCGACCGATCTTATTGTCACATTGACTTGAAGTCAAACTCCCGGCGTCCGCCGACGTCGATCGCCTACAGTGGCGACGCCGCGAGTCCCGAGGAGGCCCGATGATCGTCGTCGACGTGATCGCGGTCGCCGCCTTCATCGCGGCGCTCGCCATCGGCGTCAGCCGCGGGTTCTTCGCGACGGCCGGCACGCTGGTCGGGCTGGTCGTCGGCGCGCTCGCGGCCTACTGGCTCGTGCCTGTCGCGGGCGTCTTCCTCCCTGGCGGGGCGTGGCGGGGCATCCTCCTCGCGGGCGGCGCGATCTTCCTGGTCCTCCTCGGCGCCGCGGTCGGGACCGCGATCGGCACGGCACTCCGCAAGGGCGTCGAGCGAACAGCCCTGCGCGGGATCGATCGCGTGCTCGGCGGCGTGCTCAACGTCGTCACGACCGCCCTCGTGCTGCTCCTCGTCGGGACGACGGTGACCGCGACGGGAACGCCGCTCGTCGCATCCGCTGTCGCATCGTCGCGCGTGCTGCGCATGATCGACGCCTTCACGCCGACACCCGTCGATGCGGCGCTCGCCCAGCTCCGAGGGGCCGTCCTCGACGACGGACTGCCCCGACTCGGCGAGCTGCTTCAGCCGCAGGCGCAGCCGACAGCGCCGCCGGTCGCGCTCGACGATCCCGAGCTGCAGCGGGCCGCGGCATCCGTCGCCCGCATCAGCGGAACCGCCTCCGCGTGCGGGGTCGCGATGACCGGCTCCGGGTTCGTCGCCGCCGACGACCTCGTCGTCACCAACGCGCACGTGCTCGCCGGCGTCGACTCACCGCTCGTCGAGCTTCCGGGCGGCACTGCGCGGGAGGGCCGCGTCGTCTACTTCGACCCGGTCGACGACCTCGCGGTCATCGCGGTCGACGACCTCCCGGCCGAGCCCCTCGCGATCGTCGAGACGATCGGTCCCGGCGCGCCCGCCGTCGTCCAGGGCTACCCGCTGGGCGGGCCGCTCACGAGCACGAGCGCTCACGTGCTGTCGGTCGGCGCGGTCCCCGTGCCCGACATCTACGGCGAATCCGCCGCGCTCCGCGAGATCTACTCGCTTCAGTCTGACGTGCAGCCGGGCAACTCCGGCGGACCGCTGCTCACCGGCGACGGCGAGGTCGCGGGGGTCGTGTTCGCACGCGGAGACGTCGGACAGGGACTGGGCTACGCGATGACGCCCGTCGAGCTCGCGCCCGCGCTGGCCGCGGCATCCGCCGACAGCCCGACCACCTCGACGGGAGCCTGCACGCGCTGACCGGCCGCCGTGTCCGGCTGGCTCGCCGGGAGCGGGACGGATATGCTTGGCCCCGCAACTGAAGACCAGGCCGCATGACGACTGCGGGAGAGCCCCGACCACGCCGAGCGTGGGGACGGGCACCGAAGGAGCAAGCCTCCCCGCCAATCTCTCAGGTCCGTGTACCGCATCCGTCCGGCCGCTCTGGAGAGTGGTGCAGCCGCACCCGCCGAAGGAGAAAGCCCCCCTTGACTTCATTCGTCGAGGCGGTGGCGAAGCTCTCAGGTCGAAGACAGAGGGGGAGTTCCGCGGATGCCGCCCGGCATCCACCCGCCCGACCACGGGAGAACTCATGACCCAGCTGCGCACGACCCCGTTGCATGACCGACATGAGGCGCTCGGCGCCTCGTTCACGGACTTCGGCGGATGGCTCATGCCCGTCCGCTACACGTCCGACCTCGCCGAGCACCACGCCGTCCGCAACGCCGCAGGCCTATTCGACATCTCGCACATGGCCGAGATCGAGGTGCACGGCCCGGATGCCGCGGCCTTCCTCGACTTCGCCGTGTCCGGGCGCATGTCGGCGCTCGCGGTCGACCAGGCGAAGTACACGCTCCTGCTCGACCCGTCCGGCGGGATCATCGACGACCTCATCGTGTACCGCGCGGCGGACGACGGCTACATGGTCGTCGCGAACGCGGGAAACCGCGACGCGGCCGTCGCGGCCCTCACCGAGCGCGCCGAGGAGTTCGACGTCGTCGTCGACGACTGCACCGACCACATCGCGCTCATCGCCGTCCAGGGCCCGGCGTCGCAGGCGATCCTCGAGGCGACGTCCGAGATCCAGGTCGGCGACCACACGCCGCTGTCGGACGTGAAGTACTACCGGCGCACGCACGCCGACTTCGTCCGCGGCGGCGAGTCCGTGCCGATGCACCTCGCACGCACGGGCTACACGGGCGAGGACGGCTTCGAGCTGTTCATCCGCGCGAACGCGGTCGGCCCCCTGTGGGACGCGGTCCTGGCCGCCGGAGAGCCGTTCGGGCTCGTTCCGGCCGGGCTCGCGGCGCGGGACACGCTCCGTCTCGAAGCCGGCATGCCCCTGTACGGGCACGAGCTATCGCGCGACACCGTGCCCTCGCAGGTCGGCCTCGCGCGCACCGTCGCCGCCGACAAGGAGGACTTCGTCGGGCGCACCGCGATCGAGACCGTGGTCGCCACCGACGCCCCCGTGCTCGTCGGGCTCGTCGCCGAAGGGCGCCGCGCCGGCCGCGCGGGCTACCCCGTCCTCGACGCCGACGGCAACCCCGTCGGCGAGATCACCAGCGGCGCGCTGAGCCCGACCCTGGGGCATCCGATCGCCATGGCCTTCGTCTCACCGCACGCGAGCGCCCTCGACACCCCTCTCTTCATCGACGTGCGCGGAAGCCGCATCCCGGCCACCGTCAGCACCCTGCCCTTCTACCGGAGGAACAAATGACCGATCTCGACACCCTCAAGTACACCGCCGAGCACGAGTGGATCGCCGTCGACGGCGACGTCGCCACCATCGGCATCACCGATTACGCCGCCGACAAGCTGGGCGACGTCGTCTACGTGGACCTGCCCGCGGCGGGCTCCGCCGTCACGGGCGGTGCCGTGTGCGGTGAGATCGAGTCGACGAAGTCCGTCGGCGAACTCTACGCGCCCGTTTCGGGTGAGATCGTCGAGGTCAACGACGCCGCCGTCGACGACCCGTCGATCGTCAACGCCGACCCGTTCGGCGACGGCTGGCTCGTCAAGCTGCGCGTCGACCCGGCGGGCCTCGACGGCCTGCTCGACCGCGCAGCCTACGTCGCGCTGACCGAGGGCGACAAGTGACGTCCGCACAGCGCCGCTTCGCGGACCGCCATATAGGAACGGATGCCGCGGCTCAGCGCACCATGCTCGACGCGCTCGGCTACGACAGCGTCGATCACCTGGTGCGGGCCGCCGTCCCGGCGTCGATCCATTCGACGCCGCGCACCACGACCGACATCCCCCGCGCCGCGACCGAGGCCGAGGCGCTCGCCGAGCTGCGCGGCCTCGCGTCGATGAACCGCGTCGCCCGCCCGATGATCGGACTCGGGCTCTACGACACGTTCACACCGTCGGTGATCGCGCGCAACGTGCTCGAGAACCCGTCGTGGTACACGGCGTACACGCCGTATCAGCCCGAGATCTCGCAGGGGCGGCTCGAAGCGCTCATCAACTTCCAGACGATGGTCTCAGACCTCACCGGGCTCGACACCGCGAACGCGTCCATGCTCGACGAGTCGACCGCCGTCGTCGAGGGCATGCTGCTGGCCCGGCGGGCCTCGAAGTCGGCGTCGAACGTGTTCGCCGTCGACGCCGACGCGCTGCCGCAGACGAAGGCGCTCCTGCGCACGCGCGCGGGCGCGGTCGGCATCGCGCTCGTCGAGGTCGACTTCGCCAATGGCGGCGTGCTCCCCGTCGAGGCGGACGGCGAGCAGGTCGAGCCTTTCGGGGTGCTCCTGCAGTACCCCGGCGCCTCCGGACGCGTGTGGGACCCTTCGGGGGTCATCGACGCGGTGCACGTGTCCGGCGGTCTCGCGATCGTCGCGGCGGACCTCCTCGCACTCACCCTGCTGCGCTCGCCCGGCTCGCTCGGCGCGGACGTCGCCGTCGGCACGACGCAGCGCTTCGGCGTGCCGCTCGGGTTCGGCGGCCCTCACGCCGGTTACATGGCCGTGCGCCAGGGCCTGGAGCGACAGCTTCCCGGGCGACTCGTCGGAGTCTCGCAGGACGCGGAGGGGCATCCGGCGTATCGCCTGGCCCTGCAGACCCGCGAGCAGCACATCCGTCGCGAGAAGGCGACCTCCAACATCTGCACGTCGCAGGTGCTGCTCGCGGTCATGGCCTCGATGTACGCGGTGTACCACGGCCCCGAGGGCCTCCGCGCGATCGCGACCGACGTCGCGAAGAAGGCGGAGGCGCTCGCCGGACGCCTGCGCGAGTACGGCCTCTCGCTCGTGTCGGACTCGTTCTTCGACACGATCCGCGTCGTGACCCCCGGCCCGTCCAAGCGCGTGATCGACCGGGCGCGCTCACGGGGCTACCAACTGTTCTGGGCGGATGACGCGACCGTCGGCGTCTCGGTCGACGAGACCACCACGGCCGACGACCTCGCCGCCGTCGCGTGGGCGTTCGGGCTGCCCGACGTCGAGTTCGACGGCGGGGGCGAGGAAGGGCAGCGGGCCGTCCCGTTCGATGACGCGGTGCCGCTCGCCGGCGCGCCCGAGGTGCTGCGACGTGAAGACGAGTACCTCACGCATCCGGTGTTCCACACGCACCGCAGCGAGACCGCGATGATGCGGTACCTCAGGACGCTGTCGGACCGCGACTACGCCCTCGACCGCGGCATGATCCCGCTCGGCTCGTGCACGATGAAGCTCAACGCGGCCACCGAGATGGCCGCCGTGTCGTGGCCGGAGTTCTCGCGCGTGCACCCCTTCGCGCCCGAGGCCGACGTGCGCGGCTACCTCGCGATGATCGAGCAGCTGGAGACGTGGCTCGCGGAGGTCACCGGGTACGACGCCGTGTCGCTGCAGCCGAACGCCGGCTCGCAGGGCGAGCTCGCGGGGCTCCTCGCGATCCGCGGATACCACGACGCGAACGGCGAGTCCGAGCGGCGGGTGTGCCTCATCCCGTCGTCGGCGCACGGCACGAACGCCGCCTCGGCGGTGCTCGCGGGGCTCCGCGTCGTCGTCGTCGCGTGCGACGACCAGGGCAACGTCGACCTCGACGACCTGCGCGGGAAGGTGGAGGAGCACCGCGACGAGCTCGCGGCGCTCATGATCACGTACCCGTCGACGCACGGCGTCTACGAGCTCGACGTGCTCGAGATCACGAGCGCCGTGCACGACGCCGGCGGGCAGGTCTATGTCGACGGCGCGAACCTGAACGCGCTGCTGGGCTACTCCCGCTTCGGAGACCTCGGCGGCGACGTATCGCACCTCAACCTGCACAAGACGTTCGCGATCCCGCACGGCGGCGGCGGACCGGGCGTGGGCCCCGTCGCGGCCAAGGCGCACCTCGCGCCCTACCTGCCGGGGCATCCGTTCTCGCAGCGCAAGGACCATGCGGGCGGAGTCTTCCAGGGGGGCCCGGTGTCTGCCGCACCGCACGGCTCGGCGGGGATCCTCCCGATCTCGTGGGCGTACGTCCGCATGATGGGAACCGAGGGGCTGACGGATGCCACGGCCGCCGCGGTCCTCGCCGCGAACTACCTCGCGGCGCGCCTGCGCGATCACTTCCCGGTGCTGTACACCGGTGACAACGGGCTCGTCGCCCACGAGTGCATCCTCGACCTGCGACCGCTCAAGGAGCAGACCGGCGTCACGGTCGACGACGTCGCGAAGCGGCTCATCGACTACGGCTTCCACGCGCCGACGATGTCGTTCCCCGTCGCCGGCACGCTCATGGTCGAGCCGACCGAATCTGAGGACCTCGGCGAGCTCGAGCGGTTCGTGGAGGCGATGATCGCCATCAAGAACGAGGCGCTCGCGGTCGCGGCGGGGGAGTGGCCGAAGGACGACAACCCCCTGGTTAACGCCCCGCACACGGCCGCGTCGATCGCGGCGGACGAGTGGACGCATCCATACTCGCGCGAGCGCGCGGTCTTCCCGGTGCCCTCGCTCGTCCGGGGCAAGTACTGGCCGCCGGTACGGCGCATCGACCAGGCGTGGGGCGACCGCAACCTCGTGTGCGCGTGCCCGCCGATCGAGGCGTTCGCCTGACGCGGGGCCGCGGGCGCGGCATCCGGTTCCGTCGTCGCCGACAGCCCCGTTCAGGCGACTCGCCGACGCGTGACGGATGCCGCGCCCCCGCGCTCAGGCCGCGGGAGTCGACGTCGTGGTCGGCGTCGGCGTGGGTGTCGGCGTCGGCAGCGGGCCGAACACGTCCGGCCAGAGTCCCGCTGCGATCGGGTACCCGACGAACGCGACGGTGTCGATGATCGTGTGCGCGATCACGAGGGGCATCACGCGGCCCCAGCGGCGGTAGCACCAGCCGAAGAGGACGCCCATCGCGAAGTTGCCGACGACCGCGCCGGGGCCCTGGTACGCGTGGTACGCGCCGCGGATCGCGGCCGAGGTGAGGATGATCGGCCACCACGACCATCCGAGGCGCCGCAGCCGGTCGAAGAGGTAGCCGTTGAAGATGACCTCCTCGACGAGGCCGGCTCGCACGGCGGCCAGGATGAGGACGGGCACGGTGTACCACGCGGCGTCGAGCGGCGACGCGCTCACCTGCAGGGTGATGTTGAGCGCGCGGCCGGCGGCGTAGAGCGCGATCCCCGGCACGCCGATCACGGCGGCGAGCAGGAGGGCGCGCGCGACGTCACCCCCGAACCGGCGGAAGTCGAGGCCGATGCGCCGCAGCGCGTTGCTTCCCGGCTCCCACAGCAGGTAAACCACGAGCGCGACGACGGCGAGCGAGAAGAAGACGTCGAGCAGCTGGTAGAGGAGGTCCCAGAACGCCGTGGCGTCGCGCGTCGGGTTCAGCTGCGTCGCACGGTCGCCGAGGCCCTCGCCGGCCGTCAGCGCGTCGATCGTCGTGCGGATGAGCGAGAGCACCGAGTAGAGCGCCGAGCGCCCCACCGTGACCGCCAGGACGAGCCACACCTCCCACGTGAGCCGCGCCCGCTCATACCGCGAAAGGGGGCCTCCGGCAGTGGTTTCCCTCACAATGTCGGGGCGTTCGGGCGGGCTCATCTTGTCAGATTGCCACACTGCGAACGCGCCGAGTTAAGGCTCTGTAACGTTTTCGCGGATTGTTTTGACCATCTCACCTTGCGTGCTTATCGTTTTCCCATCCAGCGCCCCCGCATGGCCCCGCCTACGCGTGTGCGCTCAACCCTGCACAGGAGGAACAGTGAGAATGAAGCGCATTTCGGCTGCGGTGGCACTCACCGCCGTCGGCGCACTTGCGATCTCGGGCTGCGCCGCCGGTGGCGGCGACAACGGTGACGACTCCGGTCTCATCGAGGGCTCGTCGATCACCGCTGCGTGGAACCAGGCGTTCTACTCGTACAACGGCAACACGTCGTTCGGCAACGCGACCGCCAACAACAACATCACGTATCTGACGCTCGACGGCTTCAACTACTACAACAACACGCCTGAGCTCGTTCAGAACACGTCGTTCGGCACGTACGAGATGGTCAGCGAAGACCCGCTGACGATCAAGTACACGGTCAACGAGGACGTCAAGTGGTCCGACGGCACGCCGGTCGACGCCGCCGACCTCATGCTCGACTGGGCCGCCCTCTCGCGCGCACTGGACACCCCGGACTTCGACCCGGCCGAGTTCACCGACCCTGAGACCGGTGAGTTCACCGACGCCTTCCCGACCGACGTCGTCTACTTCGACTCCGGCGCCACCGCCGACGCGGGCCTCGGTCTCGTGACGCAGACGCCCGAGATCGGCGACGATGGCCGCTCGATCACGATGACCTACGACCAGCCGTACGTCGACTGGGAGCTCTCCTTCCCGTCGCCGCTTCCGGCTCACGTCGTGGCCAAGAACGCCCTCGGCATCGAGGACAACGAAGAGGCCAAGCAGGCCATCCTCGACGCGATCGAGAACGAGGACGACGCCGCTCTGGCGCCGATCTCGGCCTTCTGGAACGCGGGCTTCAACTTCACCGAGCTGCCCGACGACCCCGAGCTCTACCTCGCGACCGGTCCGTACATGATCAGCGACTTCGTGGCCGATCAGTACATCACGCTGGTCGCGAACCCCGAGTACGCGGGTGACAACCAGCCCACGATCGAAGAGATCACGATCCGCTTCATCCCCGACCCGCTGGCCGCGGTGCAGGCGCTCGAGAACGGTGAGGTCGACGTCATCTCGCCCCAGGCGACCGCCGACATCAAGACCGCGCTCGACGGCCTCGAGGGCATCACGGTCGTGACCGGCGTCGAGGGCACGTACGAGCACGTCGACCTCCAGTTCAACAACGGTCGAAACCCCGAGAACATCTTCTCGAACCCGCAGGTCCGTGAGGCGTTCCTCAAGACGATCCCGCGTCAGGAGATCCTCGACACTCTCATCAGGCCGATCGCCGGCGACGACGCGCTCCTGCGCTCCTCGCAGATCTTCGTGCCGGGTGCCGATGGCTACGACGAGTCGGTCGCCGCGAACGGCTCCGAGGCGTTCGCCGAGGTCGACATCGAGGGCGCCAAGCAGCTCCTCGCCGAGTCGGGCGTGACCAACACCGAGGTCTGCCTCCTCTACGCATCGAACAACCCGCGCCGTGTCAACGAGTTCGCCCTGATCCAGGCTTCGGCCGCTCAGGCCGGCTTCAACGTGACCGACTGCGGTTCGGAGCAGTGGGGTGGCCTCCTGGGCACGCCGGGTGCTTACGACGCATCGCTCTTCGGCTGGCAGTCGACGAGCCTCGCCGTCACGAGCTCGGGCCCGACCTTCCAGACGGGTGGCATCAACAACCTCACGTTCTACTCGAACCCTGAGGTTGACGAGCTGATCGCCCAGCTGAACGTCGAGTTCGACGTTGACGCCCAGATCGACATCCAGAAGCAGATCGATGCTCTGCTCTGGGGCGACTTCTACGGCGTCACCATCTTCCAGTTCCCGGGCGTCACCGCCTTCAGCGACCGTGTGGAGGGCATCGACCCGTCGATCCTCGCTCCCACGATCTTCTGGAACGCGTGGGACTGGTCCGTGACCGACGGCGGCTCGGAGGAGTAATCACCGAACGCGGCTCAGCCGAGCCCCGGCTCGGCTGAGCCAGGTGGGGTGCAGGTTTCCCTCAGGGGAAGCCTGCACCCCACACGTTAGAATCCTCCCGGTGGCAGAGGGCTGAGGGCCGGCAATCCCGGGTACCCCGCCACTCTCGCCGACTCACGGATTGGTAGGCGGCCACACCATGGCTTCATTCATCATCCGGCGACTGATCGCGTCCATCTTCGTGCTCTTCGCCGCGACATTTCTCATGTACCTGCTCACGGCCTACTCCGGCGACCCGCTGGAGGACCTCCGTCAGAGCAACGCTCCGAACAAGGCCGAGCTCATGGAAGCTCGGACCAAGCTCCTCAACCTCGACGTCCCGCCGCCGCTGCGTTACTTCCTGTGGCTCGGTGGCCTGTTCCGCGGCGACTTCGGCATCAGCATCCAGGGGCAGCCGGTCAACGCGCTGCTCGGGAACGCGATCACCGCGACCCTGACGCTCGTCACGACGGCGACCATCGTCGCGATCGTGCTCGGCATCACCGTCGGTATCGTCTCCGCCCTTCGTCAGTACACGGGCTTCGACTACACGGTGACGCTCATCTCGTTCCTGTTCTTCTCGCTGCCGATCTTCTGGGTCGCGGTGCTGCTCAAGCAGTACGGCGCGATCCAGCTCAACAACTGGCTCGGCGATCCGGTGATCGCGATACCCGTCATCATCGTGGTCTCGCTGATCGCGGGCCTGATCTGGATGTCCCTCATCGGCGGCAAGTGGCGCCGTCGGCTCATCGTGTTCGGCACCGCCGCCGTCGCGACCGCGGCCGTGATGGCCTTCCTCTCGGCGACCCGCTGGTTCGCCGACCCGAGCATCGGGATCGTCGTCTTCTCAGCACTGGCGCTGGGTACGGCCGTCGGCGTGACGGCGATCTCGACGGGTCTGCGCAACCGCAAGGCGCTGTACGCGTCGCTGATCGTCGCGGTTCTCGGCATCGCCCTGTACTTCCCGATGATCAACTACATCCTCAACGGGATGACGCTGTGGTTCTTCGTGGTCCTCGCGGTGCTCGCGGTCATCGTGAGCGGTGCGATCGGGTGGTTCATGGGAGCGCCCGACCGTGCGCCCGTGGTCCGCACGACCGCGATCGTGGGCTTCCTCGTCGCGGGGTTCACCGCGCTCGACAAGTACATGTCGTACTGGGAGGCGTATGCCAACTCGAGCCGTGTGCGCGGTCGTCCCATCGCGACGGTGGGCGCCTCGACACCCGGCCTCGGCGGCAACTTCTGGGTGCAGGGCATCGACCTGTACACGCACCTGCTGCTGCCGACGATCGCGATCATCCTCATCTCGTTCGCCAGCTACACGCGCTACTCGCGCGCGAGCCTGCTCGAGGTGATGAACCAGGACTACATCCGCACCGCGCGGGCGAAGGGACTCACGCAGCGCACGGTCATCGTGCGTCACGCCTTCCGCAACGCCCTCATCCCGATCACGACGATCATCGCGTTCGATGTCGGCGCGATCGTCGGCGGCGCGGTGATCACCGAGACCGTGTTCGGCTGGACCGGCATGGGACGCCTGTTCGTCACGGCGCTCGGTGCGCACGATCCGAATCCGGTCATGGCCTTCTTCGTGGTCACGGGCACGCTCGCGGTCGTCTTCAACCTGATCGCGGACCTCGTGTATGCGGCGCTCGACCCGAGAATCAAGGTGGCCTGACATGAACACCACAGTCACTGAACAAGAGGCGCTCGACACTCAGGCGCTCTCCGAGATCACGATCGAGCAGAAGGAGACCGAGGGTCTCAGCCAGGGCCAGATCGTCCGCCGGCGCTTCTTCCGGCACCGCGCGGCGCTCATCTCGATGATCGTCCTCGGCTTCATCATCGTGCTGGCGTTCACGTCCGTCGGCGTGAGCCTGTGGGGTCTGCGGATCCCCGGGTGGTGGCAGTACTCCTGGACCGAGATCCCCACGAAGGTCAACAACGGCGTGCCCACGATGAGCCTGTGGCCGCTGCAGTTC
The DNA here is from genome assembly GCF_013409785.1 of Microbacterium immunditiarum. Taxonomy (NCBI): domain Bacteria; kingdom Bacillati; phylum Actinomycetota; class Actinomycetes; order Micrococcales; family Microbacteriaceae; genus Microbacterium; species Microbacterium immunditiarum. The sequence goes on from NZ_JACCBV010000001.1 coordinate 2,079,163, forward strand.
GGCGACCACCCGTTCGGGCAGGACGAGGTCGGGCGCGACATCTTCGCGGTCGTCATGCGCGGCACGCAGCAGTCGATCATGGTGATGGTCATCGCGGGTGTCGTCGCGACGGTGATCGGCGTCGTGATCGGCGCGCTCGCCGGCTACTACCGCAAGTGGACCGACTCGGTGCTCATGCGCTTCACCGACATCATCATCACGATCCCGCTCATCGTGATCGGCTCGGTGCTGGGAAACACCTTCGGCAACCTCGGTGCCGCGGTGCTGGGCGTCGTGATCGGACTGTTCGCGTGGACCACGATGGCGCGTCTCGTGCGCGGCGAGTTCCTCACGCTCCGCGAGCGCGAGTTCGTCGACGCGGCCCGTGTGTCGGGTGCGCGCGACCGGCGCATTATCTTCCGCCACATCCTCCCGAACGCCGTCGGCGTCATCGTCGTCAACGCGACGCTGCTCATGGCGGGTGCGATCCTGCTCGAGTCGGCGCTGAGCTTCCTCGGCTTCGGCGTGCAGGCGCCCGACACGTCACTGGGCAAGATCGTCTCCGACAACCAGGCGGCGTTCTCGACGCGGCCGTGGCTGTTCTGGTGGCCGGGCATCTTCATCATCGTCATCGCCCTGTGCATCAACTTCATCGGCGACGGTCTGCGCGACGCGTTCGACCCGCGCCAGAAGAAGATGCCGAGCGAGCGGGCGATGGCACGCACCGCGCGCGCGAAGAAGCCGATCTCGGCGACGGCGATCGATGAGGCTGCTCTGACGACCTCCGATGCCCCCGATATCCGGGACATCGCACAGGCGACGGACAACAGCCCGGTCGATCCGGACGACGCGGCGCGCGGCCCGGAGCGCTGACGTGACGCTGCTAGACCAGCAGGCCGATCACCGTCGCGCCGGCGAGGACAGCGATCACCGCGATCGTCGCCCAATGCCACGTGACGGCGGAAGCCTCGGGGTCGGCGCCGCTCGCGAACGCTCCCGCGTCGCGCAGGCGCTCCCAGTGCCCGCGGATCACCTGGGCGAGATTGCCGCTCGGGGTGCTGATCGCGTCGCTGGGGCGAAGGCTGCCATGCTCGCCCAGGGCCGACTGGCCTACGCCGTCGAAATCCTTGCTCGCAAGGCCGAGTGTGCGGTGGCGCCCGGGAGCGGGCGTCGCCCACACTCGCACGGATGCGCCGCCGGTGCGGAGCGTGAGCGAGTAGCGGGTGTCGATCGCGGTGATGTTCGGCCATGGCACGAAGTGCGTGCGGAACACGTTGACGACAGTGATGCCGTGCTCCTGCACCCGCAGGCTCGGTCGCCAGAACAGCGCCCAGGCCACGACGGCGACGAGCAGGATCGGCCAGCTGTAGCGCAGAGCCGCGGCAGGGTCCTCCCACAGCAGGAGGACCACCCCCGCGGCGCACACGACGATGGTCACCACGGCGAGGACGCGGCCGAGCACCGGCCGGTAGAACACCTCCTGAAACGGCATGACCTCAAGCTTTCCAGATGGGATACAACGAATGACTGACACCACGGGCATCGACGCCGAGATCGCGGCGTCGCACAAGGCCCTGCCCGAGACGATCCTCGAGGTCCAGCGCCTCGGCGTCGACTTCTGGGTGGAGGGACAGTTCTACCCCGCGGCGGTCGACATGAACTACGTCGTGCGGCGTGGCGAGGTGCTCGCGATCGTGGGCGAGTCGGGTTCCGGCAAGAGCACGAGCTCGATGGCCCTGCTCGGGCTGCTGCCCGAGAACTCGCGCGTGACCGGCTCGATCAAGCTGCTCGAGCGCGAGCTGCGCGGCGTGGACGATGCGACGCTGCGTGCGCTGCGCGGCAACGAGATCGCCGTGATCTTCCAGGAGCCCATGACGGCTCTCAACCCGGTCTACACGATCGGGTTCCAGATCGTGGAGTCGCTTCGCTCGCACGACCGCAGTATCGCTCCGTCGGCCGCGAAGGAGCGGGCGATCGAGCTGCTGCGCCTGGTCGAGATGCCGAACCCGGAGCAGTCGTTCCACAAATACCCGCACCAGCTGTCGGGCGGTCAGCGCCAGCGTGCCATGATCGCGCAGTCGATCTCGTGCGATCCGCTCCTGCTCATCGCCGACGAGCCGACGACCGCTCTCGACGTGACCGTCCAGGCCGAGATCCTCGACCTGCTGCGCGACCTGCACAAGCGCCTCGACTCGGCGATCATCCTCATCACCCACGACATGGGCGTGGTCGCCGACCTCGCCGACCGCATCATGGTGATGAAGAACGGCATCGTGGTCGAGCAGGGCACGGTCCACGAGATCTTCAACGCGCCTCAGCACCCGTACACGCAGCAGCTGCTCGCGTCGGTGCCGCACCTCGGCCTCGGCGTCATCGAGGAGGCGTCCGACGCCGCCCTCGGCGTCGTCGAGACCGATGACGCGGTTGTGCCGGCGATCGCGGCGATCCGCGAGCGCGCGACCGAGGTCGCCGAAGAGATCATCGAGACGCGCGAGCCGGTGCTGTCGTTCCAGGACGTCGCGATCGACTACCCCAAGCGCGGGCGCATCCCCGCGTTCCGCGCCGCCGAGCACATCGATCTCGACATCTTCCCGGGTGAGATCGTGGGTCTCGTGGGCGAGTCGGGCTCGGGCAAGACGACGCTCGGCCGCGCGGCGATCGGCCTGCTGCCGATCGCGGAGGGCAAGCTCATCTCGGTCGGCACCGACATCTCGAAGGCGACGCAGAAGGACCTGTTCGCGATCCGCCGCAGGACGGGCATCGTGTTCCAGGACCCGGCCTCGTCGCTGAACCCCCGCATGCCGATCGGCCAGTCCATCGGAGAGCCGATCCTGCTGTCGGGCGAGGCGAAGGGCAAGGCGCTCGACCGTCGCGTCGAGGAGCTGCTGAACCAGGTCGAGCTTCCGTCGTCGTACCGCAACCGCTTCCCGCACGAGCTGTCGGGCGGTCAGCGTCAGCGCGTCGGCATCGCGCGCGCTCTCGCCCTCGCACCCGAGCTGCTCGTGGCAGACGAGCCGACCTCGGCGCTGGACGTGTCGGTGCAGGCACGGTTCCTCGAGCTGCTCCAGGAGCTCCAGGCGCAGCTGCAGTTCGCGTGCCTCTTCATCAGCCACGACCTCGCGGTCGTCGACATCCTCGCGCACCGCATCGCGGTGATGCACCACGGCAAGCTGGTGGAGACGGGTACGCGCGACGAGATCCTGCGCGGGGCGACAGACCCCTACACGCAGCGCCTCATCGCTGCGGTTCCGGTTCCCGATCCCGACGCGCAGCGGGATCGCCGCGAGGCGCGCGCCCTGCTTCTGCAGCGCGGCGCCGACCCGGAAAGCTGACGCTCAGGAGCGCCCGATAGACTGGGGGATGCCGGATTCCCGGCGTCCCCCAGTCTTTTCACTTTCTCCTCAAGGATCCTCTATGGCGCGCGCCTTCCGTCCGGACCTCCGCAACGTCGCGATCGTCGCGCATGTCGACCACGGCAAGACCACCCTGGTCGACGCGATGCTGCGCCAGACGGGCTCGTTCGGCGAGCACGCCCACGTCGAGGAGCGGGCGATGGACTCGAACGACCTCGAGCGCGAGAAGGGCATCACGATCCTCGCCAAGAACACGGCGATCACGTACAACGGCGCGCACACCGACGAGCCCGTGACCATCAACGTCATCGACACCCCCGGCCACGCCGACTTCGGCGGCGAGGTGGAGCGCGGTCTGTCGATGGTCGACGGCGTCGTGCTGCTCGTCGACGCGAGCGAGGGGCCCCTGCCGCAGACGCGCTTCGTGCTGCGCAAGGCGCTCGAGGCGAAGCTCCCGGTGATCCTCCTCGTCAACAAGACCGACCGTCCCGACGCGCGCATCGCCGAGGTCGAGGAGGAGGCGCACGACCTGCTGCTCAGCCTCGCATCCGACCTCCACGACGACGTGCCCGACCTCGACGTCGACGCGCTCCTGGACGTGCCGGTCGTGTACGCGAGCGGTCGTGTGGGTGCGGCGTCGCGCAACCGACCCGCCAACGGCGAGCTTCCCGACAACTCCGACCTCGAGCCGCTCTTCGAGGCGATCCTCGAGCACGTGCCCGCGCCGTCCTACGACGACGAGGCGCCGCTGCAGGCGTGGGTCACGAACCTCGACTCGAGCCCGTTCCTGGGCCGTCTCGCGCTGCTGCGCGTCTTCAACGGCACTCTCAAGAAGGGGCAGACCGTCGCGTGGGTGCGTCACGACGGCACACACTCGAACGCCCGCATCACCGAGCTGCTGAAGACCCGCGCGCTCGAGCGCTACCCCGCGGAGTCCGCGGGGCCCGGCGACATCGTCGCGATCGCGGGCATCGACGAGATCACGATCGGCGAGACCATCGCCGATCCCGAGGACGTACGTGCGCTGCCCGCCATCTCGGTCGACGACCCGGCCATCTCGATGACGGTCGGCACGAACACCTCGCCGCTCGCGGGCAAGGTGAAGGGCCACAAGCTCACGGGTCGCATGGTCAAGGACCGCCTCGACCGCGAGCTCATCGGCAACGTGTCGCTCAAAGTCGTCGATGTCGGGCGTCCGGATGCGTGGGAGGTGCAGGGCCGCGGCGAGCTCGCGCTGGCGATCCTCGTCGAGAACATGCGCCGCGAGGGCTTCGAGCTGACGGTGGGCAAGCCGCAGGTGGTCACGCGCAAGGGTCCGAGCGGTCAGGTCCAGGAGCCTTTCGAGCACCTCACGATCGACGCGCCCGAGGAGCACCTCGGCGCGATCACGCAGCTCATGGCGGCGCGCAAGGGCCGCATGGAGTCGATGGTCAACCATGGCACCGGATGGGTGCGGATGGAATTCATCGTGCCGTCGCGCGGTCTCATCGGCTTCCGCACCGAGTTCCTGTCGGTGACGCGCGGCACGGGAATCGCGAACGCGATCTCGGCCGGCTACGACGACTGGGCGGGCCACATCCTCGCGCGCGCGACCGGCTCGATCGTCGCCGACCGCGCCGGTGTCGCGACGCCGTTCGCGATGATGGCGCTGCAGGAGCGCATGAGCTTCTTCGTGCAGCCCACCGACGAGGTGTACGAGGGCATGGTCGTCGGCGAGAACACGCGCTCGGAAGACATGGACGTCAACATCACCAAGGAGAAGAAGCTCACCAACATGCGGTCCTCGACCGCCGATGAGCTCGAGAAGCTCACGCCCCCGCGTCAGCTCTCGCTCGAGGAGTGCCTCGAGTTCGCGCGCGAGGACGAGTGCGTAGAGGTGACGCCGGAGACGGTGCGCATCCGCAAGGTGGTCCTCGACCAGACCGAGCGCGCTCGCGCCGCGAGCCGGCTCAAGCGCCAGGACGCCGCCGCGAGCGCCTGAGGCCGCCGACCGGTCCGACCGGTCCGGCCGGTCCACCGATCCCGGATCGGCTCGCCCTGGCACGTCGGCCGTGGTCGGTACCATCGAGCGAGTGAGTTCAGCGCCCGACTTCGATGATGCGGATGCCGTCACCGAGGCGCGTGCCGCGTGGCGTCAGGCCCTCGGCGTTGCGATCGCCACGAGCGCGTACGGCATCTCGTTCGGCGCGCTCGCCGTGGCATCCGGTCTCGACGTGTGGCAGACGTGCGTGCTGAGCCTGCTGATGTTCACGGGCGGCTCGCAGTTCGCGTTCGCGGGCGTCATCGGCGCCGGGGGAGTGGCGGCCGCGCCGGCGGCCATCGCGTCGGCCTCGCTCCTGGGCATCCGCAACATCGCGTACGGCATGCGCATGTCGCCCGTGATCGGTCCGGGGTTCTGGCGCCGGGCGGCAGCCGCGCAGTTCACGATCGACGAGTCCACGGCGGTGTCCCTCGCGCAGCGCACGCACCGCGCGCGCCTTGTGGGCTTCTGGGTGACGGGCATCGGCATCTACGTCGGCTGGAACCTCTCCACGCTCGCGGGTGCGCTGCTGGGCGACGTGCTCGGGGATCCCCGCGCGTACGGCCTCGACGCGGCCGCCGCTGCGGCGTTCCTCGCGCTCCTGTGGCCTCGCCTGCGCCGCCTGCAGCCGATCGCCGTCGGCGCCGCGGCGGCCGTCGTCGCCGCGATCCTCACGCCCGTGCTCATGCCGGGGCTCCCGGTTCTCGTCGCGGCGGTCGTCGCCGTCGCGGTCGGCTGGTTCAACTGGCTGGGCTCCGACGACGTGCCGGCAGAGCCCGCCGACGTCGCCGAGCGAGAGGGACTGCCGTGACCCTGTGGACTGCGACGCTCGTCGCCGCGATCATCTGCGTCGCGCTCAAGACGCTCGGCTACCTCGTGCCGCCGCGCGTGCTCGAGGCACCCCGCGCCGCGCGCATCTCGGATCTGCTGACCGTCGCTCTGCTGGCCGCGCTCGTCGCGGTGCAGACGCTCGGCGCCGGCCAGGCGATCGTCGTCGACGCGCGCATCCCGGCCGTCCTCGTCGCAGCGGGCCTGTTGATGCTGCGGGCGCCGTTCCTGGTCGTGGTGGCGGGCGCCGCGCTCGTGGCCGCGCTGCTGCGGCTGTGGGGCTGGGCGGCCTGACGCGGGGCCGCGGACCGCAGGGATCTAGACTTGCCCGGTGATGTTCTCGTGGTCCCGCGTCGGCACGTGGATCGTCGCGTTCGTCGCGGGCGCCGTCTACGGGGTCGCCGGCACCATCGCGCACGCCTACACGCTCGCGTGGTTCCCGCTGGGGCTGATTCTCGCGCTCATCGGCTCGGGGGCGCTGCTCGCCGCCGTGCGGCTCCTCACGTCCGACCGCTGGGCGGCGCTCGGCACGGGCCTCGGGCTCATGGTCGCGACGCTCGTCTTCTCAGGGGCGGGGCCGGGCGGCTCCGTCGTGGTGCCGCAGACGAGCCTCGGCGTCGTGTGGACGATCTCCGTTCCGCTGCTGGTGGCGCTGGTGGTGGCGTGGCCCGAGCACCTGCCGCGCATGACGACGACGGCTCAAGACGAGGGCGAAGACACGGATGCCGCGACTCCCGCGCGAACGGCGGGCGAGGCATCCGCAGCCGACCGCTCGGCCTAGACTGGGTGCCGTGACTTATGTGATCGCCCTCCCGTGCGTGGACGTCAAGGACCGCGCCTGCATCGACGAGTGTCCGGTCGACTGCATCTACGAGGGCGAACGCAGCCTCTACATCCACCCCGACGAGTGCGTCGACTGCGGCGCGTGCGAGCCAGTGTGCCCCGTCGAGGCGATCTACTACGAAGACGACCTTCCCGATGAGTGGCAGGACTACTACAAGGCGAACGTCGAGTTCTTCGACGACATCGGCTCACCCGGCGGCGCAGCCAAGGTGGGCGTGATCCACAAGGACCACCCGATCATCGCCGCCCTTCCGCCGCAGGCTCCCTGATGGGGGTCGCCGACCTCGCGGAGTACCCGTGGGACTCGGTCGCGCCCTACGCCGCCCGCGCCCGCGCACACCCCGACGGGATGGTCGACCTGTCGGTCGGCTCGCCCGTCGACCCGACGCCGCCCGTCATCGCCGAGGCGCTCGCGCGGGCGACGGACGCCCACGCGTACCCGCAGACCGTCGGCACTCCAGCCCTTCGTGAGGCCATCGCCGCGTGGTACGCGCGCCGCCGAGGCGTCACGGCGCTCGGCGCCGAGAACGTCCTCCCGACGATCGGGTCGAAGGAGCTCGTCGCGCTGCTGCCCCTCCTGCTCGGGCTCGGCCCCGGCGACGTCGTCGTGCACCCGCGCGCCGCCTACCCGACGTACGAGGTGGGGGCCAAGCTCGTCGGCGCGACGCCGGTCGCCGCCGACGACCCGGCCGAGTGGCCGGTCGACGCGAAGCTCGTCTGGATCAACTCGCCCGGCAATCCCGACGGGCGCGTCCTCGACGCGGCGGCGCTGCGCGCCGCGGCCGACCGGGCGCGCGAGATCGGGGCGGTCCTGGCATCCGACGAGTGCTACGCCGAGCTCGGCTGGGACGCGCCGTGGGATCGCGAGCCCATCCCGTCGGTGCTCGACCCCCGAGCGTCGGGAGGGAGCCTCGGCGGCCTGCTGTCGGTGTACTCGCTCAGCAAGCAGTCGAATCTCGCCGGCTACCGCGCGGCCTTCGTCGCGGGCGACGCCGACCTCGTCGCGCGACTGCTCACGGCGCGCAAGCACCTGGGCCTCATGCTGCCGGCACCCGTGCAGGCGGCGATGGCGGCGGCGCTCGCCGACGACGCGCACGTCGAGGAGCAGAAGGCGCTGTATCGTCGCCGGCGCGACGTGCTGCGGCCGGCGGTCGAGGCGGCGGGATTCCGCGTCGACCACAGCGAGGCGGGACTCTACGTGTGGGCGACCGAGGGCCGCGACGGGTGGGACAGCCTCGGAAGGCTTGCCGACCTGGGCATCCTGGCCGGTCCGGGGCACTTCTACGGTGCTCACTTCCCCGAGCACGTGCGGTTCTCGCTCACCGCGACGGATGAGCGCATCGACGAGGCTGCGGACCGCCTGCGGCGCGCGTGACGCGTCGCATTCGTCGGAATCCTCCATCGAACGGGTGCAGGGGTTGGCTGTGTCCGCACTACGCCCGGTGGCCAGATAGGCTGTAGGGGCGCGGTGGCGAGCATCTCTCCGCCCCGTCACGGTTCGCGGAACCCCGCCTCCCGGCGTGACCCGCACCACCCCCCGGTACGACTCACAACGCGAGGAGGCTCCGTGAACGACGCGGTCACTCAGCCGGTCAAGGCGATTCTGACCATCGGTGAACGAACGGCCGAATTCCCCGTGCTGCACGGCACCGACGGCGTCCCCAGCGTCGACATCTCGACCTTCACGCGGCAGACCGGCCACACGGCGCTGGACTACGGGTTCGTCAACACCGCCGCGACGACGTCGGCGATCACCTACATCGACGGCGACAAGGGAATCCTCCGCTATCGCGGCTACCCCATCGAGCAGCTCGCGCAGAACAGCACCTACCTCGAGGTCGCTTGGCTGCTGCTTTACGGAGAGCTGCCGACTCCTGACGAGCTCGCGGCCTTCGACGACCGCATCCGCCGCCACACGCTTCTGCACGAAGACCTCAAGCGCTTCTTCTCGGCGCTGCCGCACACGGCACATCCGATGTCGGTGCTGTCGTCGGCCGTGTCGGCGCTGTCGACCTACTACGAGCGCGAGTCCGACCCCGCCAACCCCGAGTTCGTCGAGCTCAACACGATCCGCATGCTCGCCAAGCTGCCCGTGATCGCGGCGTACGCGCACAAGAAGAGCATCGGCCAGGCGTTCCTGTACCCCGACAATTCGCTGGGCTTCGTCGACAACTTCCTCAAGCTCAACTTCGGCGTGCTCAGCGAGCCTTATGAGGTGAACCCGGTCATGTCGCGCGCGCTCGAGCGCCTCCTCATCCTCCACGAGGACCACGAGCAGAACGCGTCGACCTCGACCGTGCGCCTGGTCGGCTCGACCGGCGCCAACCAGTTCTCGTCGATCTCGGCCGGCATCAACGCCCTCTACGGTCCGCTCCACGGCGGTGCGAACGAGGCGGTGCTCGACATGCTCGCCCGCATCCGCGAGTCGGGCGAGTCGGTGCAGCGCTTCGTCGAGCGCGTCAAGAACAAGGAGGACGGCGTCAAGCTCATGGGCTTCGGCCACCGGGTCTACAAGAACTACGACCCGCGCGCGAAGCTCGTGAAGGAGTCGGCCGACGAGGTGCTGCGCGAGCTCGGAGTGCACGACCCGCTGCTCGACCTCGCGAAAGAGCTTGAGGAGATCGCCCTCGAGGACGACTACTTCAAGGAGCGCCGCCTCTACCCGAACGTCGACTTCTACACCGGCGTCATCTACAAGGCGATGGGCTTCCCCACCCGCATGTTCACGGTGCTGTTCGCCATCGGCCGCCTTCCCGGCTGGCTCGCGCAGTGGCGCGAGGCCGTCAACGACCCGCACTCGAAGATCGGCCGCCCGCAGCAGCTCTACGTGGGCTCGCCCGAGCGCAATTACCCGGGCACAGCCTGAGGCTCGAGACGAGCGAGCGCGGATGCCGCGGCATCCGCCCCCATCTCCGCGCTCGCGACCCGCGTCAGGCGTGCAGCGCCTCGTTGAGCGTCACGCCGACGCCCTCGCGCCGCACCGCCTCGACGGCGCCCGTGAGCGAGTTGCGGCGGAACAGCAGCCCGTCGCGCCCCGACAGCTCGACGGCCTTCACCGACGGCAGGGCGCCGTCGGCGGTGCGCGGATCGTCGGGGAGCACGACCTTCGTGCCGGCCGTCACGTAGAGGCCGGCCTCGACGACGCAGTCGTGGCCGAGCGAGATGCCGATGCCCGCGTTCGCGCCGAGGAGCGTGCGCGCGCCGACCGAGATCCTGTGGGCGCCGCCGCCCGAGAGCGTGCCCATGATGGACGCGCCGCCGCCGATGTCGCTCCCGTCGCCGACCACGACGCCCTGCGAGACGCGTCCCTCGACCATGGAGGCGCCCAGGGTGCCGGCGTTGAAGTTCACGAAGCCCTCGTGCATGACGGTCGTGCCGGGGGAGAGGTATGCGCCGAGGCGCACGCGCGAGGCATCCGCGATCCGCACCCCCGGCGGCGTGACGTAGTCGAGCAGCCTCGGGAACTTGTCGAGCCCCTGAACCTGGATGCCGTCCCGCTGCAGGAACGGACGCAGGCGCGTCGCGTCGTCGGGGTGCATGGGTCCCGCGTTGGTCCACGCGACGCTCGGCAGGTGACCGAAGATCCCGTCCAGGTTCACCTCGTTCGGGCGTACGAGCCGGTGGGAGAGCGCGTGCAGGCGCAGGTACGCGTCCGGCGTCGAGGCGGGCGCCTCGTCGAGGTCGATCTCGACCGTGACGATGTCGACCGTGACGCCGCGGCGCGGGTCGGGAACGGCGTGGCGCTCGAGGTCCTCCGGCGGCATGGCGGGGTCGTAGCCGAGCGGGAGGCGGCCGAACTTCGGCTCGGGGTACCACGTGTCGAGAATGGTCCCGTTCTCGGAGCTCGTCGCGAGTCCGATCGCCCACACCCACCGCGAATCAGTCATGTCCTCAACGGTAGCGCGGTCCGTCGGATGCGCCGGTGGCTGGGTGCCGCCAGGCGGATCATGCGGGCGGGTCGAAGCAGGGCGGGTCGATAGACTCGACGGATGCCGGTGCTCGACCTCTCCGCGTCCTCCGTCGATCTCACCCGCACGATCTGCGACATCCCGAGCGTCTCCGGTGAGGAGAAGACCCTCGCTGACGCGATCGATCACGCCGTGCACCGGCTCGCGCATCTCGACGTGTATCGCGACGGAGACACGATCGTCGCGCGTACGAACCTCGGTCGTGCGCAGCGCGTCGTGATCGCGGGTCACATCGACACAGTGCCCGTCAACCACAACCTGCCCACCCGCGAGATCGGCGCCGATGGCGAGCGGATGCTGTGGGGAAGGGGCACCGTCGACATGAAGGCGGGCGTCGCGGTGCAGCTCAAGCTCGCGGCCGAGCTCGTCTCGCCCCGCGTCGACATCACGTGGATGTGGTACGACCACGAGGAGGTCGACGCCGACCTCAATGGCCTGACACGCCTGTCGCGCACGCGTCCCGACCTCTTCGCGGGCGACTTCGCGATCCTCGGCGAACCGAGCAACGGGCAGGTCGAGGGCGGATGCAACGGCAACCTGCGCGCGATCGTGCGCACGCACGGCGTCCGCGCGCACAGTGCCCGGGCGTGGATGGGCGAGAACGCGATCCACCGCGCCGCGCCGATCCTCGGCCGTCTCGCGGACTACGTGCCGCAGGAGGTCGCGGTCGACGGCCTGGCCTACCGCGAGGGTCTCAACGCCGTGCGCATCCGGGGCGGCATCGCGGGGAACGTGATCCCCGACCTGTGCGAGGTCGAGGTCAACTACCGCTTCGCCCCGAGCCGCACGCCCGACGAGGCCGTCGCCCACGTCCGTGGGGTCATGGACGGATTCGAGGTCGAGGTCGTCGACATCGCGCCGGGAGCCCGTCCCGGTCTCGACGCGCCGCTCGCGCAGGAGTTCGTCGCCGCCGTCGGCGCCGAGCCACGGCCCAAGTACGGCTGGACGGATGTCGCGCGCTTCTCGGCGCTCGGCGTGCCGGCCGTCAACTACGGTCCTGGCGACGCGAGCCTCGCCCACCACGACGAGGAGCGTGTGCCGCTCGCGCAGATCGAGGACGTCGAGCGCGGTCTGCGGGCGTGGCTGAGCTGAGCGCGCCGCGCGGCACCTGGGACGCGCTGCGTCGCGGGTGGGCGGCGTTGCCGGTCTCGGTGCGCGTGCTCATCGTGTACGTGCTGGCCCGCGTGGTGACGACGCTGTTCTTCGTGACGGCGGATGCGGCATCCGGCCCTTCTTCCCGTTTCGGGGTCAACCCCGGCCTCGCGGGTCTCGCGACCGGGTGGGACGGCCAGTGGTACTGGTACACCGCGGTCAACGGGTACCCGGCCGAGCTGCCGCTCACCGACGACGGGTTGGTCGCCGAGAATCAGTGGGCGTTCATGCCGGTCTACCCGTACCTGTCGAGCGCCGTCGGCCTCGCGTTCGGCTCGTGGCCCGCGGGGGCGGTCGCGGTGTCGCTCGCGGCCGGCTATCTCGCGTGCCTGGTGCTGTACCGGATGCTGCGCCTGCGCGGCGACGACGCGATGGCGATGTGGGCCGTGGTGTTCTTCGCGGCCGGGCCGCTCGCGGCGCTGTTCCAGGTCGCGTACGCCGAGTCGCTCTTCCTGCTGTTCCTCTTCCTGGCGCTGTGGCTCGTCATGCGACGGCGGTTCGGCTGGCTGTACCTGCTCGTGCCCGCGATGGGGTTCACGCGGCCTGGAGTGCTCGCGTTCTCGCTGTTCCTCGCGCTGTACGGCATCGCGCGGTGGTTCGCGCGCCGACGGGACCCGCTCCCGATCCGGGAGGTCGTGCACATCGTCGCGCTCGGCCTGATCGCCGCGTTCGTCGGGTTCTCGTGGCAGGTCATCGCCGGGATCGTCACGGGCGATCCGACAGCGTACCTCGCGACCGAGCTCGCGTGGCGCCGCAACTGGCTGCCCGGATGGAGCGGCGCCTTCGTGCCGTTCGACGGGTTCGTGCTCGGTGCGGACTTCTGGTTCAGCACGTGGGGCCTTCCGGGCTGGCTCGGCATCGTCGCGCTCGTCATCCTCGTGGCGGCGATCGCGGCTCTGCTGCTGTTCGAACCGCACGTGAAGCGGCTCGGGGTGGAGTTGCGCCTCTGGGCGGCGAGCTACGTCGTGTACCTGCTCGCGGTGTTCTTCCCGCAGTCGAGCATCTTCCGTCTGCTCGTGCCGCTGTCGCCGCTGTGGGGGGCGGTCGCGATGCCGAGATCGCCGTGGTGGCGGTTCGGCGTACTCGCCGTCGGCCTGCTCGGCCAATGGTGGTGGATCTTCAACATGTACGGGCTGGGGAATACGTTCTGGCAGATCCCCTGACGCGGAAAACGTTCTCCACAGGGCGCCCCGGCTTTTCCCCGCGTTGTCAGGGCACGATAAACTTGGGAGGCAGACCTACGACGAAAGGGAGCCACCATGGCAGCGATGAAGCCGAGAACCGGAGACGGGCCGATGGAGGCCGTTAAGGAGGGGCGCCTCATCATCGTCCGTGTTCCGCTCGAGGGCGGTGGGCGCCTCGTCGTCTCGGTGAACGACGCCGAGGCCAAGGAGCTCTATGACGTCCTGGGCGGTGTCGTCAACGCCGCCTGAGTCGCGACTTCGGAACGGCCGGTCCTGAGGGACCGGCCGTTCCGTCGTCTCCGCGGATGGGACGGGCTGTTCACTCCGCCGGGCGCGTGGTGAGCTGAAGCAGTCCCTCACCGACGATGGACAGAGCGCCGATGACGGCGGGCGAGGCCTGGGTCTCCTGGATGAGCGAGCGGTAGGCCGAGGTCACGGGATCGCGGCGCACCGGGTCCGCGACGGCGCCCCCCGCGAGCACACGGGGCACGAGCACGGTGCCGCCGGCGCGCACGAGCCTCAGCCCGTGCTCGACGTATTCGATGACCCCCTCGGGGTCGGCGTCGACGAGCACGATGTCGTACGACGCCTCGTTCATGCGCGGGAGCACCTCTGAGGCGCGCCCCGTGATGAAGCGGGCACGTGCGGGCGGGATCCTCGCGTCGGCGAACGCCTTGCGCGCGACGCCCAGGTGCTCGGGCTCGTTGTCGATCGTCGTCAGGGTCGCGCGCGGCGAGCCGTGGAGCAGCCACAGGCCCGAGACGCCCGCCCCCGTGCCGATCTCGACGATGTTCAGCGCCTGGGACGCCGCCGCGATGACGGCGCACTGCGCGCCGACCGCGGGGCTCACCGGCGCCGCGCCGAGCTCGAGCGCGTGCGCTCGTGCGCGCACGATGTGGTCGGGCTCGACGGTCGCCTCGTCGGCGAAGCGGTTGTTCGCGTGCTGATCGGCCATGGTCCTCCTCCTGCGACAGCCTACGGCCCGGAATCATGCCGCCCGCACAGGCACACGGCGGTAACCTGTGTGCATGTTCTTCGGCCTCACGATCGAGAAGCTTCTGCTGATCGGTGTGATCGCCGCATTCGTGGTCGGCCCCGAGCGGCTGCCGCGCTACGCGGAGGCGCTCGCACGCGCGACACGACGCGTGCGCGATTACCTTCAGAACGCGAAGACCCGCGTCAAGGACGAGATGGGCGAGGACTTCGACGACATCGACTGGCGCACTCTCGACCCGCGCCAGTACGACCCGAGGCGCATCATCCGCGAGGCGCTGCTCGACGACCCGCCCATCGCGACCGTCAAGGCCGCGGGCACGGCGGCAGCGGTCACGGCGCCGCTCACGCCGCCCGAGCCGCCCCGGCGCCTCACCGCGGGGGAGACCCCGCCGTTCGACGCCGAAGCGACGTAGAGCCCCGGATCAGGAGGGCCGGATCGGGAGCGACCGGCCCGCGAGGCCGCGCGGACCGCCGAGTCTCTCGGCGAGACGCGTGATCGCGACGGCGGCGGGGTCATCCGGGTGGGTGACGACGACCGGCGTTCCGGCGTCCCCGTCCGCGCGCAGCTCGGGGCTCAGCGGGATCGACGCGAGCACGGGCACCTCCTCGCCCTCGTGGGACAGCGCCGCGGCCACCTCGGCGCCGCCGCCCGACCCGAACAGGTCGACGGTCGTCCCGTCGGGGAGTGTGAGGCCGGCCATGTTCTCGACGACGCCGACGACGCGCTGACCGGTCTGGCGCGCGACGAGTCCGCTGCGGATGGCGACATCGGATGCCGCGGCCTGCGGCGTCGTGACGACGACGACGTCCGCGTGGGGCAGCAGCTGGCCGACCGAGATCGCGACGTCGCCGGTCCCGGGCGGCATGTCGAGGAGCAGCACGTCGAGGTCGCCGAAGTACACGTCGGTGAGGAACTGCTGCACGGTCCGGTGCAGCATCGGACCGCGCCACGCGACCGCGCCCAGCGGCTCGTCGGAGCGCCCGCGCCGCAGGAACATCCCGATCGAGATCGTCTTCACGCCGTGCGCGACGGGCGGGAGCATGAGGTCGTCGATGCGCGTGGGGTGGGGCGGCAGTCCGTCGGCGTCGACCAGGCCGAGCAGACCCGGGATCGAGAAGCCGTGCACGTCGGCGTCGACGAGGCCGACTGCGAGGCCGCGCGCCGCGAGCGCCACCGCGAGGTTCGCGGTCACGGTCGACTTGCCGACTCCGCCCTTGCCGCTCGTGACGGCGATCACCCGGGTGAGCGAGTCAGGGCCGAAGGGCATCTGGCGGGCGGGACGACCGGCGCGCAGCTTCTCGGTGAGCTCGGCTCGTTCGGCGGGTGTCATGACCCCGACCGCGACCTCCACCGCGTCGATCCCGGGCACCGAGGCGGCGGCCGCGCGCACGTCGCTCTCGATGCGGGTGGCGGCGGGGCATCCGACGATCGTCAAGACGATGCCGACTCTCGCCGTCCCGCCCTCGACCGAGATGTCGCGCACCATGCCGAGCTCGGAGATCGGCCGCCGCAGCTCGGGATCGCTCACGGCCCCCACCGCTGCGCGCACGCGGGCCGCGAGCTCGTCGGTCACGTCGATCGGCCGGCGTCACCGGCCTCGCCGCTCGGCTGGAGCTGCTCGAGCAGCGCCTTGAGCTCGGTGCGCAGCACGTCGCGCGTGATGACCTCGTCGCTGACCTCCGTGAGCGCCATGCGCAGCGCGACGATCTCGCGCGCGAGGTACTCGGTGTCGGCGAGGTTTCGCTCGGAGCGCTGGCGGTCCTGCTCGATCTGCACGCGGTCGCGGTCGTCCTGGCGGTTCTGCGCCAGCAGGATCAGGGGAGCGGCGTACGACGCCTGCAGCGACAGCACGAGAGTGAGCGCGGTGAACCCGAGCTCGGCCGAGTCGAAGCGCAGCTCCTCCGGCCCGATCGTGTTCCACAGGATCCACGCCGCGCAGAAGATCGTGAGCCCGAGGACGAACGCCGGGGTGCCCATGTTGCGCGCGATCCACTCGGTGAAGCGGCCGAAGCGGTCGCGTGAGGGCTGGGCGGGGCGCGGTCCCAGGACGCCGGAGCGCCCGAGCGGGGCATCCAGCGCCGCACGGCGGGTCGGACGGGCCATCAGCGCCTCCTCGGGATGCTCGCGGTGGTCGTGGGAACGGTCTCCTGCGGCTGTTCATCGTCGGCGTCATGGGATCGCCAGTCGTCGGGAAGGAGGTAGTCGAGCACGTCGTCGACGCTGACCGCGCCCACGAGGCGGTGAGCCTGGTCGACGACCGGCAGCGAAACGAGGTTGTAGCTGGCGAGGAGGCGTGCGACCTCGGTGGCCGACGCGGTCGCCGGCACCGGTTCGAGCGTGTCATCGATGATGGTGCCCAGGCGCTCGTGCGGGGGGTAGCGGAGCATCCGCTGGAAGTGGACCGTGCCCAGCAGGCGCCCTGTCGGCGTCTCGTACGGCGGAAGCGTCACGAACACGGCCGCCGCGAGCGCGGGGTGCAGCTCGTGCCGGCGGATGAGCGCGAGCGCCTCGGCGACGGTCGCGTCGGCCGACAGCACGATGGGCTCGCTCGTCATGAGACCGCCCGCCGTGTCGGGGCCGTACTTCAGGAGGGCGCGCACGTCCTCCGCCTCCTCGGGCTCCATGAGTTCGAGCAGCTCCTCCGACCGCTCCTCCGAGAGCTGCCCGAGCAGGTCGGCTGCGTCGTCGGGCTCCATCGCGTCGAGGATGTCGGCGGCGCGCTCGTCGCCGAGCGCCTCGAGGATGTGGACCTGCTCGTCTTCGGGCATCTCTTCGAGCGCGTCGGCGAGGCGGTCGTCGGGAAGCTCCTCGGCGACCTCGATGAGGCGCTCCTCGGGCAGGTCGAGCAGCGTGTTGGCGAGGTCGGCGGGCTTGAGGTCGGAATAGGTCGCGATGAGCTGCTCGGCGGACTGCGCCTCACCCGGAGTCTGGCGCTCGCGCACCTCGGACCAGTGCGCGAACGTCGTCGGGCCCTTCGCGAACGGCGACGCGCTCGTCTTGGGGCGGCGCAGGAAGAGCTGGCCGACGTCCCACTCTCCCGCGCGGTTGCGCTCGATCGCGACGTCCTCGATGACCCCGTGGCCGGATCCGTCCTTGAAGTAGACGCGGCGGCCGAGCAGCTCGGCCATGACGCGCACCTCGCCGCCGCGCTGCTGGAACCGGCGCACGTTGATGAGCCCCGTCGCGATGACCTGGCCCGTCGCGATCGAGGTCACGCGCCCGATGGACATGAACACGTGTCTGCGCCCGGGGATCTCGACCACGAGACCCACGACGCGCGGCGGATCGTCCTTGCGGTAGATCACGACGACGTCTCGCACCTTGCCGAGCCGGTCGCCGGCGGGGTCGAAGACCGAGCACCCGGACAGGCGCGCGACGAATACCCTCTGCGTGCTCACCCGTCCAGCGTAGTCCGGGGTCCGTGCAAGGATGAGGGACATGAGCATGATGGGCGGTCGCTTCCCGCAGGGCCCTGAAGACACGGGCCAGACCGTGGCGAGCTTTCCCACCTACGAGGCGGCGCAGAAGGCCGTCTCGACGCTCATCGCCGGCGAGATCCCCGCGCGCGAGATCTCGATCGTCGGCCACGACCTGCGCTCTGTCGAGCGCGTCACGGGTCGCCTCGGCTACGCCGCCGCCGCGCGCTCCGGCGCGATCAACGGCCTGCTGCTCGGCCTCCTCTTCGCAGCGATCTTCGTGCTCGGATCCCCGACCGTGCCCATCCAGGCGTTCGTCGGCGTGCTCTTCGTGGGCATCGCGATCGGCATGCTGCTGAGCCTCGTGACGTACTCCTTCGTCCGCCGTCGTCGTGACTACGCGTCGGTCATGCAGGTCGTCGCCGAGCACTACGAGGTCCACGTCGCCTCGTCGAGCGTCCACCGCGCGCGTCAGGTCCTCGGCACGACTGAGCCCGTGCCTCCGCAGGCCGCCCCGACGGCCGGCGAGCCGCCGCTGTACGGGCAGCGAGTCGCTCCTCCCGCAGAACCGCCGCGCTACGGCGAGCGGGTCGTCGAGAGCGGTGGGCCAGACACCGATGACGAATCGACGGATGCCGCATCCGCCGCGCCGGAAGAAGACGGTGCGGACGACGACCGGTCCGACCCGAGTGCATCCCCTGCGCCCGACGAGCGAGACGACCGCGCGTGAGTCCCGCGCCCGGTGACCCCGTCATCGAGGTCGCCGATCTTCGCCGCGAGTACCGGCTGCGCGGCCGCAAGGGCGTCGTGACGGCGCTCGACGGGAACACGAAGCTCAGCGCGCGCGAGAACCTCGAGTTCTGGGCGGCCCGCGACGGCACGATCGACATCGACACGTGACACGGCGTACGCGAGGATGGCAGCGATGACGCTCGTCGACTCTCCGATCCCGGTGGCGCTGCCCGCGGGGTCCGTCGCGGTGTCGTGCGACCTCGAGTTGCCCGAAGCAGACCCGTGGGCCGCGGTCGCGATCGCCCACGGCGCGGGCGCGGGGTACCGGCATCCGTTCCTCGTCGGCTTCGCGCGCGCCCTGCGCGATGAGGGCCTCGCGACGCTGCGGTTCAACTTCCCTTATGTCGAGGCGGGTCGACGGATGCCCGGACCCGCCGCTCATGCGATCGCGATGTGGTCCGCGGTCGAGGCCGCCGCGCGCGAGGCACTCGCCGGCGTGCCGTTCGTCGCGGCGGGCAAGTCGTACGGCGGCCGCATGGCGTCGATGGCCGCCGCGGAGGGGGCCATCTCACCGGCGGGGCTCGTGTACCTCGGGTATCCGCTGCATCCGCCGGGGCAGCCCGAGAAGGACCGCTCGGCGCACCTGCCGCGGATCGCCGCGCCGCAGCTGTTCGTCGAGGGCACGGTCGACCCGTTCGTCGTCCCGCACGAGGGGCTCGAAGCGGCGGTCGCGTCGTGTCAGGACGCGACCGTCGAGTGGATCGAGGGCGGCGGCCACTCGTTCGAGGTCAAGGGCCGCAAGCGGCCCGCCGAGGAGATCGGCGCGGGCCTCGCGCCGCTGGTCGCGAGGTTCGTGCGCGCTCGCATTCCTGTGTGACACCCGCGGCGGGCGCGGAATCCACGCCTGGTACTGAGTGGGTGGATGTCGGGCGCCGCCGGACGAGCCGCGTTCGTCACCGTGCGGGCGGAACCGACAGTCTCAGACGGGCGACGGTCTCGGCGGCGGATTCGGCGAGTCCGGCCTCTTGGAGACGTCCGTCGGTACTGACCAGCACGATCCCCAAACCGCGCGCGGCAGCTGCCCAGCTCGCGTCGTAGAACGAGAGACCGTGTGAGGACGCCAGCACCGCCGCCTCGCGCAGGCTTTCGGCGCTCAACGCGAGCGGTGTCCCGACGATCTCGCGCAGATCATCCATATCTAGGCGGGCCGGTCACGGTGTCGTCCCGCGCTCAGCGCCCCGCCGCGTACCCCTGCATGCCGCGCGGGTTCGCCGCCGCCCACAGCAGGCCGGTTGCGGCATCCGTCCCCACCGCCGACACGCGGCCGAGCGTCCAGTCGCCCGCGCGCGTGACGACGTGCCCGCGCCGCTCGAGGCCGTCGATCACGGCGTCGCCCAGGCGGTCCTCGACGACGGCGCCGGCCGGAGTCCACGTGCGCGGCCAGAACGACTCGGGCATCGCGGTCGTGTGCAGCGCGGGCGCGTCGATCGCCTCCTGCGCGCGGTAGCCGCCCACGAGCATGCGCAGCAGCGCGAGCAGCTGCCACTGGTCCTGCTGGTCGCCGCCAGGCGAGCCCATCGCGAACCACGGCGCGCCGCCCCGCAGCACGAGCGTCGGCGTGAGCGTCGTGCGGGGCCGCTTGCCGGGAAGCAGAGACGACGGATGCCCCCGCTCCAGCCACGTCATCTGCAGGCGCGTGCCCAGGCAGAAGCCGAGCGCCGGGATCGTCGGCGACGACTGCAGCCAGCCGCCCGATGGTGTCGCCGACACGATGTTGCCCCAGCGGTCGAGCACGTCGATGTGGCATGTGTCACCGCGCGTGCGGCCGCTCGTCGAGACGGTCGGCTCACCGGTGCCCGCCGCGGCGGCGAACGCGTCCTTCGTGCGCAGCGGCGGACGGAAGCCGTCGCGCCCGCCGGGGGTGCCTGGCCGGTGCTCGGCGGAGGCCTCGTCGCCGATGAGCTCTCGCCGCTCAGCGGCGTAGTCCTCCGACAGCAGGGTCTCGAGATCCACGTCGGCGTCCCCGTACCACGCGTCGCGGTCGGCGTACGCGAGCTTCTGCGCCTCGAGGATCGTGTGCGCGCCGACCTCCTGCGAGGGGTCGAGGCGGTCGGCGTCGAGCGGATCCAGCATCCGCAGCGTTTGAAGCAGCGCCGGTCCTTGCGTCCACGCGCCCGCCTTCGCGACCGTCGCCCCGCGGAACTCGGCCGTCACGGCGGGCTCGTACGACGCGTCGAACCCGGCGAAGTCGTCGGCCGAGATGACGGCCGCATGCTCGCCGCCTTCCGAGTGCCGGTGCGGGGTCGACAGGAACGCGGATGCCTCGTGTGCCACGAGCCCCGTCTTCCACTCGCGCCGCGCGGCGTCGATGCGGGCCGCGCGGCCGACGGGGCCGTCGTCGCGCACGGTGCACGACGCGTGGCACAGCCCGTCGAGGACGTCGGCATACGAAGGATTTCGGACGACCGAGCCCGGTGCGGGAGGCTCGCCATCCGGCATCCACAGCTCCGCCGAGGTCGGCCAGTGCTTCGCGAACAGCTCAGCCACCCGCGCGATCGTGGCGGCGGCCTGCGGCACGAGCGGCACGCCATCGCGCGCGTAGCGGATCGCATACGACAGCACATCGGCGACCTCCCACGTGCCGTGGTCGCGCAGCAGCAGGAGCCAGGCGTCGACGGCACCCGGGACGGCGGCCGCGAGCCCGCCCGCGCCGGGCACGAGGTCGAGGCCTTCGGAGCGGTAGTGGTCGATCGTCGCGCCTTCGGGCGCCGGCCCCTGGCCCATGAGCACGGTCGGCGTCGGGTCTTCCGCAGTCGCGAAGATTCCGACGAGGTCGCCCCCGGGGCCGTTGAGGTGCGGTTCGACGACGTGCAGCACGAAGGCGCCCGCGACCGCCGCGTCGAACGCGTTTCCCCCGCGTTCGAGCACCGACTGCGCGGTCGCCGTGGCGATCCAGTGGGTCGACGCGGCCATGCCGAACGTGCCCGATAGCGTCGGCCGCGTCGTGAACGACGGGGGAGCGGTGTAGGTCACGGGCGCGTCGTCTCGCTGCGCCCGTTCAACGACCGGTCGACAGTCGCGCGACCCATTCCTCGACCTCGTCGGCGGTGCGGGGGATCGCCGCGGACAGGTTCACGGGTCCGTCCTCTGTGATGAGGATGTCGTCCTCGATGCGCACGCCGATGCCGCGGTACTCCTCGGGGACCGTGAGATCGTCGATCTGGAAGTACAGGCCCGGCTCGATCGTGAACACCATGCCCGGCTCGAGCAGGCCGTCGTAGTACATCTCGCGCCGCGCCTGCGCGCAGTCGTGCACGTCGATGCCGAGATGATGGCTCGTGCCGTGCACCATGTACCGCCGGTGCTGGCCGCCCTTGTCGGCGTCGAGCGCCTCCTCGGCGGTCACGGGCAGCAGCCCCCACTCGGCGACGCGCCGCGCGATGACGCGCATCGCGGTCTCGTGCACCGTGCGGAAGGTCACTCCCGGACGGGCGGCGGCGAACGCGGCATCCGCCGCCTCGCGAACCGTCTCGTAGACCTTGCGCTGGACGTCGGTGAAGCGCCCGCTGACCGGAATGGTGCGCGTGATGTCGGCCGTGTACAGGCTGTCGACCTCGACGCCCGCGTCGATGAGGATGAGGTCTCCCGGCACGACGGTGCCGTCGTTGCGCGTCCAGTGCAGATAGCACGCGTGCGGGCCGGATGCCGCGATGGTGTCGTAGCCCTCCCAGTTGCCCTCGCTGCGTGCGCGCAGGTGGAACACGCCCTCGACGACGCGCTCGCCGCGCGGGTGCTCGACGATGCGCGGCAGGTTCTCGACGATGTCGTCGAACCCGCGCGCCGTCACGTCGACCGCGAGTCGCATCTGGTCCACCTCGTACTCGTCTTTGACGAGACGCAGCTCCGAGACGAAACGCGTGAGCTCGTCGTCGTGGTCGAGCACGAGGTCGGCGTCTCCTGCCACGAAGTCGTCGACGTGCGAGGTCGCGATGCCGAGATCGGATGCCACGCCCGCCAGCGCCGGGCGGGGGCCGATCCAGAACTCGCCGATCGAGGCATCCGAGTAGAACTCCGCCGTCGTGCGGTCGGCGCGCTCGCGGAAGTAGAGCGTGACGTCGTGACCGCCCTCGTCGCGCGGGTCGAACACGAGCACGGAGCCCGGTTCGGCGTCGGATCCCCAGCCGGTCAGGTGCGTGAATGCCGAGTGCGCGCGGAACGGGTAGTCGGTGTCGTTGCTGCGCTGCTTGAGGTCGCCCGCGGGAATGACGAGGCGCTTTCCGGGGAACGCTGCCGACACCGCGTCGCGCCGCTTGGCGGCATACGGCGCCTGCTCACGCTGCGGCGGGAGCGACTCGGGCCGGTCCGCCCAGCCGGTCGAGATCGTGTCGAGGAATCCGCGCCCGAAAGGCTGCCGCCGGTTGGTGGTGACCTTCTCCTCGGCCTGGGGTTCGGCCGTCGGCTCGGTGGTCGCGGAGTCGGCAGGGATCGTGTCGGTCCCTGAGCCCGTCGAAGGGTCGCCTGTCGTGCTCATTCGTCCAGTCTCGCACGGACCTCCGGCGAGCCGTGAGGACGGATCAGCCGGCCGGCTCCAGCTGCACGATGAGCGGCCGATGGTCGCTTCCAGAGTCGTCCATCGAGCCGAGCACGATCGAGCCGGTGGCGGTCCAGTCGTCGGTCGCCATGACGTGGTCGATCGGCGCGGACAGCAGGGGAGGCATCTTCGTCGTCCACGTGCCGACCGATCCGTTGCCGCTCGCGGCGGCGGCGTCGTGGCAGCGACCGAGTGTCCCGCCCCCGACGCCCAGGTCGGACATGTGGTCGACCGTCGCGTTGAAGTCGCCCGCGAGGATGACGTTCTCGACCGCGCACTGGTCGGCGAGCCACTGCAGATCGTCGCGCCAGTGCTGCATGTAGCTCGGTCGCGGCGCGACCGCGTGCGCCGCGACGACGATCGGGCCGTCGCCGGAGGTCGGCATAGCGACGGCGCTCGGCACGGTCGACGTGTTGCTCGTGCCGTTGCTCGAGGACTCGATGATCGCGTACTCGCCGAGCTCGGGCGAGATGAGCAGTGTGGTCGAGCCGGCGTCCCACTCCGTCGACGGGTTCTCGCTGTGGTGGGCCCACATGCGGTGGCCGAGGTCGCGCATGACGAGCGCGACCTCCTCGCCGGTCTCGATCGTCGTCTCGGGGAGCGCGACGATGTCGGCGTCCATCGCGACGGCGATGCGTGCGATGGTCTCCGGCGGCGTCGCGGCGCCGGCCGTGTTCCACGTCATCACGCGCACGCTCGTGGCGGTCTTCTCGGGGAGCGTCTCGGTGCCCGTGCCGCGCGAGGCGAGGATCGCGACGTTCGCGACGACGGCGACCACCGCGATGGCGGCGATCGCGAGGGCGAAACGACGGACGGGGCGCGCGAGCGCGAGGAGCAGGAACAGCGCCACGGCGACCACGAACCCCACGAGGATGACGCTGCGGAACGAGATCAGTTGGGCGACGGGATAGACGCGCTCGACCCGGAAGAAAGCGGGCCAGGTCAGGACCGCCGCGCCGATCGCGCACAGCACGGCGACGAGGATCCCGAGGAGGCGGAGCACTCGGCGACTCTATGCGAGCAGGCTGAGAAAACTCGAAACAGAGCATGCGTTCTTGCCGAGCGCGCGGCGTGACGGATGCCCCCGCTACGCTCGGAGGATGGCGGTGAACCGGCGCTTCGAGGGCCCCAGCGACCTTCACCTCCATTCGACCCGTTCCGACGGCACCGAGTCGCCCGCACTCGTGCTCGCCGCGGCGCACCGCCACGGGCTGCGCACCGCCGCGCTGACCGATCACGACACGACGGCGGGGTGGGCGGAGGCGGCCGAGGCGGCCGTGTCGCTCGGCATGACGTTCATCCCGGGGATAGAGCTGTCGGCGAAGCACCAGTACCGCAGCGTCCACGTGCTCGGGTACCTGTTCGACCCCGACGACGCCGCGCTCGTGGCGATGACGGACCGCATCCGCTCGTCACGGCTCGACCGCGCGCGCCTCATGGCCGAGCGCATCGCGCGAGACTACGACGTCGTG